>NZ_CP130749.1:1200000-1548264 GCF_030563405.1 Vibrio sp. SNU_ST1
TTGCTCCGATAGCGAAGATAACGGCCAACAAAAGCCCTATAAAAAAGTTTCTTTCTGAATCTTCATACCATTCAATCTCAGGTGAGAAGAAATCACCTACCTCACTGAACACAAAGCTAAACTTAGAATTTGGTAGCTGAAATACTGCCGAATAGAGATTATTTTCACTTAGGTATATCGGTACACTATTTAAGATGGTAAATAACTCGCATCGTTGGCACGGAGCCTCTCCCGACCAATTCTCCAACAGGTGTAAATTAAAGATGTAAAATTGTTGGTAGCCTGTTCTGTCGAGTTCTTTATATAGCGAATTTTCTCGGTTGTGTTGACGAACATACTGCTCAGAAAAGTAGATGCCATCATTGAGGAACGTTTCGATCTCGGTTCGTCGCATGTGTCCTTCACCAAGGTTCCAAAACAAAAATATCGTTGCCGACATCCCAGTCACGATCCCAAGGTACAAACGAGTAAACATAGAAACAGAGCGAAGTTTCACCGCAATAGACTTATACAACCAGCATATACCCCTTGTTACGAACCGTACGGATCAACTGCTTATCTTTTGCATGCATACGCAGCTTCCGGCGCAACCCTGAAACACGCATATCAATAGAGCGGTCGTTAAAGGCATAATCAATACCTCTAAATAACTGGCAACATTGATCTCGAGTAACAACCTGACAAATGTTATTAACAAGAAGATTTAGAATTTCAAACTCGGCAGAGGTGAGCTTTAGATTCTGTCCATACAGAGTGGCACTTTGAGCTGTACTGTTGATCACAATTTCACCTGGGGTTTCAGCGGTCATGTCAGGCTCAGCAACAGGGGCTGCGCGACGCAATAGTGCTTCAATCCGAGCCAATAAAGCATGACCACGAATAGGCTTTGCGACGTAATCATCCGCGCCAAACTTAAATAAACTAACCTCGCTCATTTCATCGGCAGAGGCCGTCAAAACTAAGATCAATCCGTTGTAGAATTCGCGAGCCTGTCGACAAATCTGTGCACCACTCAACCCAGGAAGCATCAAGTCCAACAGAACGAGATCGGGTTCAATACTGCGGATCGCTTCAATTGCCAAATCCCCCTCATGGACAACGCTAACATTGTAGCCTTCAGCTTCGAGGTAAAGCGTAGTTAAACGCGCTATCGCCTGGTCATCTTCGACAATCAGCACTTTGGTTTTCGACATTTCTATCACCAGCATTTATTAAAAGCGAGGGCAGTATATATACTGTTCATATATCATCAATATTGTTATTAAAGTCACCAATTTACCGTACGCAAAACATATTAATCGCTTCTGTACATACACGTTTACAAACCATCGTTCAGCAACAAAAAATGCTCACTTGTTGATTGATTTTCAATCAAAATCGGAAAACTTAGACTCTTAAGCGCTTACGTTTGCTTACCTTCTTACGTACACTTACATTAAAATATTTTACAAAACTCATTCAAATCAACTTACCACACATTAATAACACAACAGTTAGTAACACTGCAAATGAACAAATTGATAGGCTTTATAACCACCATGTTAATTTTACCACCCAGCGAAAACGATTACTTAACCCACCAAATAGTGTTTTCAACCTTCAAGCATATGCCCACCTCTATAAAATAGAGTGTTCTTCAAGTAACATTTATTCGGTTAATCATTCACTCCAATAATAAACAACCGTGACTTACTGATTAAACAAAAGTCACTTTGTCACAAGGCCACTTAAAGATGAATAAATCGCTTTTAATGTTACTGACCATGACCGCTTTGTTGGCAACACGAGTCACCGCTGCCCCTAATAAACATGAGGTGATGAATCAAATCAAAGCGCAAGTAAGCTCTTGGATAGATATTCAAGTCAGGCCACAAAATAGTATTATCCAAAAGATGGTCTTCAACTGTAATTTCTACCTAACAACCCCAAGCATTAAATCTCCAGATGGCAACGAGAGTAGCTCTGGTTCATATCGCTTCTATTCACATAATGGGGTCGTAGGCGCGATGACTGAACCTTTCACGACTCAACCCCTTCCAGAATTAACGATGTGCCTTAAAGAAGACTTCGTCGTTACTAGCCAAGATCAAGCTCAGCTATTATTTGAAGCCATTGAAACGGTATACACAAGTCATTCAATGTTCGACGATAACTTCCCTAAAGAGATCATCAAGACACCAGATGGTTGGAACTTCATCAATGGGGAGGTTTTTGGTGACAATAAAGGCTATGTCATCGAAAGCACCCCGGAAGGAAAAGTGACCAAAATTATCCGTTCATTGAATCTTTAAACGCTATTTTTTTCGCTAATTTATCTTTAGCGCCTGATTTTTCTTAAACACATAGCTCCTTCATGGCTGTTAAAGATCAGAGTTCAATTTGATAGACGCACTGCCAAAGCACGACATCTGTCTACATAAATCGATTAAAGTATGAGTTCCCCGAATTTATTATGATGACCAGCTACCAACCTTTCGAACATCTAAAGTGTCCTATCTGGATATATGACATTGATAATAAGCGAATAACCTGGGCAAACAGCAGTGCCCTCCCTCTTTGGGAGTCTGAATCTCTATTTGAACTGACCTCACGCGATTTTGGTGTTGAAATGTCAAAGGCGATCGAAGCAACGCTTGAAGAATATCAAAGACAATTTCTGCGAAATCAAAGTGTAAAGACTTGGTGGAACTTCACACCAAAATACATTTCTAAACGCGCACTATGTCTTTTCTCTGGAATCCCATTACCCGATGGCCGAACAGGGATGCTAGCGCAAGTCATCGCAGAAGAAGAGAGCTTAAAACGCGATCTCACTTACTCTGATGGTTCTAATCTCTCTCTTTTATTTGACAAAGTGGGAGGCGTAGTGAGTGCAAACTCCGCTTTTTCTAAAAACTACGGCTCACCGTTTAGTCGCCTATCCGATTTTGTTTCAAGCGAAGAAGTTGCAGACCAATGGTTATTTTCAGCTCGTAAAGGTCGAGACATTTTGGAGGAAGTCAGCTGTCAAATTGAAAATAAAACCCACTACTTTGATGTCCATGGGAAGTGGTTGTTTGACAAAAGTGAATTGCTATTAAACCTAACCTGTACCACGAAGCAAAAAGAAAATTTGATTAAAGCTCGATATAACGCAGAGCACGACTGTCTCACTGAGCTCTACAACCGCCGCGGGATCACCAAAAGACTAGAATCTAGTATTGCCTGTCGCTCGCCCTTTGAATTGATGTTTGTTGACCTTGATGGCTTTAAGTTGGTGAATGACACTTATGGGCATAGTGTTGGTGACCAACTACTCAAAAAAGTTGGCAAGCGTCTTAAACAGATCCTCGACGAAACATGCACAATTGGTCGCTTTGGTGGTGATGAGTTCATCGTTATTGCTCACGCCCGAAAAAATCAAAATATCCCGTTACTCTGCTCTCGCATTATCGATTCTTTGAACAAAAGCTTCCAAATAAAAGGAATTGGTACCTTATCTGTAGGTTGCAGCATAGGTTCTGCTCATTATCCAGATAATGCCACGGATAAAGAATCATTGTTAAAACAGGCCGGAATGGCGATGCATATTGCCAAAGCCAATGGTCGAAACCGCTTCCAAACCTTTACTCCAAATTTAGCGCAGATTCTGCATCGGCAAGTAGAGATACGCCATAGGTTAACTCTGGCACTAGAATGTGATGACCTCAATCTTCATTACCAACCGATAATGGACACCAATAACGACAAAGTTAAAGGGTTTGAAGCCTTACTAAGATGGTCGGACAAAGATCTTGGCAACATCAAGCCTGATGAATTTATTAGCCTAGCGGAAGAAACCGGACAGATAGTTCCACTCGGAAAGTGGGTTCTTAATTCTGCACTTAAGCAGCTGTCGATATGGCACCGAGAATTTGATGACGAATTGATAATGAGCATCAATATCTCGTGTATTCAGATGCACACTACTTTTGCAGAGCAGCTATCGGCAATGCTCAACTTCTACAACATACAACCTAAAAGTATCGCCCTTGAGATCACTGAATCCTCAATGATCTTCAAACACGGTGAAGTCAGACAAGCATTAGACGATATTTCAGCGCTAGGAGTTGAGCTACACCTTGACGACTTCGGCACTGGCTACTCCTCACTCTCGATGTTACATGACTTGCCAATTAGTACCGTTAAGCTAGATAAGAGCTTCGTCCATGGTACCTATAAAGGGAGCAAAGCGATTGTCCAAGCCACCCATGCTATCTGTGAAAAATTGGGGCTTAAGGTGGTTGCGGAAGGCGTAGAAACTGAAACACAAAAAGCTTTCTTAACCAGTTGCGGATATCAATATTTACAGGGATTTCTGTTCAGCAAACCTATCCCACCCGATGAAGTCGAAATGCGATTTTTGTCTAGTAGATAACTCGGCTCTAAGGGGTTTACTTACCAAAGGGGTTTACTTACCAAAGCAATTAAATTCCCCAAGCGCAATATAATTATGTAAATGCTTAAATGCTATCAACTATACCGATTACGTAAATTTTACAACTAACCAAAGTCTAGACAGTTTACACTTTGGTTAGTTGTAATTAAATTACTCCCCAATACCACATTAATATAACTATCAATATTAAACCAGCCAAAGTATACCCACTTACAATATGCCCTGAAAAATAACACTAGATATTACCTTCTCTTGTTGACTGGGTGCTCTTGGGTTTATTTCCTTTATTTACATAAACTTAAATAACACAAACTTAAGTGACATTAAAATAAAATCAAGCCATCCTTATATAAACAGTCCTATAACAGAAGTAAAAACAAGTTCAATAGAAATTAAAACTATATTATCAAAATTAACAATAAGGGACCATGTCGAGATAATCATAAAAAAAACCGGGGTTAACTGACATATAAATAATTTAATCGTATAAAACCAAAAGCTAAATTAGCTTTCCAATGGGAAATCACAAAAATTATAGAACAAGACAAAAAGTTAAAATCCAGCCCCTAGAAATGGATAAATACCAAAATAAATGGATAAATCCACTTTAACCCTTGTAAATCATCGACTTTTATTTATAAATTCAAGTTTTGGGTGAACATCTCTATAACCTGTCATTGACCCCAAAAATCTGCGATTAGTATCACCATCTTGAGAGAAATAGTGACATTTTAGTTATGTTATTTAGAAAGGACTCTTAGGTTGAATGAAAATCCCAGCATCACATATCAATCACGTAAATATAATAACTATCGCTTAGGAGTTGAGCTATGCATTGTTCTTTCAATATAAACAATAACTATGAGAGCTTGCAATTAATATATAATGAAGAAAAAATATACATTAAAAGAAACAGCAATAAGATATCAGAGGAAAGTCTTAATAGTAAAGAAAGTTTTGTTTTTAAATATCTTATTGAACACTCATCAATATCAAACCCTCAATCTGCTAGAGATGTTGAAAAGTCATTTAAATTACACTTCGATGAAGAGTTCAGCTTGTACGCTTTAAAGAACATTATTGCTTCGATAAGAAAAAAGTATAGGAATCTGTGTAAGAAAGCAAAAATTAACCATAATAGTGAACTTATCTCGAACCTTTATAAGGTTGGTTATTTTATCGACCTAGATAAAAGTACAACCAACCGTATAACACCAAAATACAACATCAACCAATTCAAGCTCAGCCATATCGAGATGTTGAAGCTGATGCTCAACACTTACCAAAAAGAGTTGATCAGAGGCTTTATAGCTGTTTGTACCGTTTCTTCATTTTTTTTGTTCGTTGTCTACTTCTTCCAAATCCTTTATACAACGAAAATTGCAGATGAATACAGTAAAAACGCAAAGCAAATAGTAGAGGAAGTAATGAACTATGGCTGTGATAGCGAAGTCGCAGTGTACGCATTGAGGCACTCACTTAACCTTGATTCTGTTTTGATGACAACGCCTTATGGTTCATGCTACATATCAAAAACGCAATCAAAAATGGTTGAACTAGACCAAATTGAAAACTTTGACGATAGCCTAGATTTTGCTTATTCACACTTTTCAGACCCCAAAGAGGACATCGAACTCATTGCGCGCATTTCTAAATGGTCTATTGAAGCTAGATATAAGAACTCATTACTCCCTCTTTTGGTTGATTCAGTTTCCATACAAAAAAATGGTCACTACATATTAAACCTAGGCGAAAACAGTCAGCCTATTTATCAAGCCCCACTTCCAACAGGTGCAACCATCACTTTCTACAGTGACGATATTGTGCTTCTGTGGGTAATTTTTTCTCTGGTGATCGCCACGCTACTTTATCGCGCATATATTCTTGGCTTTGGTATTTACCTGCTTCGTTGGCGACACATATCCTTCGAGGAAGAGCCTATAATCAACACTGATGACAATAGCGTTTTATATTACGAGTTATTGTCTAGAGTGCGTAACGTAGGCGTTCTGAGTTTCATCAACACCATGAGACGTACTAATTTGTTGACCTTTCATACTATTTTAATCATTGAAACAGTAAAAAAAGCGAAATTAGACAACAGCCATGATATCTACGGTGTCAATGTATGCCCGAGTGCGTTGGTGGGATCTAACTTTACGAAGCTCAAAGAGCATTTAGTCACGATGGAAGCGAATGAGTTTGTCGTAGAAATAACAGAGTATTCAAATATTGGCTATGGCTATGAGGTCATCGACAACATCAAAATGGTCAAAGATCTTGGAATCACCATCGCGCTAGACGACTTTGGTACAGGTAACAACAACATTGAGATCATTAGTGCTATCTCTCCGACCTACCTAAAGCTGGATCGCTGCTTTGTTAAAGATATCGAGTCAGGAGATTATCATCAAGGAGTATTGCTTAATATATCGGAGATTGGACGCTTATCAAACATCACGATGATTTATGAAGGTGTCGAGACGCGCAGGCAGCAATATATCCTGTGTCAGTTAGGCTACAACCTACACCAAGGTTATCTGTACAGTAGACCTAGTCACTCCGAGGAGTAATTATCTCCCACCCCATTTAAATATTGATGACCTCCCTTTTCTTGTTTAATTGCAATTAATCATACAACGACTTGAGAGCCCACAAGGAAGTAGGCTTCAAGTGTTCTCATAACCCAATACATTTCTCCCAAACATAAAAATATACTCTTCATTTTTATAAAAACCTTGCCAATCTGAATAAAAAGTTTAGTGTTGTACATATGTATATCACCATGCAATTTTAATTATGACCGAATGGAAAGACGACCAGCCGATCTTTAGGCAGCTAGCTGCAAAGATCAGTGACCAAATTCTTCAAGGTGTTTGGTTAGAACAACAAGCATTGCCCTCAGTGCGTGCTGTTGCCGCCGATCTTAAAATCAACCACCTTACTGTCATGAAAAGCTATCAGTTACTGGTTGATGAAGACTTAGTCGAGAAAAAACGCGGCCAAGGTATGTATGTCGCAGAAGGGGCACTTCAGAAATTGAAAGAATCTGCACACCAATCATTCATCAACACACAGATCCCAGCCATCGCTGAGACGCTAGGCATCATTGATATGAGTGTCGAAGAACTCGTGAAACAGCTAGAACAATATATAAAGGACAAGTCATGAGTACTTTACTTTCAGTGAAAAACGTAACCAAAACCTATTTAAATCAAGTGGGTGTAGAGAACATCAGCTTTGAGTTAAAACCGGGGCAAGTGCTTGGCCTTCTAGGCCACAATGGCGCGGGTAAATCGACTCTGATCAAATCACTACTTGGCGGACACAGCTATCAAGGTGAGATAGAAGTTAACGGCTACCACCCTATCCACCAGCATGCAGAACTCATGTTGCACCTGTCGTACATCTCAGACGTTAACGTACTACCCGAGTGGATGACAGTAAAACAACTACTTCGATACACCGAAGGTGTACACCCGAGCTTCAACAGGCCAAAAGCAGAGCAAACACTAAGCAGCACCAACATTAAGCTGTCTTCAACGATCAAACAGCTTTCTAAAGGGATGAAGGTACAGCTTCACCTTGCAATCATTATCGCGACCGACACTCAAGTGTTGATCTTAGATGAGCCAACTCTAGGTCTAGATCTGCTCTACCGCGATACTTTTTATCGCCACCTCCTAGAGTGGTTCCATGACGGCGAACGCGCGATGATCATCGCCAGCCATGAGGTTTCAGAGATTGAACACCTATTAACGGATGTCTTGATTCTGAAACAAGGCCATTGTGTGCTGCAAAAGAGCATGGAAGACATCGAGAACGACTATTTCATTATCGATGTCGCAAACAACCACTCAAGTGAAATCCAGAAACTCAATCCACTGAGCTCACAGCCTGGGCTAGGAACCACTAAATGGTTATTGGAAGGTCAATACAAAACGCAGGTTGAATCACTCGGTAACATCTACAACGTTGGTCTGGCCGACCTATTCCTTGCAACACAGATGGAGAAGGCATAATGCACCCAAGTTTTTACATGCTAGAAAAAGAACTGATTGAGCACAAAATTAACACTCGATTGCCTCTGTTTATCGCGTTATGTGGTTTCTTGCTGTTCGTCAGTCTGTTCTTTAATGGCGCAGCGCAGCATGAGTTTTTCTTCGAAATGCAAGTGAACGGTGACGTGAGCGATATCCACAGAGAATTCGCACAAGATCTCAACTCAGTGATCTATTTTGGTGCGGGCCTTATTTCACTCATACTTTCGACGCTTTACATCCCTAAAACGCTGCGTAAAGAGCGACAGGAAGGCAGTTCGATGTTTTGGAGAAGTATGCCAGTATCCAATGCTATGACTCACGGCGTGAAGCTAGGCTTCGGTTTAATGGTTATTCCAGCTATCTGTGCGTTGTTGGTGCTGTTCGCAGATTTCCTATTCTGGGTATTGAACATCTCAAGCGAACAACAACTGGCGCTATTGGTTGAGCAACAATCTCTGTTTTATGTGTTGAGCAACTGGGTCGTGTTCTTTGGCCGAATGATGTTAGTTGCACTGGTTCTATTACCACTGGCAACTGTTACCCTAGCGATTTCACAGCTAGTGAACTCGCCATTGCTTGTCATTTTTATCTCAAGCTATGCGATTAAGTTCCTCTCTGTCGCCGTGTTTGGGTTCTATGGCATCAACGACTTCCTATCTCTCATTGCATCACTGCCAATGAAAGTGCTCACAGCAAGCAACCCATTCAGCGCGCTCACAGAAGCGCCTGTTTTGTCTTTAGGTATTTACGTACTGATTGGTGTTGGCGGTTATCTACTGAGCTTGAAGCTAAACCGAACGGACGATGTCAGTTTGAAAACACTCTTCCAACGTTAGAGTAATCTTCCTGACGTTGATGTTATCTCTCATGAACAGGTAACAACTGCAGATATCAAAATCCAAATCAAAGCTCCCAAGAAAACGGGAGCTTTTTATTATCAGGCTCTTTCATTGTCGGCACGTTATTACCCTGTACTTTTTGTCAAATGACTTTCAATCTAAATACAGATTTGAAACTAAATACGAAGATTGTCATTATTGTAAGCACACGACGTAAACATACAATTATCATATACTTAATGATATAATTATTGATACCCCCGACTTTAAAGTAAGTTAAGAATGATTAAAAAAAACATCATTATCTCTACCCTATTTTCTATTTTAGCCACGGGCTGTGGTGGTGATTCATCACCGGGTCCGAGTTCTAACGACATAGCACAATATGAAAAACTCCCTTACTCTTTTTCGAAGACAGTTAAAATGGCAGGTGAGTCCCATGTTATTAAATTAGAAAAATTCTCTGTCAGACAAAAAGATGCCAAGTTTTATATCCTCAATGCAGGCCAGTCCACACAAGCTCAAGCACTAAGCTACACCCCTGAAGTCAGAAGTTATCGTGGTAAAGTGGTTGGCCAGCCCGAATCAATGATCATCGGCTATGTTGACGGTAACAACAAATTCTATGGCCGAGTCTTTTATGGCGGAATAAAAAGTTGGGAAATCAGCGACCTCCCTATAGCGCAAAAGGCTGCGCATTTAGGCAACAAGGTTGATATCAACCGTTCACCGGCTGATTTACAGCTTACCTCTGACTCTCATCAACTGCAGGCACCATCCTTAGCTAGCCCAATCCCTAGCAACAGTGACTTTTACCTTCAGCGAGCGGATATCGCTTTTATCGCGACAGAAGATGCCTATACTCGCGCCTTTGGGAACAACTTAGAGTCGACCATTGGGGCTCTAGATTATATGGCAAACTTTTTAGATTACGTATTTACACGTGACGCTCTTATTCGATTTAGCTATCCCGGAGGCTTAATTGTCCAAAAGGCTGGTTCCGTAACTAAAGGCTCTCAAAATCAGCAGCTGCGTGAAAAACTCAAAGGGAAATTTTCGTTATTACACACTCTAGAAGGTGCAAGAAATTCGGGTAGTAACGCAGGTTTAAGTAGCCTTTGTGGATTTAGTCTTTCTGCTTGGTGTACATTGCATGAAGTAGGTCATGCTTTCAATCTAGGGCATAACATTGGCCCAGAAACCAACAGTGTAATGGGAGCCGTTGAACTCATTCCAACGAACGCAATCTCTGTGATGAAGTCCTCTCCAGGAGCAACGAAAGGGACGATTGTTGGCGCACTACAATCGCCGATCAGCCCTAATGCTAATATCGATCATTTAGATATCACCAGAGATCAAAAAGCCACCATCAATGTATTAGACAATGACTTTGACGCCAATGGACCTTTGCCCGGCGGAAAGATCAAAGTTCATAGTGTAGATAGCCACTCTATTGCTTACGGTCGTATTACTTGGGAAGAAAATGGTAATGTAACTTACCAAGCCCCGAAAGGCTTCGTCGGAGACGACCACTTCAATTACACCATTATTGATGATTCCGGAATGAAAGATGAATCTGAAGTACACGTAAAAGTACTTTCTGATTCTCGCGTAGCTTTCTTTAAGAAAAATCAATACACGACAAGACATGACCTGAAAAATTATAGCGGAGATAACCACAGAGTCGACCAAGTGCATAACTTAGCCGGTAAAGAGTCTTTTGTTTCATTAACGCATCAAAACTCAAAGTACCAAAATTTAGGCTTTGTTCAGCAACTCCTTATGGAAGGCTCTTACGATACTGTTTACGAAAAAAACAACACGATGAGCCTTCGTGATTATATGCCTCATGAGCTTGTTCCTGGTAAGTCGAGCTTCTCAGTATCATTAGTTTTCACTCAAGACGGTGACTTTATCTCTCGACTTAGCTCTGGGGAGCTTGACTCGACAACACAAGAATTAGCCCTTATTGGTCAAGGTAAATTAGATGACGGCTACGCGCTTTCCTATTTCAACGGAAACCGCCACCGAATAGAAGCCAAAGGCGCGCCAGCAAAGGGGTTAGGCTGGACATTAGTGAGTCGACAACTCTTCACTCAGCAGAACTTCGGGCAACGACCACATGAGATTCATGCCTACGCGGCTCCTGATGCGGTAACCGTCAACGATAATAAACCTCATATCGTTACTTGGGTCATAGACAGACAAAAGAACACCGTAAGCACATATGTCGATGGCACAGTCGTACCCATGGTGTTAGACGATAATCCCACTCATTTTTACGATCATGTCCCTCTACCTGCCGATTTTGGTGGTGTATACCCTGGTGGAACAAACTACTGGTATAGCGCAGGGAGAGACTTATACACTGAATCCTATGGCCCATGGTTTATGAGAACATTAGGTGGCAGTAATAGTATATGGGACACATCGACCCGATTTATATCCGATAAAATGGACGTCGATAACGTACAGATGTTCACCTACGCTCTGTCTGAACAGCAAATTAAACAATTGGCAAAAGGACACTACCCAGCCTACTCGACTTCGCCGATCAATGGACAAGAAATCAGCTTTGATACACCTATTTTGTTAAAATGGGATAATGATGCAGCCAGTGAATTCCGAGTCACTTACGGGCAAGACTCTTCTTTAAGCAGTCCATTGTATTCTAAAAGCGTTGGTACAAGTAAAAGCCTATCCGTTAATATTAATAATGCTACCGACGTTTTGTATTGGCGAGTAGATAGCAAAATTAATAACCAATGGGTAAATGGTCATGTTTGGTCAACTCGCAATCAACTCCATATTGGTCCGATGCTTTCACTAACATTTACTAACGACGAGCTAACAGGTTCAAACGCTCCTGATGCGAGCCCTTGGCCAGTGAATACCTCTAAAAGCTTTGGTGATGTACAAGTTAATGTCAGCAAGCAAAAAGAGACAAACGGACGCTCCACTCTACTACTAAGAGGAGAAGAGGCCAACATCACTCTGACCAGTCAAGGTGGACGAGAGATAAAACAAATGAATATCGCTTTAAGCGGTTATGATACTAAAACATTAGGCGAGCTAGCGATCCAATATAAGGCTGGAAGTCAGTGGAAAGATGCAAAAGTGCTATACAAAGATGGCGTGCCGACGGGGCAAAACTTCAACGGGGATTACACAGGTAAACCCGCTATAGGAAACAGGAAAAATGGCCCAAGTAAATCGCAATACGCGCCGGAAAGAATCGATAACATTAGTACTTATCTAGTCACATTTCCTTCAGGCGTTTTTGACGTGAGAGTAATAGTTCGTGGTGATTCTAATGTGGTAGCTATGATAGATCAGCTCGATATCATCTAACCAACAAACGAAACGCATCTTTGAGGCGTTTCGTTTACTCTCCAATTTTAGTTGACCACAACAACTGCTCTAAAAACCTAAATCAAAGCTTCTGAGAAATCAGGAGCTTTTTTATTATCACGACTTTGCGATACAGGAATGGGTGACAAAGACAAAGGGGTTTTACTTGGAAGTAACAGAGTGAAGCAACAAGAGAATCTAGAGGAGGTATTAATGAGCTGACATTGAATTGCATTATTGTTAATGCCTGTCAGCTCTTTAGGGGATGATTTCTTTAGTCGCCGACCAGATGAAGGTCCTTGAGAGTACTATTGAAATCGGTTTGTTGCGTTTTACATTTGATTAAGCTTTTCAGCTTTTTTATTTTAAAGCTTTACGATTTAAAGCTTATTTCTTTGAAGCTTCTTTCGCTGTGTCTTTCCAGTATTGGATGCGAACGCGATGAAGCTGTGCTCTTCTCATTTTTTTCATAAGGGATATTTCCTTTTCTTTAACTGCTCTTCATGAGCTATTTTTATTGCCAACTATTCGAATCTAACGGTGTTTGATGGCTAGATCAATGACACAAGTCACAAAAGACATAGAGATTCGAGTACCATTTACATCAAAGTATGACCTAGTTATCAACTATGACTCAGTTCAATCCGATGAGCCGCTGTTCGAAATTAAGGTTAGTTCTCTAAGATGACAAATTCATTTCAGTATCAATACAGTTCAATGATACTGATTTAATAGACCGGACTAACACGGATTTAGTTCCCAACATTTACCTCCCCCCTACAAGGTTACACCGTAACTAAGGTCACATTCAAAATGGTCATTTTTTCTCCACACTGGACTGTACGGCACAAACTCAAAATGGGATTATGCTTGTGACGGATAGAGCTTTTGATAGAAAAAGCCGTAATGAATAAAATGAAATGGATGTAATAATGAGTAAAGTAATTCTACAAGGGCATATTCTTGTGCCAGACAACGACCTCGAAGCAGTAACCCAAGCCTTGGTTGTGCATAGAGAACTGACACTGGAAGAACCTGGCTGTATTGTGTTTCGAGTCAGCCAAAGCACGCTTCAACCTAATCGTTTTGAAATTTACGAAGAGTTCACCAATCGAGAAGCGTTCGAAGCCCACCAGCAACGCGTCAAAGCTTCTGAATGGGGTGAAATCTCCAAGAACGTGACACGTCATTACCAAATCACTGGTGTTCCGACATCATAATGATTGACCCGCTAGCCAACCGCATCGTCACGTTGATCAAACAAGATCCCTTACGAATGCAGGTTTTAGACTGTGTCTCCCAGTTGGATTTACCGCTATGTTATGTTGCTGCGGGCTTTGTGAGAAACCTCGTTTGGGATCACCTACATGGTTATGCCTCCCCTACTCCACTCAATGATATTGATGTGATCTACTTTGATCCCATTGATACCTCTTACGAATCGGATCTTGGATATGAGGCTCTACTTCAACAACGGTTGCCTGAATTGAATTGGCAAGTTCGCAATCAAGCCAACATGCATACTCGAAACAAGGATGAGCCTTATCAAAGCTCATTGGATGCGATGAGTTACTGGCCTGAAAAAGAGACGGCGATCGCCGTAAAACAAAACCGCGATGGAGACATCGAGTGTATTTCGGCTTTTGGTTTAGAGAGTTTGTTTGATTTAAAGATCACACCGAATCCCAATCGCAGCAAAGACGGTTTGATCAACGAGTTCAGTCTAAAAACTGGTTAACTCATTGGCCCAAGTTAACGATTGGTCACAGTTAACGATTAGCCACAGTTAGTTAATTAGCGGTTACTGTCAACTAGCGGCGGATTCAAAATGAAAACCATTGACTAACAGCCCAATCAGATCGAACATGCCCCACTTGTTAGCTTATTAGCTTTAGTAATTAATCAACTCATCAACCGCGCGTGACGACTAACTGCTACGCCCTCTCGTCATACTGAGTAACGACCATGAACCAACAATATATGCTTCAAGCTCTTGAAGCTTCGCACCAAGCCCTACCTGATTGCCAACCAAACCCGCCAGTAGGCTGCGTTTTGGTGAAGAGCGATAAGGTGGTGTCTGTTGGGTACACGCAAAAAGTCGGTGGAAACCATGCCGAGGTTGAAGCACTGAATGGCTATGACGGCGAAACGGACGGAGAAATGGAAGGCGTTACTGCTTACGTAACTTTAGAGCCATGTTCATTTGTTGGCAGAACACCCGCTTGCGCCAATACATTGGTTAAAGCAGGTGTAAAACACGTAGTGGTGGCGATGCTAGACCCTGACCCTCGCAATAATGGCCGTGGTGTTGCGATCCTTGAATCGCACGGCGTGAAGGTGGATGTGGGGTTATGCCAAACACAAGTGAGCGCCTTTTTAACCCCTTACCTTGGTAAGCCCTCGCTCTTAAACAACCAGTATTAGTTCAATTTCACTCGGTAAAGCGGATTGACTGGCTTATCGACAAAATACGACCAGATATGATCGTAGACGGCATGTTGGTTAGGGAATGGCGCTAACGCTTTTGCTTCTTCTAAATTGCACCAACGGTACTCCGTATGCTCGTCATTCAGTTCAATCGCTTGGTTGGGTGGGCATAGCACCGCAAACACAGGGATTAGCTGAATCACATTCACGTGCGCCTCGTAAAACTGCTCCAGAAACTGCGCGTTATACAAAGCTTCCACTTTAATTTGGGTCTCTTCTTCAAACTCACGCACGATAGCCTGCCAGCCTGTTTCTCCCGCTTCAATCGAGCCTGCGACGTGACACCAAAACTCGCCCTTCACACGCTTCATTAGTAGCATTTTCGTTTGTCCGTCGATCTCAGAAATTGCGACACCAGATACAATCGAAGTATTGAGTGGAATCATAACGTTACCTTAGTTTCACAAGAGGGCGGCAAGGCTACCACCCTTAATTTACGAAGTTACCTTCTATGATTAAAAACGAGAGGTCACTCATTAATTTCTGACTTTCA
The DNA here is from genome assembly GCF_030563405.1 of Vibrio sp. SNU_ST1. Lineage (NCBI taxonomy): Bacteria > Pseudomonadati > Pseudomonadota > Gammaproteobacteria > Vibrionales > Vibrionaceae > Vibrio > Vibrio sp. SNU_ST1. Next base: position 1,215,631 of record NZ_CP130749.1, read on the forward strand.
AGTGAGACTCTGGGGGGGTTATATGTTCAACAACAATTTTTGTATCCAGTCATTGAACGATTTCTTATTTGAGGCGTATTTCGATAAAGAGTAGAATCGCCGCCTTGTACTGTGTTTAAAGTATCTAAACATACACAGTAGACTCACAACCATTTATCACCACGATATAAGTATTAAGACGACTATGCACTCATCAAAACCAACGCACGACTCAGAAAACAGCCACACACCTGAGCACTGCTTCACTCGCTTTCAACAGCCGATTGAGTCATATTCGTTGCCAGATCGCTTCACCTTTCCGTTCTATTACGAACCGCACCCATTGTGTGAAATTGCCGCTCATCAGCTTCAACAGCACCTAGAAACACAAACCGATTGGCAACATGACTTCGGACTGGATTCTGATGCAGGGCGCGGCAAAATGTTTGGTGTGTTACTGGTAAAAAGCCCTGACGGTGAGCTTGGGTACTTCTCTGCTTTCTCCGGGAAAATCGCCGACCAAAATCTATGGCCTCACTTTGTACCGCCCGTATTCGACATGCTGAGCAGCGACAGCTTTTTCCATCAAGACACGGCCGACATGATGGCTGTGAATGCGAAATTTAAAGCGCTGCAAGCAAACGCTGAATACCTTGAACTGTGCGAGCAACTGGCACAACAAAAAGCACAAGCTGAACAAGAGATTGAAGCTCAGCGTTTATTAATTATAGAACGCCGAAAAACACGTAAAGAACAACGTGAACAAGGTAAAGAAAACCTTGATGAACAAGCCTTCGAACAGCTAAATAACGAGCTAAACAGAGCCAGTGTTGCAGACAAGAATCAGCAAAAATATCTTAAGCTCAATTGGGAACAGACCCTGCAAGTGCTGCAGGCTAAAGTTGATGTGTTCACCACTCAACTGGCAGAACTCAAAGAGCAAAGAGCACACATTTCTCATCAGCTTCAGCACAAGCTGTTTTCACAATACGCTTTCCAAAATGCGGAAGGAAACGTTGAAGACCTTAACCAGATCTTTGAAAACACGCCAAACAAGATTCCACCAGCTGGCTCTGGCGAATGTGCTGCGCCTAAATTGCTGCAATACGCGTACTTAAATGGCTACACACCATTGGCACTGGCTGAATTTTGGTGGGGTCGTTCTCCAAAGTCGGAAATCCGCAAACACAAAAAATACTACGCCTCTTGCCAAAGTAAGTGTGTACCGATTTTAGGCCACATGATGAAAGGTCTGGAAGTCGACCCCAACCCATTGCTAGAAAACCCAGCAGAAGGTAAAGACCTCGATATCTTGTTCCAAGATGAACACATCGTTGTGGTACACAAACCCGCAGGCTTTCTATCCGTACCGGGTAAAACCATCAAAGATTCGGCTTACACACGCGTTCAAGAGATGCACCCAGATGTTGAAGGGCCATTTGTTATCCACCGTTTGGACATGGCAACCTCTGGCATTCTAATATTTGCGCTTACACGACGTGCGAACAAAAGCTTACAGAAGCAGTTCATTACTCGTGAAGTCGAGAAGCGTTACGTGGCAATGATTGAAGGCGTTCTAACCGAAGATGAAGGCTATATTCGACTACCATTGCGTGGTGATTTGTATGACCGCCCTCGTCAGATTGTCTGCTTCGAACATGGCAAGCCTGCAGAAACCAAATGGGAAGTGATTGAGCGAAACGAGCAAACCACTAAGGTTTACCTGTACCCTAAAACAGGGCGTACACACCAATTGCGTGTTCACTGTTCACACGAAGAAGGCCTTAACATGCCTATCGTGGGTGATGGCCTATATGGCAATAAAGCCGACCGACTGCACCTACACGCAGAAAGGCTAGCGCTGCACCACCCTGTGACCAAAGAGTGGATGGAGTTTCAGTTCGACGCTGAATTCTAAAATCTCTCATTAATAACGATTCTTAATTAAAGGGGTCACAACCGTTTGTGGCTCCTACCTCTTTTGGGTATTTCTCCACGCTTATTGCACTACATCAAGATTCACTTTGTTGTGAGGAGTAGCATGCGCCTCTTCTTCTTTCCTTGAGGCCTTTGATATGTCATCAGCTGCTTTGAATATACAACCCAACACAACTACTTCTTCCGTGATCGCTTCGCAAGCACTAAGCTTGAAACCACTCACAGACAAAAAGCCAGACTTAAACTCGGCAATGCTCAATCTAATTGAAGAAGTGAAAAACGAACTCCCTCTTTACGAGTCGGAGACGTTTATCTGTGGGCCAAAAGGAAACTGCTCCGGTTGTTCTAAGAAACTATTGGAGATGGTCGACAGTGAGTTGATGTATTGGGAACACAGCATTTCAATTGGTCAAGGCCCTAACTTCGAAGAGCTGCGTCGCTTTGGTAAGCTATGCAGCAGCGTTAGACGTGGCTTAGAGCGAAACGGGTTAGTCGAAAAGCGCCCAAAGAAAAGGTAACAGTCCAACTCGATAATCATTACAATGTGTCGTAGGCTGTTGCAAGCTACCCTCGATTAACTGATTGAACTCGTTAGCTATAAGGGTGATAGTACTTTGTATTACAATTCAGAGTACAGACCGATTCATCGAAACTCATTCATAGGTACGAATTCATAGAAGCTAGTTCATAGATATTTTTCACCATTGTCTTGAGCGACTCTAACCTTCATTTCTGCTTAGCTTTGAGCCTTCGGAAAACCAAAATCACATTCATTTAAAGCCCTTTATTGGATAGCGGGGAAATACCTTGAAGAAACCACAACCAGTACTGGGTAAGACAGGTATGCTATTTTTCCTCGTCATCATCAGTGCGTTTCCTCCATTGACCATCGATTTGTATTTGCCAGCCCTTCCGCAAATGGTTGAAGTGTTCAACACCGACCAATCGATGGTCAACCTAACCCTGAGCAGCTACTTCGTGACCTATGCGGTTGGCCTGCTGTTCTGGGGGCCGCTCAGCGAAAAGTTCGGGCGTAAGCCGATTCTACTCATTGGCATCGCAAGCTATATGGTGGCGAGCGTATTATGTGCCATGACCAACAGCATTGAGCAGTTGATTGGTGCTCGTATATTCCAAGCCTTTGCGGGCAGTGCCATCACCGTTATCGCAACCGCCATTGTCAAAGATCTTTATGATGGCCGAGAACGTGAAAAGATCATGGCGACTATCATGTCACTGGTGATCATCGCGCCAATGGTTGCTCCTGTATTTGGTGCCTTCTTACTGAAAATTGCGTCTTGGCGAATGATGTTCGTCACCCTCGCGATTTTTGGTGCGTTCGCCTCAGCATTGGCACTTTGCTACCGAGAGACACTTGAAACTAAATATCAAGGTTCTATGTTCCGCTCATGGGGCAGAATGGGCGTGGTGATGAAAAACCGATCGTTCATAAAACTGCTAGTCATTTTCTCTATTACACCAATGGCGCTAATGAGCTTTCTTGCCGCTGGTTCTTATATCTACATCAATCACTTTGGATTGACCGAACAACAGTTTAGTTACGCTTTCGCATTCAATGCATTGTGCGCCTCATTTGGCCCAACAATTTATATGAAGTTGTCCTACAAAATATCGGTTCAAAAGGTCATCTCTGGATGTTTTGCTCTATTAGCGATTGCCGGAATCTTTACGCTGACAGTCGGCGGTTTGTCACCTTGGTTCTTTATGTTTATCGCAGCACCAGCGACGCTGATGGTTATCATCATGCGAGTACCAGGCACCAACTTAATGTTAAATCAGCAAGATCAAGACACAGGTTCTGCCGTCGCATTGATTCAGTTCTTTAGCATGATTTGTGGTTCACTTGGTATGGTTTTGGTTTCAATCCGACCAGATTCGCTAATTGAAAACCTAGGCTTTATCCAATTAGCGGTGGGAATTCTAGGCGGCTTGATGTGGCTGATGGTCAGAAACAAAGAGTATGTGACTAAGAAACTGAATTAAGCTCTTCCCAAATAGCTAAGTTTTGTACTCAAACACGATTTAGGGCGTCCTCGATCGTGTTTGAGGTCTCGCCCTCACTGGCTTTAGCGCATATTAGCTCCAATCACCTAAATTGGAGTTAAACCATGAAATGGACACATTTACTGTTCACATCCCTACTATTCCTTTGCAGTTCAGCCATCGCTTCCGATGTCGGGTTCACTCAAGTCTCCTTAACTGACGATCCTAATCGCCCGCTAAACACTGCCATTTGGTATCCCACACAAGATGCATCAGACACAACCTTAATTGGCGATAATCCAGCCTTCATCGGTACGCAAGTCATCAAAAATGCTGAGATCCAATCAGGTAAATTTCCAGTCGTCCTCATATCGCATGGTTATCGTGGTAACTGGCGAAACCAAAACTGGTTGGCGACCGAACTTGCGAGTCGTGGCTACATCGTAGCGACCACTGACCATCCGGGAACCACTTCTTTCGACCAATCCCCGAAGCAAGCGGCGAAATGGTGGGAGAGACCACAAGATATGTCACGTATTCTGGACTACTTGTTATCCGAAACTCCGTGGAACAATTCGGCTAACGCCAACAATGTTACCGCAATCGGGCACTCACTAGGTGGTTGGACCGTAATGCAATTAGCTGGTGCTAAATTGGATAGACCAACCTTTGAGGCCAATTGTCTGGTATACCAGAACCCACGAACTTGTGGACTATCAGATGAATTAGGGCTATCACAAGTCCAACCCCCAGAACCAAGCAATAAAGACCTTTCAGACCCTCGAATACAGCGCGTGGTTAGCCTTGATTTGGGGCTTGCTCGCAGCTTCTCAGTCGGCAGCTTAAATGACATTACAGTGCCAACCTTAATATTGGCGGCTGGGATTGATATTGGGGATCTACCTCAGGCATTAGAGTCTGGCTACATTGCTGAGCACATGCCTCTTAGTTTAAGACGCTATAAGCTCTATGAAAGCGCTACCCATTTCAGCTTCATTCAAAGCTGTAAATCTGGGGCAATACCAATACTTGAAGAGGAAGTTCCGGGCGATGGCATTATCTGTAAAGATGGCGTTGGTACATCACGCGACAGGCTGCATCAATTGTTCTTAAGCGACATCGTTAGTTTTCTGAACTGATAAACGGAAAGCAAACACACTCAATCTAACACTTATGGCGAGCTTCGAAACTCACTCGGAGTTTGCCCAGTTATCCTTGAAAACTCTCGATTGAAATTGGACTTGGTCTGAAAGCCAGAACTAAGGAAGATGTCAGTTATCGCTTCATCACTTTGCTTCAGGAGAGTCTTAGCGTGCTCAATTCGATAGGCATTGATCACCTTCGAAATATTCTCATTATGAGTTTGGTTAACCGCAGACGATATTTTTCGAGCTGGGATACCTAGCTTTCTCGCCACTCCATTGAGGGACAAATCAGGATCTTTGAACACCTGATGATCCTTCATTAATGCATCAAACTTAGCGACGATCTGCGTAACTTCTTCATCGACTTCTAAGCTTGTCGACGATGCCGCAGATACACCAATGTCTTCAGGAGAATAGCTTGGCGTTATCAGTTCACTCTGCTGTTGGTTTTGTTCCTGAATCGGTGCAGTGCTAGTACTCACAACGACTACAGCCCCAACAATTGCGGGAATAAGAACTAGGTAACCAATAGACAGAATTAAGTCGGTGTGCTGTGCGTTGAGCAGCAAAATATCATACGAGATAATGCTATCCACGAGAGCTGAAAACAGTAAGGCTATACCAGCCGTACTCTCAGCATACAACACATTCGATACATCACTCAGCCTGACGTGCTCGGGAAAGTTAAATGATGACTTCAACAGCAAGCAGCCATAGCCGAGGTACAATGAGATCAACAACAGATCAATCGTTCCATCCCAAATATGCGAATAAAAAAAGGAGCCAACCAGAACAACCACAGGGCCCAAGCAATGCAAAAGGGATAAAGGTTTACTTCGATGAGCTCCTACAAAGCAGAGCCATGCCGCCACAGGTACACTTGCCCCTAGAACCGGTTGTAAGAAACGGAACAGTGCAATATCAAACGTCCAACGAAGCCCAACGACAGTGATCATCAACGCACACAACATAATAAACCAAAATGGTTTTTGGCTTGTTTGTGGGTAACGATATCGAAGCAAAACGGCCGTGACGCATAACAGCAGAGATGCAACAAATGGCAGGGGAATGGCGAGCATCAAAATTCCATTTTAATAACTGAGTACATAGCGTCGATAGCTCAATAAGTATCGATGATAATTTGAAATCATGGTAATTCATTCGCCATATATAATAAAGGCTCCTAGTCAGGAGCCTTCTTATCAAAATCAGTGATAACTAAGTTTGGTCAGTTGCTATTAAGCGTTACCACTTGGCGTGCCGGGTGTTTGATAAACACAGCAACCACAGCCACGACTGCAAGAGCAAAACAGTAGTAAGAGTTAGACACAATCTCTAACGGAGATAGGTTGAATACAGAACCTAATAGCAATACCTGAGCACCGTAAGGCAACACGCCTTGAATCACACAAGAGAAGATATCCAACAAGCTTGCTGAGCGACGCGGAGACACATTGTTTTCTTCCGCTAATTGACGAGCCACACTACCAGACACAATAATCGCTACTGTGTTGTTTGCAGTACATAGATTCACCATTGATACCAAGCCAGCAATACCTAGCTCACTCGCACGGCCATTCGCTTGCTTAGAGTGTGAAGAGCCAAACGTACGAATCACACCACTTACTAAGTTAGTCAAGAACGCCAATCCACCTTGACGACGCATTAGCTCACTCAAACCACCAATCAGCATCGACAGTAAGAAGATCTCTTGCATGTTGCCGAAGCCTGCATAGATATCTTTAGCGTAATCCGTCATACCGTAGTTATCAATAGAACCTAGGCTCACGCCACCCGCCAGTAAGATACCAATCGTCAGCACGACGAATACATTCATGCCCGATACCGCAAGAATCAGGATAGTGATGTACGGCAGTACTTTGAGCCATTCAATTGGGCCCGTTTCAGGCACTTGAGTTGCCGTGCTGTTGAAAGCAAAGATAACAATCGCAATCAATGCAGCAGGAAGTGCGATACGGATGTTCTCTTTAAACTTGTCTCTCATTTCACAGCCTTGCGAACGTGTCGCGGCAATCGTGGTATCAGATATAATAGAAAGGTTGTCACCAAACATAGCACCACTTAGCACCACGCCAGCGGTTAGTGGAATGCTCATGCCTGCTGAATCTGCAATGCCTAACGCCACAGGTGCAACCGCAGCGATGGTACCCATCGACGTACCCATTGCTGTCGCGATGAAAGCAGAAATTAGGAAGATACCCGGTAGAATCATGCTTGTCGGAATCGCCGATAGACCAAGATTTACGGTCGCATCAACGCCACCAGACGCTTTAGCCACAGCCGCAAAAGCACCCGCCAATAGGTAGATCATACACATTGCGATAATGTCTTTGTGACCTACTCCACCTAAGAACTGTTCGATAGCACGGTTCAATTTATCTTTGCTTAGCAACAACGCTAGCATCACTGCAGGCAAAGCCGCAATCGGAGCTGGAAGCTGATAGAAAGCAAAATCGACGCCTTGCAGTGACAAGTACGTACCTACGCCAATAAACAGCGCTAGGAACACGATCAGAGGGATAAGCGCAACTGCCGAAGGGGCAATTACCACATTAGAATTTTTTGAATTGGACATGGAACATCAACGCAATAGAACAGGAAGATGAGCAGACTAATGTCACACTTAAGGCTTGTCAACGTCTAGACGTCTAAACGCCCAATTTAATGCAAGGTAATAAGCATACCATTGAACATTACATAATAGAAAAGGCTACTTACTAACCAAGTAAGCAGCCTTTAGATAACAGATCATGTGGGTAACAGATCAATTAGATAACAAGCTTTATAACTTTTGTTTGAACGTCACTTGGTATTCGCCTAGCTCGTCATAACGTACTGTCGTTAGTTTATCGAATTCGACTTCAACAACACCACAATATGACCCGGTAATAATGGTCTCACCCGCTTCGAAGCTAACACCGCGTTGAGTCATGGTGTTAATCAGCCAATAGATAGGAGTTTGTGGTAGTGAGTTTGGGTGCTTTCCAGAGAAGGCTTGCACTTTCTCACCTTGAGTAATAGCAATCTCAAAGTTCGCCGCTGCAAAAGCGCTCTCTTTACTCAGCTCAGGACCAAGAAACAAACCTTGATTAGCTAAGCCATCGGCCAATACTTCATAGAACTCTACGCCACTATCATCAGCAAAGCGGGATTGAATAAGCTCTAAAGCCATGCGACACGAACCGATAGCCTCATTAACTTGCTCTTCAGTGTAACCATTGGAATTTGCTGGTAAAGGCTTGACCAGGACAAAAGCAATTTCAGGTTCAATACGAACTACTCCGTTATCCGTAAAAGCCTTGCATTCAGAACCAAACTGAACGCTATCTTCGAAAATAGGCGCAACGATCAATTTCTCTTCGCTCAATGGCAACAGACATTTCCAACCACCAACGTTACTGCGGTGAAGGTCAACCATTGCTGCTTGAATTGCTAACGCATCATCTAAACTGGTTGGGCGGTACCGCTCGCTTAACCTTGGCGCTTTAGTTCCCGCTATGCGACGACTTAACAACTCTTTAGCTGCCTGCTCAAATACATTTGTCATAAAATACCACTATAAGTAATAACCAATTTAGCACCAGATCTCTGAAGAGTGAGTAGAACGCTCATGACGATATAGCACCAAGATTTTAAACAACAATTTTGACATATCCTAAGTTTGAACACATGAAGAGATATTACTTTTACCAAATAAAAGCTAGGCGACTGAAACTAATCAGCTGACCATACATTCTTGAAGTCTGGCCATCCCCAGTTGGTGATGGCCACGTTTTTTAGAATCCCCTGGAAACGTACAGTTTGTAGGTGATGGAACATAGGCACTAGCCAATAATCAGAAATCAACGTGGATGCAACGGGCTCCAACTCTGCCAAGTAATTCGGTAGTTCAACGGATGCTTTGTGATGATCTAAGCGCTGTTTGAGCCAATCACTGTTCATCTCTCCTAGTGCCGAGTGCAAAACAGGGTCATTCATCAACCACGAGAACAATGAAGAAGGGGCATTGTCATCAAGGTTGAGGTTACACAACACCAAGTCTTCTTTTAAATCGCCACTTTGAGAGAGCTGTGCCAGTTCTCGAAAGCTGTAGGTATTCACCTCAACTTCCACACCATATCGTTTGAGTATGTCTGATACGCAAATAGCACATCGATAGAGCGCGTAATAGTTATAAACAGCGATGCTCATCTTTTTCGGCAATTGCGTCTCTTTCGGAGGGGTTCGATACAGTTTCTGCCAACTTGGCAATATATTCTGAGCAAAAGAAACACTGAACAAACCTTGGTTTTGTTCCAGTTGAGACAGTACCGCTTGTGGGTTAGCTATACCAGCGATGTACTTACGCTGCTCATCAGTTAACAGACTAGCCGCTGAATTCTGATTGAAAAGGATAAACAAACAGCCATCTTCAACTCGGCTACGAAGGCCATCAGTTTCAGCCGATACCAGCTTCGCATCACTTTTCCCGAGTTGATGAAAACAAGATGAATCTTCATAAGGCGACACCTGCATTTGGCTGTCGTCGAAACGAGCACTGCCTGTCATCGACTCTTCAAACTGCCAGATGGTCACCTCATCAGTCAAAGAACGACAACCATAATAGAGCTCAAATGCCGCGAGCTTGATACGTTCATTATTGCTCTCAACCACTTTGAAGGGGCCGGTTCCAATCACGGCATGAGACACCGAATTTAATGTCGATGGCTCACGGGTCACTTGCGCAGCAGGTTGAATCGAATACTTAACGCCAGCAAGTAAGCCCGCGAAGCCGGTATCTGCTTTGGTCAGTTGAAAGCTGATCCTTAACGGCTGCTCACTGTAAACCGAAGCAACATGAGCTAACTCTGTCTGATAGAAAGGTAGCGGTTGTAAAGCGGTAAACAACGAAACTAGCTGTTTGGCGTCAACGGGTTGGCCATCGTGGAAAGTTAGGCCAGGGCGCAAATAGAAAGTCCAAACCAACTTTTCAGCATCATATTCCCAATGGTGCGCCAGTTCAGGCTTCAACTCGCCCTTGCCATTACAAGTGACGAGGCAACTGAACACTTGCCTGATCAAAAATCGTTCGCTACTACGGTGAATATGGTGTGGGAATAGGTCTTCAAACTTACGTTTATAGGTTAATTGAACGTGCAGTAGCCCTTCACGCATCGTCGCGCCAGAGGTTTCTTGGAGGAGAGAGCCAAATACAGCGCGGTCATTGTCTAGAATTGACAGTGCTTTTTCGTATTTGCCCTGCTCAATCAATTTACTAGCAACATGTTGAGTCAATTCTTGATGGCTAAAACGTAAGGTCAGACTAGAGCGTTGATTCCTGCCGACTTTTGGCTCCCACACCACCCATTCAGCTTGATGCATTTTACCTAACAAGGTTCGTGCATGGCGCAAACTGGTGAACAGCTTGTCTGCAACCTCAGTCAAGGTAACCGAATGTGAGAGATTAGGCTCGAACGAATCTAGCCTTGTGTAGTAACGCATCATGTTTAAATCAGACAAATAATGAACCTTTTTAGAAACAACCCTTCCTCATAAGGCCCATTATAAAACACATTGGCCATAAAGTTACGATAAAAGACAAAAACAGGAACAACTTAATAAAAAACCATCTGTTTATTACTTCCTATTAAATGACCATAATTAATGGGTCAGCAAGGAACGACGAGTTCCTACCAAAGCCTAATACAAGAGAAGTAATCATCATGAGAAAATACTATCTTAATAAGTTAAAAAGCACCTGTAGCAAGCTCGAAAGAGAAGCACTACGAACACTTATAGAGCTATGTAACTGGCGTTATTAGTACACTTTTTAGCACCGAGTTAACGCGAGTTGAGTACAACCTAATATGCTCCTACCCCCAATATGAGTTAGGTCTCAACTCGCTTTTCCATCCCAAACACCCTCTCAACCCTGCCGTACCAATCACTCACCCATTCGATAACTTTCTGTTGTCGACTCGACAAATTTAATTCGTTTTCTTAGTTAAACGAAAAGCCTTAAGGTTCGCCCCGAAGCAAGCAAGGAGCCTCAGAAAAACTGAAAGCTCAGCTAACAACTAATTTATTTGCAGTTACCAATCAGGTATTAACTAAGGAAACGCCATGCGTATCGCAATTCTTTCTCGCAACGAAAATCTATACTCTACTTCTCGCTTAAAAGCGGCAGGAGAAGCTCGTGGTCACCAGGTCGATGTTATCGACACGCTGCACTGTGATATAGATATCGCGAGTAACAATCCGAAGATTCGCTACATGGGTGAAGAGCTACCTCAATACGATGCTGTTATTCCACGTATTGGCGCTTCCATTACCTTTTACGGCACTGCGGTTGTTCGCCAATTCGAAATGATGGGCACTTTTTGTATCAATGAGTCAGTAGCAATCAGTCGTTCTCGCGACAAACTGCGCTCACTACAACTGTTGTCTCGTAAAGGTATTGGCTTACCAAAAACAGGTTTCGCTAGCCGCCCAGACAAGATTCAAGACTTGATCAAAAACGTAGGTGGCGCGCCACTGGTTATCAAGCTTCTTGAGGGCACTCAAGGTATCGGTGTGGTTCTAGCAGAAACAAACAAAGCAGCTGAAAGCGTTATCGAAGCATTCATGGGCCTAAAAGCGAACATCTTGGTTCAAGAGTTCATTGAAGAAGCTAATGGCGCAGACATCCGTTGTTTTGTTGTGGGTAACAAGGTTATTGCAGCAATGAAGCGCCAAGCTGGTGAGGGCGAATTCCGCTCTAACCTACACCGTGGCGGCACAGCTCAACTAGTTAAACTAACCAAAGAAGAGCGCGCTACAGCGATCAATGCAGCTAAAATCATGGGGTTAAACCTATGTGGTGTCGATATTCTACAATCTAAGAATGGCCCTGTTGTAATGGAAGTGAACTCTTCTCCAGGCCTAGAAGGTATCGAGAAAGCGACAGGTAAAGATGTAGCAGACATGATTTTCGGATTCATCGAGAAAAATGCAAAACCAAACGCTAACCGTACTCGTGGCAAAGGCTGATTAAACGCCGTTTACTCATGATTGGAAAAAACATGAACAATAAAATGATCATAGGGAATACAGAAGCACTTTGCTTACCAGAGTTAGGGATAACTGGACTACATACGCGTGTTGATACAGGGGCTCAAACCTCTTCTCTACACGTAGACAATCTACTATGTGTAAAAACAGATGGTGAAAACTTCGTTGAGTTCGATCTTCACCCAGACGTTTACCACCTAGAAGAGACAGTGCGCTGCAAAGCGAAGCTGAAAACGAGTAAAAGAATCAAATCATCTAACGGCGAAGTTGAACACCGTTGTGTGATTGAAACCATGCTAAAAATCGGCGGTCAGGAATGGCCTATCGATATCACACTAAGCAACCGTCAAGATATGACTTATATGATGCTGCTTGGTCGTCAAGGCATGAGTGACAAAGTGATTGTTGACCCTGCGGGTGAATTTCTAATTTCTCACTAATTGAACTGCTCCACAGCTCAAATAGTGAGTCAACAACGCGCATTAATTAAGGCCAGTCTTTGAGACTGGCCTTAATTATTTGTGGCGATTTTTTTTGTCTTTAAACCCAAATCGCCAAACAGATTTAACCAAACCTTTAAGTTTGATTTTAGTCACTCGCCAATGTGTCACTGGCCTTCTTGGCGCACTCTTCAGCAGATGTTCAAACGCTTGCTCACTCAAATTCACTTGTCCCCCATGCGCCACCAGCAAGGTGTCGACCTGCATTTCATAGATACGAGACACCGACTCTCGGTACTTATTGGGATGAAAAATAGGGAAAGGCGGAATCAGCTTTTTTTTGACCTCAACTATTAAATCCGCAACATAGGCGACACTGTGAGATGGGCAATAAACGGAAAGATCTCTGTCGGTGTGACCTGGTGTTTCTAGAACTAACCAATCATCAAACCCCGGGATACTATCCCCATCAGACAGCTTATAGTCCGGCTTTAACTTTCTTGAATACCACAGATTTGCTTTAGGCTTGCCCAATCGATTCGCCATCCATCGAGCCAATGCGAGATCGGTCAAATGCATCAATATGCCATCGATGCCGTGGTACCAATCCTTATCTCGGTTTGCTGCCACCAAATTACAATTCGTCAGCTTTCTGAGCTTGTGCGCGGCCCCTGCGTGGTCTGGATGCATGTGTGTAACCACAACCGTATGTAAATCAGCAAAATCACGCATCAGCTCGGTTTCGATGAAATCCTTCAAATGCGGGATGTCGGCTCGACACGCGCCATCAAGCAAGAGTAATTTGTCGGGATACTCCACCAAGTACATGTCTTGGATGTAGCCTTTAATGGTATGCAGCTGCAAACCCACTCCTTGAGATAAAACAACTGGTCAGACCTACACCATAGCAAACTCACGGCCAATTGTGACTATTTTGTTAAAAACAACAGTCTAAAACCGGATAGATAGCTCGCATCAAGATTTCCATTGGTATCCACTACATTACTCAAATCCAATGTTACTCAAATCCAATTAAACTCAGAACAATGGGTACAGATTCCAAAGATGATCATCAATTTGTTTCGATATTTTTCAGCATTATCGAATGCTCACATTACAGAAAACCTTGCTCAACAAGCCTTACGCTTTAAGCGCTCAGCACTATTTATCGTAACGACAAAACACGTGATTTGGTGACCTGAGTTATTCGGACTATATATGCGCCTCTAATTTATTGTCTGAGTGCTATACATGAACCAACTTATCGATGCTCTTTCTACCCAAGGTTACTTTGTTTGGGATGACTTCTTAACTCACGAAGAAGTAGTGGCATTGAGGGATTGCATTCCAGAGAACTGGAAAAAGGCTAGGATCGGCCGTAACGATGACGTAGCACGAGAAGCAACGATTCGTAGTGACAAAATTCAGTGGGTACGCCGTGATATGGGCGAACCAGCGTCTCTGTTCCTAGACAAAATGGAACAAATTCGTTTAGAGGCAAACCAAGCGTTCTTTTTAGGTCTGTTCGAATACGAAGCGCATTTTGCAAAATACGAAAAAGGTGACTTTTACCAGAAGCACTTAGACTGCTTTAAAGGCAACGAAAACCGCCGCCTGACTACCGTGTTCTACATGAATGACGAATGGTCTGAGGAAGACGCAGGGGAGCTCGTGGTTTACGATCTAAAAGACAACCACATCGCGACTATTCCACCAAAGTCAGGCCGCTTATTTGTGTTCTTGTCTGAACAGTTCCCACACGAGGTACTACCGACAAACACAGAGCGATTCAGTATCGCGGGTTGGTTTCGCATTAACGGCGTGAAAGACAACCAATTGGACATCGCACACTAAAACTGTTTCCACATCGAACCTTATTCTTAGCCTCTCCATCGAGAGGCTTTTTCATAGGTGATAATCACAATGAGTGACAAATCCAATCGACTGCTTTCATTGGCAGAGTCACATCACGGCTATTCGGCTTAACGATTACTCTGGCGTAATCAGGAAAAGTGATATTTAATAAATATTTACGATGCGCATTCAAGAGGGATTAATTATGTCGTCTATCATCGTAGGTCATAGAGGTGTAGCAGGTACTCACCCAGAAAATACCAAAGCAAGCATTGAACAAGCGGCGAAACTCGGCTTGAAATGGATTGAAGTTGATATTCAGCCCACTCAGGATGACCAACTGGTCGTTTGTCACGACCACACGCTTGAGCGCTGCAGCGATGGCAAGGGTCGAGTTGATGAACACACCCTTGCTGAACTGCGTCAGCTCGATTTTGGCAGTTGGAAGTCTGAGCAGTTCGCTGGAGAAAAAATACTGACGTTGGAAGAGTTGCTCGCGCTTGTTGAGCAATATAATCTCAGCGTCAACCTAGAGGTCAAAGTCGATAGCCGACATCAAGCACCTCATGTCGTTGATTTGCTGCACACCGAGTTGATTCATTCAAATCTAGACACCGACAGAGTTTTGCTTTCAAGCTTCAGCCATCAAGTCGTTGCTGAAATGGCTCATCATTTGCCTAGATACCGTGTCGGTGTAATCACAGAGCAACTGAATCATGATGATCTTATGCTCATCAATGAGGTCAAAGCGTTCAGCTGTCACATGAACTATGAACACGTTGATCAGAGCGATCTTGACACTCTCAACGAAGCAAACATTCAAACATGGTGCTACACCGTCAATGATCCGTCTCGCTTCAAACTTCTATCAAAAGTGGATGCTGTATTTACTGATTTCCCGAATCAGTTCAACTCTATAAATTGAGCTCGTAAATACCGCAAAATAGCCCCGATAAACTTTAAAATAAACTCCCGGGATGCCTTAAAATTAACTCTCGGGAAACCATAAAATTAAGTAGCAAACACAAGTGAGTAGGAGTACATTCCGCTACTCGCTTGGTTTCATCGCTCGCTCTATTTAGACAGCTTCATTGGTTACTTAATTTATGGATCTCATCTTTAGTCCAACCTTCCCTATTTTGGGTACAATCTTCATTTTTGCCGCTATTGTTCGTGGCTTCTCAGGTTTCGGTTTCACCTTAGTGGCACTGCCATTGAGTGCGTTATTCGTGCCTGTTATCGAACTAGTTCCCGTTTTCATGCTAATCGACCTGTTAGGCAATATCCAATTACTGCCGAAGGTTAAACATCATGTAAATTGGCGCTGGGTTTCAAAGGTATTTGTCCCTTGTTTGGCCTTCACTCCGGTCGGCCTACTTCTGCTAAAATCCGTTAGCCAAGACACGATCATCTTGATCATCAGTGCCTTCATTTTTGCGTCTGCACTTATGATCTACAAAGGGTTCCAGTATAAAAGAGAGCCTAGATTTGCTCCCTATATTCTAGGTAGCCTTGCTGGAATAATGAACGGCGCAGCTTCAATGTCAGGGCCTCCGATTGGCACACACGCATTGGCAAGCCCAGTTGCTCCGCATATAGCCAGAGCTGGCCTGATTGCATTTTTTGTGTTGGCAGATTCCAGTGCGTTTGTATCGGCATCTATCGCTGGATTAGTCGATCGTGATGTGGTCTGGCTTACTCTAGCACTCTTACCAAGCAGCATGTTTGGCGGTTATGTGGGTTCTAAACTATTCGAGAGATTTGGTGGAGCGAAGTTTAAGCCTGTCACCATTGCATTGTTGATCGTGATTGCAACATTCAGTGCAGGGCGAGTTTTACTATAACGAGCTTGAGGAGGTTTAAAGTCACTCTATAAAAAGAGTTCTGGAAATGGGTGCCAATATCTACCATTCGATATGGATAGGGGTGCCCATTTTTACGAGTTGGATGAACTCATCCATATCTTGATTGGTTAGTGCAATACAACCATCCGTCCAATCAAAGCTTTGAATAAAGCTCGGTGAACGACGCTCACCATTTTTAATACCGTGGATCTTGATGTTCCCTCCAGGGTCGACATCATTTTCTTCAGCCCACTGCATATCCGAAGGTTGCGGGTAGCTGATATGTACCGAGCGGTGAAAATCCGATTCTTCCATCACATAATCGAGCTGGTATTCCCCTTCAGGTGTTCGGTTGTCTCCTTCAAAACGTTTATGCCCTTTCGGTTGTTTGCCTAATGCAATACGAAACTCCTGAATGACCTCATCACCCTTAAGTAGGTACATTCTACGTTTCGATTTATCAACTTTGACTAAAGTAACCACTTGCGACAGAGAGTCTGCCTCAGAAGAGGGACCTATTAGAGTGTAAAACTGTTCAGAAGAGCTTTGAGGGGGACGTTTAGGTGAACCTTGAGAAAGCTGAGCAACCTTTTCATCAGAACCACTTTTAAGAACATCATCCACAATAATCACATGTTTGGAATTTGAGATCACTGAAGAGCTTGAGTTAGAAGAAGACGTTGAGACACGCTGAGAGTGAGCAGGTTTCGACTCGAATACAATGGTTTCGATTGCCGTCGCGTCAGAAATTATCTTTTCAACCACAACCTTTTCAGCTTGCACACTCGAAGCGACAAACAGTAAACACAGTGATAAAGGCAACAATAGACGCACCTTTAGCTCTCCTCAAAGCGCATGGACATGGTTCGTGATTGAGTTTCCATGCCTAACGACTCATAGAAACCCTTAGCTTGCTGATTAAACTCCATCACTTCTAACCTAAGCTCAATAGCACCGCTTGCTTGCGCCCACTGATTAAACGACTTCATCAACGCTCTGCCGACGCCTTGACTCTGAACCTGATCGTTTACCACAATCGTATTCACTCGTGCTATTTTGTGGGACTGAATGAAGCTTACCCCTTTATTCTGCGTTACCTTCCCCGCCAAGAAGCCAACAACCTGTTGAGCGTCAACCGCAACTAAGAAAGTGCCAACCGGATCAAGCATCAATCCCAACCAATATTCTTCACTATCAGCCAAGCCATGAGAAGCGGGAGCAAATACCATAGGAGCACCAAGATGATGTTGACGATTTATTTGCATAGAGAGCTCTAAGATCGAGCTAATATCAGTTACCTTGGCGTTCCGGATTTGCATATCACTACCTTTTAAATTCAATAACACCTTAGCAAAAATAGCTTAGCTGTGCACCGTCCTACTCTTTTAACAAAATTTTCGAGCTAGAACTTGATGCCACTAATTACATGACACGATAACGAAGAACAGCTCCCAATTGGGAGCTGTTCTTATATCTAAATCTTGGTTCGTTCTAAACGAATGAAGTAAAATCAATCAGATAAAAAACGATCAAAAGCCGTTAAACATTTTAGGTCTGCTTTTTTTGATTATTACGGTATAGGTCAAATTGAACAAACCATTCATAGCGACATCTCTAAACTTACTTAAGAATTTTAGAGTTTTAATACGGAGTGATTTTTTAATACGGAATGTTCTTTCTCCGATCACAGAGTCTGCAGCCCCTCCAGTTAAACCAGCAGGAGAGACACCATAAGTTGGTTGTTTATGAAGCCATACATTTCTAATGAAGACATCAACTGGGTAGAGGAATCGATCGCTTTTTTCTATAAATGTTTTTGCCACATGAGGGGTGATCATATAGGCAGTCATACATAGCGGTGTTTTAATATGTCGCACTAGACTTTGTTCGTCATCTAGGTTTTCAACAACATAGTTATACTCTCTTTTGTTAGAATAATTTTCTAACCGAATATAACCACACTCTTCAATATGTTCACTGGCGTGTTGGACCGTTTTTTCGAATACATCAACATCAACCATTACATCATCTTCAAAGATAATAATCGGCTGATTTAGTTCAATACACTTTTCCCATGCCAAATAGTGGCTACTGTAACAACCGATTTCACCAGGAACAGCGACCCTTCCATTCAATGCATAAAAGGCTGCTTCATCATAACGATTCATCAAAGGGTGGTCTTTAGATAAGCTAGCATCAACGCCACTCAGCTTTTCTATTTCTAATTTCTTAATATTTAAAAGTTGTTCTTGGCTAGATAAAAATCGCTCTGACTTTCGCTCCAACGAAATGATGATAGACTTCACAGTAAAAAACACCCACTAATAATTTAACCCATAAGAAATTAATATAAATATCAACAAAAGTAACCCCCCTATTTCTCATAATTCGAACCAATCTAAAACAAATGTTGTTCATTATTCCAATTATGTTCAACTTCGTGACTCTGTAACGTAAATTGGTCCCAATCGATAACATTTTATTGTCTTAAAATGTTATCGATTACTAAACACAATGATATTAAAGCACCATAGGTTAATTACGCGACTGCATATAAATACAATTGCACAGCTATTCAACTTGTATAATATTCCTTAAGAATTGACGAGAAAATATAATCAATAGATCTTCATTCTTTGGATATTGAATCTTTTATATTAAAACACTTCCAATAAACCACCAATTGAGAGAATACAATCGTTCTCTGAAACTAACCTGCACCTCTCACCTCCTAACCAGCACAACAAAAGACTTTATTACGGAGCTCCGCATGCTCAGGTATGGACGAGTTCATATTAATATTAGGCAAAAAATTTTAGGGAATTGTTCCGCAAATCTCAGAAACAATGCTAGCCATTGAGTGCTACTATCTTCATAGAATTAATATACTAACTATTGGATACCTTATGATTAAGTTCGCTGTAATTGGAACCAATTGGATTACACAGAAATTTGTTCAAGCTGCTCATGAATCACAATCGATGCAATTGGTTGCAGTTTATTCACGGAACTTAGACAGCGCGGCACAGTTCGCCCAAGAATTTGACGTTGAAACGACGTATGACTCACTCGACTCATTGGCAAATGACAACACAGTTGAAGCCGTGTACATCGCTTCACCAAACTCACTGCACTGCGAGCAATCTATCTTGATGATGGAATACGGCAAGCATGTCATCTGTGAGAAGCCTGTCGCATCGAATATTGAAGAAGCAACACACATGTTTGAGGTCGCTCAGAAGAACGGTGTGGTGCTGTTTGAAGCGTATAAATCTCAGTTTCTACCGAACTTTGAGCAAGTTCAGCTCGGCTTAAAAAAGATAGGTAAAGTGCATAAAGCGCACATCAACTACTGTCAGTTTTCATCACGTTACCAGAAATACCTAAACGGAGAGAACCCAAACACCTTCAACCCAGCTTTCTCTAACGGTTCATTAGTCGATATTGGCTTCTACTGCGTAGCCGCGACTGTTGCTCTGTTTGGTGAACCTGAGAATGCGCAGGCTTCGGCAAAGCTACTTGACTCAGGTGTGGATGCGCATGGTTGTGCGATCTTCCAGTATCCAGAATTTGATGTAACCCTTGCGCACTCTAAAGTCAGCGACTCTTACGCACCAAGCGAGATCCAAGGCGAACAGGGAGCGATCATCATCGATCACATTGCAGAATGCACCGACGTTAAGATCTGCTATCGTGATGGCACGGTAGAAAACCTTACTCAAGCACAAAGCGAAAACTCCATGAGTTACGAGGCCCAAGCCTTTGCAAACTGCATTGCTGGTGACAAAAACACACAAGCTCAAGCCCAACTGCGTGCTTTAACCGTTGCCAAGTTAATTACGGAGATGCGTCAACAAGTTGGTGTCGTTTATCCTGCCGATAAATAACATCACTGCTAGCTTAACCAACTGATTTTTAAGAAATGCCTATTTATACATAACCAAATTTAATCTTTACGACAAATAACCGGATTAGTTGATTGAGGTACCATCTGTTTAAATCCTCGTTCGATATCTGTCGTATTTATTTATTTTATTGAAGGTGTGTAAAGTGTTTTCAGTTGATGATCGCGTTGTTGCAACAAAAGGTGTTGAGCTAGGTGAAATGGTAGTAATTGGCCTAAGTGCTGGTGGTGGCTACGTTCATGTTACAACAGTAGAAGGCGCAATAATGACGCTTACTTACCCAGCAAAAGACCTTAAAAAAGCATAGTTTAACCGCTCCGCTCTTTTAGTAGTCACTCTGCTAAAGGTAACAAAATTGAGGCTTTGGCTGACTTCATTCTTCTGCATTAGAGTGAGCAGCCAGAGCCTTTTTTGTGCCTGAAATTCCTCTCCGCCCTCCCGTTAGTTTACTCATCACAGTAAAATCGAATCCAACGAACAATCAATTTGTCAAAGGGTAACGACACCACATACTTATTATTGCCAAATACTGATTTTGAGCTAGCGCTTATTGTCAGCGGCAGTTTCTGGTATATTAGCATTATCTTATACTTGTAATGACCATAAATGAGGGAAGCTATGAAGCTTTACATTTACGACCACTGCCCTTTCTGTGCAAGAGTTGCCTACATTGCTCAATATCTCGGCTTGAACATCGAACTTGTTTCTGTGGATTATGATGACGCCCAAACCCTTATCGATCTGATCGGTAAAAAAATGGTGCCTGTATTACAAAAAGACGATGGTTCTATCATGGCCGAAAGCCTAGACATCATTGCTTATTTCATGGATTTGAAATCAAATGATGAGCAACGTGAACCTTCAGAGCAGGCTACTCTTTTCCAAACCCGCTCTTTCCCTCTAACTCAACAGATTGGACGCCCACGTTGGTGGAACCTCGACTTGGCTGAATATCGCTCGGCTGGAGCCAAAGAAGCTTGGCGTATCAGTAAAGAGACCGAAGGCTTTAACTTTGAAGAGCTCTTAGAAAAGACCCCACAATACGTTCAGCTGATTAACCCATTACTGAAAGATGCAGAGCTTCTATTGGAGCTAGAGAATGGTGAATCATCGCTACCTTTGGTTGATCAAGCTCTTTATTTCTCAATGCTTCGCGGTTTCTGTGTCGAACCAAGTATTGCTTGGCCACCAGCACTTGAACATTGGATCGAAAAACAAAGCAAAACGCTTAGCATCATGCTGCTTCGCTAATTTGTTGAGTCGTTAACAGTTAACAACCAGCTAAAAGAAAAATCGAAGCTCTCCGAACCATTGTCCGTACGAGCTTCGATTCTTATGACTCAATTGTCTTTTTCTACAACAAGCGCCTTCTCAACCCTGTACGTTCCAAGATTCGTGTCGAAATCTCTTCAACAGACAGTGACGAGGTGTTGATGTATGGAATGGCTTCACGTCTGAACAAACCTTCTACCGTTTGCAGCTCATACAAACATTGAGAGTCACTAGCGTACTCACTGCCTGCTAAACGGTTCTCTCGAATTTCGGTCAGCCTTTCCGCATCAATCGTCAAACCAAACAACTTATGGCGATATATCTCAAACTCCGGTAACAACCTTAAGCGAGCAATGTCATCATGGATGAATGGGTAATTTGCTACTCGCAAACCAAACTGCATTGCCATGTACAAGCTTGTTGGGGTTTTACCGCTTCGAGAAACACCCAACAAGATGATATCGGCTTCTTCCAGCCCTTTCAGCGTGATGCCATCATCATGAGCCAACGTGTATTCAATCGCAGCAATACGGTCGAAGTACTTCACTGAATCTTTATTAACACTACGTGAGCGCTGCAGCTTCGGTTTAGGCGCCATTTTCGTATCATCTTGCACTTTCTGCACGATGCTCTCTAACACGTCATAACAATGCGCAGGCGCATCTAATAACTTAAGTTTTATCTCCGGAATCACAATCGAGAAGAACACCAAAGGCTCATGCCCTGTTGCTAGATATGAAATCTCGATCTCTTTCAATAACTCAGAAAGTTTGTCTTCACTTTCGACAAACGGGAAGGTTTTTTCATTAGCTTCGAATGGGAATTGACCTAGAACAACATGCCCTAAAGTCTCACATGTTATGGCCGTTCCATCAGAAACATAGAATACATCACGACTTTGGATATCAATTTGCATTTTTTATTTAATGTTTAAAATTATTTTGAGTAGGATGGGAACCATAATATATATAACGAAACCCTGCTGACTATTACGTCCCCCACAGCTTTAGAAAATAATTTACATTTTTTTAAACTGACACGTAATCGTTTGCCTTTAAATCCCTACAATGCTTGCTATGTTTCTGGAGAAATAAATGCAAAATAACACCCTATGGTTCAATGGCCTTTCCATGGAAGATGTCGACAAAGTCGGCGGTAAGAATGCTTCACTTGGAGAGATGGTCTCTAACCTAGCCAACGCTGGCGTATCAGTACCTAATGGTTTTGCTACCACCTCTTATGCGTTTAATAACTTTCTTGACTACAAAGGTCTTGATGAGCGCATTCACCAACTCCTTGATGAACTTGATGTTGAAGACGTTGACGCACTGCGTAAGACAGGTGCAACAATTCGACAATGGGTTCTAGATGCACCCTTCCCAGAATCACTAGAGCAAGACATCCGTGATAACTACCGCGAACTGATTGAAGGCAACGAAGAATTGTCTGTTGCGGTTCGTTCATCGGCAACGGCAGAAGACCTTCCAGATGCTTCTTTTGCAGGCCAGCAAGAAACCTTCCTTAACGTGAAAGGTATCGATGCGGTTATCGAAGCGACCAAACACGTCTTCGCTTCACTGTTTAACGACCGCGCTATCTCTTACCGAGTACACCAAGGTTTTGACCACCGAGGTATTTCACTGTCTGCGGGTATCCAGCGCATGGTTCGCTCAGACAAAGCCTCTTCAGGCGTCATGTTCACTCTTGATACTGAATCAGGCTTCGACCAAGTGGTCTTCATCACCTCTTCTTGGGGTCTAGGTGAAATGGTTGTACAGGGCGCTGTGAACCCAGATGAGTTCTACGTTCACAAGCCAATGCTAGAAGCAGGTCACTACCCGGTCGTTAAAAAAACGTTTGGTTCTAAGTTGATCAAGATGATCTACTCAACCAATCAAGAGATCGGCAAGCAAGTTGATATCATCGACACCGATACTCAAGAGCGTAACGAGTTCTCACTGAACGACGAAGAGATCAAAGAGTTAGCGAAACAAGCGATGATCATCGAGAAGCACTACCAGCGTCCGATGGACATTGAGTGGGCAAAAGATGGCATCGACGGCAAGCTGTACATTGTTCAGGCTCGTCCAGAAACCGTATGTTCTCAAAGCGACCAAAACGTTATCGAGCGTTACGAGTTAAACAACAAGGCGGATGTCTTAGTTGAAGGCCGCGCTATCGGTCAACGTATCGGTTCTGGCCCTGTTCGCTTAGTTGACTCTCTAGACCAAATGTCACTGGTTCAAGAAGGCGATGTACTAGTAACCGACATGACAGACCCAGACTGGGAACCTGTGATGAAGAAAGCGTCTGCTATTGTGACAAACCGTGGTGGCCGTACTTGTCACGCGGCAATCATTGCTCGTGAGCTCGGTATCCCTGCAATTGTTGGCTGTGGTACCGCGACAAGCAGCCTGAATGACGGCAACACCGTAACAGTGTCATGCTCAGAAGGCGAAACAGGCTACGTTTACAACGGTGAACTCGATTTTGAGATCAAACGTTCTGAGGTTGATGAGCTACCAATGCTGCCAACCAAAGTAATGATGAATGTGGGTAACCCAGATCGCGCCTTCGACTTCGCTCAAATCCCGAACGAAGGTGTTGGCCTTGCTCGTCTTGAATTCATCATCAACAAGATGATCGGTATTCACCCTAAAGCTCTGTTGAACTTCGATGAGCAAACGGATGAGATCAAAGCAGAAATCAACCAGCGCATTCGTGGCTACAAAGATCCGATCGATTTCTACGTAAGCAAGCTAACGGAAGGCATCGCGACAATCGCTTCTGCATTCTGGCCTAAGCGTGTGATCGTACGTATGTCTGACTTCAAGTCGAACGAGTACAGCAACCTTGTTGGCGGTAAAACGTTTGAACCACATGAAGAAAACCCAATGCTGGGTTTCCGTGGTGCATCTCGTTACATCTCTCCAGTATTTGAAGACTGTTTCGAGCTTGAAACTCAAGCACTAAAACGCGTTCGTAACGAGATGGGACTGAAGAACGTTGAAATCATGATCCCATTCGTGCGCACCCCGAGCGAAGCAGCATCGGTTATCGACATTCTGGCTAAGTTTAACCTACGCCGTGGCGACCAAGGTCTGAAAGTCATCATGATGTGTGAGCTGCCATCCAATGCGATTTTGGCTGATGAGTTCTTGAAGTACTTCGATGGCTTCTCTATCGGTTCAAACGACATGACACAGCTGACACTTGGCCTAGACCGAGATTCAGGTGACGTTGCGCACTTATTCGACGAGCGTAACCCAGCGGTTAAAGCGATGCTGAAAATGGCAATCGATGCAGCAGCTAACGCAGGTAAGTACGTGGGTATTTGTGGCCAAGGCCCATCTGACCACGACGACCTAGCTGAGTGGTTAATGGAGCAAGGCATCAGCTCTGTTTCGTTGAATCC
Organism: Vibrio sp. SNU_ST1; assembly: GCF_030563405.1. Lineage (NCBI taxonomy): Bacteria > Pseudomonadati > Pseudomonadota > Gammaproteobacteria > Vibrionales > Vibrionaceae > Vibrio > Vibrio sp. SNU_ST1. The sequence goes on from NZ_CP130749.1 coordinate 1,240,477, forward strand.
AGATACGGTTATCGACACATGGCTGAAGCTAGGCAACGTTGCTAACAAGTAACGCTTAGCGTCAACAAGTAGATATAGAGTCAACAAAGCCAGTCATCGCGACTGGCTTTTTTGTTCACCGAAAACCAACAAAGATAACCTGCCTATCATAACAAACATTGGTATCGAGCTGACCTTACGTTATCCTTTACGCAATTCTTCATTGAGAGGTTTGTCACCACAACAAGCCTAACTTCAAGACCGATAAGAGTGTTATGAATTCTACTACCGCAACTCCCTCGACTTCTCTTGGCAGACAACTCTATACAATGACATGGCCAATGCTGTTTGGGGTACTTTCCCTAATGAGCTTCCAGCTTGTAGACAGTGCTTTTATTGGCCAGCTGGGCGTGCTACCGCTCGCTGTTCAAGGCTTCACGCTTCCAATTCAGATGATCATCATTGGTATTCAAGTCGGGCTAGGAATCGCGACGACCGCGGTAATCGCTAGAGCCATTGGCGCGAATGAAACGCGCTACGCTAAGCAGCTTGGTGGATTAGTGATTGCGATGGGCAGCGTGAGTGTCGCGCTTTTCTCCGTCATCATTTACCTGTTGCGTGGGCCAATTTTACAGTTGTTGGATGCGCCACCAACGGTATTGCCAATCATTGACTCTTATTGGATCTATTGGCTAGTCAGCTCTTGGACAGGTGCACTGCTCTACTTCTTCTACAGTGTGTGTCGTGCCAATGGTAATACCATGCTGCCCGGCTCAATGATGATCGCGACCAGTATCATCAACCTAATATTGGACCCGATTTTTATCTTTACTCTCGACATGGGCATAAATGGAGCCGCCATTGCGACCATCTTGGCGTTTGGTGCGGGCATCTTTATCGTGGCGCCCAAAGTGACCAAGAAACATTGGATGACGTTCGACTGGCACGATCTCGATATTGGTAAGAGTGTTCGTTCCATTGGTAACATCATGGGGCCTGCGATGATCAGTCAGCTGCTGCCACCTGTTTCATCAATGTTCGCCACTAAGCTGCTTGCTGGCTATGGCACAGCTGCCGTTGCAGCTTGGGCACTGGGTTCGCGTTTTGAATTCTTCTCGATTGTCGCCGTGCTAGCACTAACGATGTCGATGCCTCCGATGATTGGCCGCATGTTGGGAGAGAACAACCTCAACAATATACGTAAACTCGTTAAGATTGCGGTAATGTTCGTATTGGGTTTCCAGTTGGTGATAGCGCTGTTGACTTGGTTATTCTCTGGCGGACTGGCAAGCCTAATGACCAGTGAAAGCGAAGTCTCGACGATTTTAAACTATCACCTACTGATCGTACCTATTAGCTTAGGGCCATTAGGAATCTGTATGCTGATGGTTTCTGTCTCGAACGCTCTGGGTAAGTCTTACACCGCCTTGACGATTTCAGTGCTGCGCCTGTTCGCTTTCTTCTTGCCTTGCTTGTGGGTTGGCTCTCAACTTGCTGGTATTGAGGGCCTATTCTGGGGCGCTATGGTAGGTAATGTGCTTGCCGGAACATGTGCATGGTTTATGTGTCAGCACGCGCTAAAGCAAGTCGAGCTTAGACTGCGAGACTAATAATCAAACTGAACACTCAAAATAAATAAAGCAGCGACTTCAGCTGCTTTTTTATGATCTACGCTCTAGTTTACATCCTAACGAAAAGCTATTTTGCCAATTTAATTCTCTAATACGACCTTGTTTTAATTAACCACCTACCTTTACTCACCATTACATTTCCCAAGTAAATGCCTGGTTGTCATACATTTAAAATGCTAATCAATCCAATTTTTTGACTCTCCTTATAATTTGTCCTAGATCATCAAAGAGTTCAAAAATGCAATCTTTGGTTTTAAATATGTAAACCTTGATGGGGTTTAAGAAATTAAACCATATTGAGGATGGTTTGGTGATCCTGTTCAAATTTCACTCTTGATTTCAGTCGCATTTCCGTTATTTGTTGATGTTTTAGACGCTTTTTAACGGTTTACAGAAGTTTACTACACCTTGCTCAAATACCACCAAAGAGGTAGATTTCAGTCATCAAGTTCAAAAATGTAAACCGAAACTATGAATGTAAAACAAGTTAGATTCACCGATGAAGACAGAGAATGTTTAAGCAATTACTTCCGTTTAGCAGACACGCTCGCTGATTTGATTGGCCCCTACTGTGAAGTAGTCATTCATTCATTTGAAAGCTTAGAAAACTCGGTCGTGAAAATCGTCAACGGTCATCATACCGGTCGTAAAATCGGCTCTCCTATCACAGACTTAGGTTTACGTATGTGGAGTAAATTCGAGAAAACTGGCGAAGTTTCTCCAAAGAGTTACTTCACCAATGCAGCAGACGGTTCCCTACTTAAATCAACCACCTGTGTGCTTGCCGGACCACAGCAAAAGCCGATTGGCATGCTGTGTATCAACATGAACTTATCTTTCCCATTCCCAGAAATCGTCAAAACGCTGATGCCGCAGTGCAATGTACCGCAAACCATTGTCAGCGAGACATTCAGCAACAATGCAAACGACGTGATTCAACAAGCATTGAGTTCAGCCATTAACGAGGTTGACCAAGACGAGTCGGTTTCCTGCAAAGGTCGTAATAAAGCCATCATCCGTTGTTTATTTGATAACGGCGTCTTTGAGCTAAAAGAGACGACTACACAAGTATCAGAGCAGCTTGGGATCAGCCGTCAGGCGGTTTACAAGTTTATCCGTGAATTTAAATCAGAATAAAACCAATAAATTTAGGAGTTACATCGTGAAACAGATCATTGCCACTGAACAAGCACCTGCAGCTATCGGTCCTTACTCACAAGGTACATCTTACAGCGACATGGTTTACACCTCAGGTCAATTACCTCTTGTTCCAGAAACCATGAAGTTTGTTGAGGGCGGCATCAAAGAGCAGGCTCGTCAATCTCTTGAGAATTTGAAGGCTGTTTTAGAAGCAAGCGGGGCTGGCTTAGACACAGTATTGAAGACTACCTGCTTCCTATCAGACATGGAGAACTTCGTTGCCTTTAACGAAGTGTATACCGAGGTGTTTGGTACTGAGAATGCACCTGCTCGCTCTTGTGTTGAAGCAGCACGACTACCAAAAGACGCACTGGTTGAAGTTGAAGCCATCGCATACAAAAAATAACCGAATTAGGTATTAATGGGTATCATAGGAGATTCTCATGAGCGTTTCATTTATCGCATTAAGCGTACTGTTCTTTGGGTTCTACGCACTGCTGTCGAACTTCAAAAAGCAAAAGAAAAGTTTTAACTTCCGCGTACTAAGTGCGCTTGCTGCTGGCTTGTTGTTCGGCGGCGCAATTCAACTTGTTTTCGGTGTCGGCAACGTTGCGACGTCTGGCTTTGCTGAACTGATTTCAGTGTTCGGTAAAGGCTACATCAAACTTCTACAAATGATCGTTATCCCACTTGTATTCGTGGCGATGATCTCTTCGATCATGAACGTTGAAGGCGGTGGTGCGCTATCTCGAATCGCACCAAAGATCATCGGTATTCTACTTTTCACTTGTGCAATCTCAGCGGCAGTTGGTATCGCAAGTATTTACCTATTTGGTATCGATGCAAACGCGCTAGTAAGCACTATCGGTACAAACAGTGCGATTGAAGCTCGCGGTGATTCACTGGTAGCAACACAAGATGCGATGGCGAGCAGCGGTCTGTCTGGTATGGCTCTGTCTATCATTCCAACCAACATCTTCGACATGCTAACGGGTTCTCAGCGTACTTCTACGCTATCAACTGTACTGTTCGGCATGTTCCTTGGTTACTGCATCCTTCAAGTGAAAAACCGTAAGCCTGAGAAAGTGCAAAACTTCGTTGATTTCATCAACTCTGCAAAAGAAGTGGTGCTTTCAATGGTTCGTGAAATCCTGAAGCTAACGCCTTACGGTGTATTTGCTCTGATGACCACGTTCATGATGACCAACGACCTGTTCGCACTTGCAGAGATGGGCCGCTTCCTTCTAGCAAGCTACGTAGCAATTGGCGTTATGTTCGGCATCCACTTCGTCATGGTGTCAATGTTCGGTCTTTCTCCGGCTAAGTTCATGAAGAAAATCTGGCCAGTACTCGTGTTCGGTTTCGGCTCTCGTTCAAGCATGGCAGCTATTCCACTAAACGTTGAAACACAAACTCAACGCCTAGGTGTAGACGAAGAAACAGCAAACATGTCAGCGACATTTGGTACCAGTATCGGCCAAAACGGTTGTGCAGGTATCTACCCAGCAATGCTAGCAATCATGGCGGCACAGGTCATGGGCATGCCTGTAGACTTAAGCTTCATCCTACAGCTGATAGCTGTTATAGCAATTGCTTCATTCGGTATCGCTGGTGTAGGTGGGGGTGCGACGTTCGCAGCAGTAGCAGTACTGACCATTATGGGTCTAGACATCACAGTAGTCGCGATTCTCGTGTCTATCGAAGCGCTAATTGACATGGCTCGTACTGCGCTGAACATCTCAGGCTCTATGTTGTCTGGTGTTCTAACGGCTAAGAAAAACGGCTCTCTAAACACAGTACAATACGACGCTGACGTTACAGAGACTGTATCAAAGGAAGCAGCAGTATAATTCTCAAACTTAATTAAGAGCACTCCGCGTGAGTGCTCTTCTTTTTTCCTGAGTTCAGGTTATTTAGGTAGTAAATATGAAAGTTGTTGTTATAGGCGGTAGCGCCGCTGGTATGAGTTTCGCAGCAAAGTACAAACGTAATCAGCCATCAGACGAAGTCATCGTTTTAGATAAACGTAGCTACATATCTTTTGGAGCATGTGGCTTACCTTACTTTGCAGGTGGCATGTTTGATGACACCGAGCGAATGATCTCTCGAACACCAGATCAAGCCATTAAATCAGGCTTAGATGTGCGTGTAGACACAGAAATGGTGTCGTTCGACCGCACTGAAAAACAAATGACAGTACGTCACCAAAATGAAGAAAGCGTCATCGATTACGATATGTTGGTCATTGCAACAGGTGCGCGACCAATCGTTCCATCATTCGGTGAGTTCAATCCAGAGCACGTATACACACTAACAAGCATGGAAGACGGCTTGGCGGTGAAAGAAGCGCTAAAGGATGTTAACAAGCAGCGTGTGTGTGTTATTGGAGCTGGTTTTATCGGCCTGGAAGTATTCGATGCAGCGCACGGCTTAGACAAACACGTGACGATCATCGAACGTGAACAACAAATCATGAGCCGTCAGTTCAGCCCAGAAATCATTGAAGTAGTCGAAGGTGCGATTCGTGAATCAGGTGCAGAACTAAAAACAGGGTGCAGCGTGTCGGCGATTCACGATGCAGAGCAAGGCGGTTACATCATAGAAACCGATAACGGCAATGTAGAAGCCGATGTCGTTATCCTATCACTCGGTTTCAAACCAAACACGGAAGCATTCGAATTACCAAAAGCTCAAAATGGCGCGTTGGTGGTGAATGAATATGGTGCCACTGAAGACGCTTACATCCATGCTGTAGGTGACTGTGCAGTGGTTCATCACATGGCATTAGGCAAACCGGTATATGTGCCACTTGCAACCACAGCTAACAAACAAGCGCGCATGATGGCGGACAAACTTGCAGGCAAAGACACTTACATGACTGGATTCTTAGGCTCGTCTTGTTTGAAAGTGTTGGATTACGAACTGGCGTGTACTGGCGTGAATGAACTTCTGGCGAAAGAACACTGCTTAGATGTGAAAGTATCAACAATTTCAGACAAGAACCAAACCGATTACTACCCTGGGCAAGAAGACATCAAGGTTAAACTGGTTTATCACCCAGAAACAAACGTTCTACTTGGTGGCGAGATCGTAGGTAAGAAAGGAGCGGTTGGTCGCATCAATGCACTTGCAGTTGCTATCACTGCGAAGATGACGACTCAACAATTAGGCTACATGGACTTCTGCTATGCGCCACCATTCGCACGGACTTGGGATGCTCTTAACGTAGCAGGCAACGTAGCAAAATAGGCGATGACTAGTTAGCTACATTCAAAAAAACACTAAAGCAGAGCCTAAACGCTCTGCTTTTTATTACCTCAACTCGAATAACCCTCTCACTAAAGTAGATAACGATGTATCCAATGTATTTTGGTTTTCTTTTAGCAAATTCAAAACGAAAAAAGCCCGCTGGATTTCTCAGCGGGCTTTTCAATGGTGGTGGAGGGATAGGGATTTGAACCCTAGAACCGCTATTAACGGTTGCCGGTTTTCAAGACCGGTGCTTTCGACCACTCAGCCATCCCTCCAACAAATTGTCATCAACAGATTAGTACACTGTAGATGTTGTTACTTGCTATGCAAATAACGATATCTTTTGTCTTCACTTTTTAAAAAGTGAAAATAAATAGGAGCCTGGCGATGTCCTACTCTCACATGGGGAAGCCCCACACTACCATCGGCGCTATTGTGTTTCACTTCTGAGTTCGGCATGGAGTCAGGTGGGTCCACAATGCTATGGTCGCCAAGCAAATTTTAAAATTCGGAAAGCTAATTTAAAAGTCTCTTCAAACTCATTCAAGGTCTGTCTTTGAGTCCACAAAACCCCTTGGGTGTTGTATGGTTAAGCCTCACGGGCAATTAGTACAGGTTAGCTCAATGCCTCGCAGCACTTACACACCCTGCCTATCAACGTCGTAGTCTACGACAACCCTTTAGGACACTTATAGTGCCAGGGAAAACTCATCTCAAGGCTCGCTTCCCGCTTAGATGCTTTCAGCGGTTATCGATTCCGAACTTAGCTACCGGGCAATGCCATTGGCATGACAACCCGAACACCAGAGGTTCGTCCACTCCGGTCCTCTCGTACTAGGAGCAGCCCCTTTCAATTTTCCAACGCCCACGGCAGATAGGGACCGAACTGTCTCACGACGTTCTAAACCCAGCTCGCGTACCACTTTAAATGGCGAACAGCCATACCCTTGGGACCGACTTCAGCCCCAGGATGTGATGAGCCGACATCGAGGTGCCAAACACCGCCGTCGATATGAACTCTTGGGCGGTATCAGCCTGTTATCCCCGGAGTACCTTTTATCCGTTGAGCGATGGCCCTTCCATTCAGAACCACCGGATCACTATGACCTGCTTTCGCACCTGCTCGAATTGTCATTCTCGCAGTCAAGCGGGCTTATGCCATTGCACTAACCACACGATGTCCAACCGTGTTTAGCCCACCTTCGTGCTCCTCCGTTACTCTTTGGGAGGAGACCGCCCCAGTCAAACTACCCACCAGGCACTGTCCGTAATCCCGATTCAGGGACCAACGTTAGAACATCAAAACTACAAGGGTGGTATTTCAAGGACGACTCCACCACATCTAGCGACGCGGTTTCATAGTCTCCCACCTATCCTACACATGTAGGTTCAATGTTCAGTGCCAAGCTGTAGTAAAGGTTCACGGGGTCTTTCCGTCTAGCCGCGGGTACACTGCATCTTCACAGCGATTTCAATTTCACTGAGTCTCGGGTGGAGACAGCGTGGCCATCATTACGCCATTCGTGCAGGTCGGAACTTACCCGACAAGGAATTTCGCTACCTTAGGACCGTTATAGTTACGGCCGCCGTTTACCGGGGCTTCGATCAAGAGCTTCGACCGAAGTCTAACCCCATCAATTAACCTTCCGGCACCGGGCAGGCGTCACACCGTATACGTCATCTTACGATTTTGCACAGTGCTGTGTTTTTAATAAACAGTTGCAGCCACCTGGTATCTGCGACTCTCGTCTGCTCCATCCGCAAGGGACTTCACTGATAAGAGCGTACCTTCTCCCGAAGTTACGGTACCATTTTGCCTAGTTCCTTCACCCGAGTTCTCTCAAGCGCCTTGGTATTCTCTACCCGACCACCTGTGTCGGTTTGGGGTACGATTCCTTACAATCTGAAGCTTAGAGGCTTTTCCTGGAAGCATGGCATCAATGACTTCACTACCGTAGTAGCTCGACATCGTATCTCAGCGTTAAGAAAGTCCGGATTTACCTAAACTTTCCGCCTACGTACTTGAACCTGGACAACCGTCGCCAGGCCCACCTAGCCTTCTCCGTCCCCCCATCGCAATTGTAAGAAGTACGGGAATATTAACCCGTTTCCCATCGACTACGCCTTTCGGCCTCGCCTTAGGAGTCGACTTACCCTGCCCCGATTAACGTTGGACAGGAACCCTTGGTCTTCCGGCGAGGGAGTTTTTCACTCCCTTTATCGTTACTCATGTCAGCATTCGCACTTCTGATACCTCCAGCAGCCCTTACAGACCACCTTCAACGGCTTACAGAACGCTCCCCTACCCCACATACCCTAAGGTACGTAGCCGCAGCTTCGGTGTATAGCTTAGCCCCGTTACATCTTCCGCGCAGGCCGACTCGACCAGTGAGCTATTACGCTTTCTTTAAATGATGGCTGCTTCTAAGCCAACATCCTGGCTGTCTGAGCCTTCCCACATCGTTTCCCACTTAGCTATACTTTGGGACCTTAGCTGGCGGTCTGGGTTGTTTCCCTCTCCACGACGGACGTTAGCACCCGCCGTGTGTCTCCCGGATAGTACTTACTGGTATTCGGAGTTTGCAAAGGGTTGGTAAGTCGGGATGACCCCCTAGCCTTAACAGTGCTCTACCCCCAGTAGTATTCGTCCGAGGCGCTACCTAAATAGCTTTCGGGGAGAACCAGCTATCTCCAGGTTTGATTGGCCTTTCACCCCTAGCCACAAGTCATCCGCTAATTTTTCAACATTAGTCGGTTCGGTCCTCCAGTTGATGTTACTCAACCTTCAACCTGCCCATGGCTAGATCACCTGGTTTCGGGTCTAATCCTAGCAACTGTACGCCCAGTTAAGACTCGGTTTCCCTACGGCTCCCCTAAACGGTTAACCTTGCTACTAAAATTAAGTCGCTGACCCATTATACAAAAGGTACGCAGTCACACCACGAAGGTGCTCCTACTGCTTGTACGTACACGGTTTCAGGTTCTATTTCACTCCCCTCACAGGGGTTCTTTTCGCCTTTCCCTCACGGTACTGGTTCACTATCGGTCAGTCAGTAGTATTTAGCCTTGGAGGATGGTCCCCCCATATTCAGACAGGATATCACGTGTCCCGCCCTACTCGTTTTCACTGATTATGATGTGTCGGTTACGGGGCTATCACCCTTTATTGCGAGACTTTCCAGACTCTTCACCTGCATCATTAAAAGCTTAAGGGCTAATCCAATTTCGCTCGCCGCTACTTTCGGAATCTCGGTTGATTTCTCTTCCTCGGGGTACTTAGATGTTTCAGTTCCCCCGGTTTGCCTCCTGTTGCTATGTATTCACAACAGGATACTTACTTATGTAAGTGGGTTTCCCCATTCAGGAATCCCAGACTCAAAAGGTTATTACTACCTAATCTGGGCTTATCGCAAGTTATTACGCCTTTCATCGCCTCTGACTGCCAAGGCATCCACCGTGTACGCTTAGTCACTTAACCATACAACCCGAAAGGGTCTTGTGTATGATACAAATTTGCTTTCACTTTAAAAAAGTGAAGACAAAAAGCAACCAAGGTTTTTGGTTGTCATCAAGAAGGGTTAATTCTTGATAACTGTTTGCCGGACTCAATTTACTTTTTGTTTCCACTTTTTAATAAAAAGTAGAATCAAAAAATGAACAATCATTTCTGATCATTCGAATACAAGACACTTGAATGTGTTTGTTGTGTTTATACCGTTCTTATTAAATAAGAGCAGATAAACATTGAGAACTTTTAAATTTGATTTAAATAACTTCGTTATTTAAATCAGTCAGCTTTCCAAATTGTTAAAGAGCAAGAGTTTTTAAAGTGTTAAACTTTCAAAACCATTTTTAAATACACTCAGCTTTCTATTACTAAGAAAAGTGTGCTTAAAGATGGTGGGCGATACCGGGCTCGAACCAGTGACCCCCTGCTTGTAAGGCAGGTGCTCTCCCAACTGAGCTAATCGCCCACGAAAGTTTTAATTCCTTCGTGAGAAAGAATGGTGGAGCTATGCGGGATCGAACCGCAGACCTCCTGCGTGCAAGGCAGGCGCTCTCCCAGCTGAGCTATAGCCCCATATTTTTATTTCCTTGGGAGGAAATGGTGGGCGATACCGGGCTCGAACCAGTGACCCCCTGCTTGTAAGGCAGGTGCTCTCCCAACTGAGCTAATCGCCCCAAATTTTATTTCCTTGGGAGGAAATGGTGGGTCGTGCAGGATTCGAACCTGCGACCAATTGATTAAAAGTCAACTGCTCTACCAACTGAGCTAACGACCCTTTTTACTTCTTGAGGGAAGTGGTATCCCGTAGGGGAGTCGAACCCCTGTTACCGCCGTGAAAGGGCGGTGTCCTAGGCCTCTAGACGAACGGGACACTGGATATTGAAGAACTTGGGAGTTCTTCGTCTCTTTACTTTTCTAAACCTAATCAATCTGTGTGGACACTCATCGTGACTATCTTCGTATAAGGAGGTGATCCAGCCCCAGGTTCCCCTAGGGCTACCTTGTTACGACTTCACCCCAGTCATGAACCACAAAGTGGTGAGCGTCCTCCCCGAAAGGTTAAACTACCCACTTCTTTTGCAGCCCACTCCCATGGTGTGACGGGCGGTGTGTACAAGGCCCGGGAACGTATTCACCGTGACATTCTGATTCACGATTACTAGCGATTCCGACTTCATGGAGTCGAGTTGCAGACTCCAATCCGGACTACGACGCACTTTTTGGGATTCGCTCACTATCGCTAGCTTGCTGCCCTCTGTATGCGCCATTGTAGCACGTGTGTAGCCCTACTCGTAAGGGCCATGATGACTTGACGTCGTCCCCACCTTCCTCCGGTTTATCACCGGCAGTCTCCCTGGAGTTCCCGACATTACTCGCTGGCAAACAAGGATAAGGGTTGCGCTCGTTGCGGGACTTAACCCAACATTTCACAACACGAGCTGACGACAGCCATGCAGCACCTGTCTCAGAGCTCCCGAAGGCACACCTGTGTCTCCACTGGCTTCTCTGGATGTCAAGAGTAGGTAAGGTTCTTCGCGTTGCATCGAATTAAACCACATGCTCCACCGCTTGTGCGGGCCCCCGTCAATTCATTTGAGTTTTAATCTTGCGACCGTACTCCCCAGGCGGTCTACTTAACGCGTTAGCTCCGAAAGCCACGGCTCAAGGCCACAACCTCCAAGTAGACATCGTTTACGGCGTGGACTACCAGGGTATCTAATCCTGTTTGCTCCCCACGCTTTCGCATCTGAGTGTCAGTGTCTGTCCAGGGGGCCGCCTTCGCCACTGGTATTCCTTCAGATCTCTACGCATTTCACCGCTACACCTGAAATTCTACCCCCCTCTACAGCACTCTAGTTCACCAGTTTCAAATGCAGTTCCGAGGTTGAGCCCCGGGCTTTCACATCTGACTTAATGAACCACCTGCATGCGCTTTACGCCCAGTAATTCCGATTAACGCTCGCACCCTCCGTATTACCGCGGCTGCTGGCACGGAGTTAGCCGGTGCTTCTTCTGTTGCTAACGTCAAGAGATGTTGCTATTAACAACACCCCCTTCCTCACAACTGAAAGTACTTTACAACCCGAAGGCCTTCTTCATACACGCGGCATGGCTGCATCAGGCTTTCGCCCATTGTGCAATATTCCCCACTGCTGCCTCCCGTAGGAGTCTGGACCGTGTCTCAGTTCCAGTGTGGCTGATCATCCTCTCAGACCAGCTAGGGATCGTCGCCTTGGTGAGCCATTACCTCACCAACTAGCTAATCCCACCTAGGCATATCTTGACGCGAGAGGCCCGAAGGTCCCCCTCTTTGGCCCGTAGGCATTATGCGGTATTAGCCATCGTTTCCAATGGTTATCCCCCACATCAAGGCAATTTCCTAGGCATTACTCACCCGTCCGCCGCTCGACGCCCATTAAATCCTCCGAAGAATCAATAATGTCGTTTCCGCTCGACTTGCATGTGTTAGGCCTGCCGCCAGCGTTCAATCTGAGCCATGATCAAACTCTTCAATTTAAGATTTTGTGACTCAACGAATACTGACTTCAAAACTATTCTTTATAAATAAAGAGTGTAATTTTAAAGCTATTACCATTCCAACAGAATGGTAATGAATTGACTGTGCTCTTTTTGGTTTTCACTTTAAAAAGTGAAATCAAACAGCTCAAGGCTGTACCAAATTGAATTGGTCACTCAGTTCATTGAAATCAATTTTGATTCCGAAGAATCTGTTTTATCCAAAGGATAAAACGTTTTGATATTCATCAACGAGTGCCCACACAGATTGATAGGTTTAAATTGTTAAAGAGCTTTGCTTGTCGAAACTTTCTTTTTACAAAGAAACCTTTGAAAGCGGACGTGAATTCTAGCGATTTAATTTTAAGTGTCAAACACTTTTTAAAATTAATTTCTTTCGAATTTTCCGTCTCACTGATTCCCGCTGAAGCCTTGTAGCGCCTGCCGTGTCAGTGAGGCGGCATTATAGAGATCATCGAAAACATGGCAACCCCTTTTTTGATGAAAATTCAAAAAAATTGCTTAAGCGTCTACTTTTACGTCAAAACCCGCTTTCACAGGCTAAATCTCATACAATCAAAAGCATATAACTTAGAATTTCGCGACTAGATCTTTCGAAAATGCCTCTATATCCAGTTCTATACTCCACTTTTCACCCAGCTCCACTATGTTATCTAGCGATTGCTGAACCGTTTTTATCGTCAAAGTATTATTGTCTAGGTCGTAGACCTGTTTTTGCGTCGTGTAATAGAAGTAAAGGATGGTCAACGCGTCTCGGTCGCCTTGTCCAGCTTTGGGTTGAATACGCTTGAGCTTACGATAGATTTGATTATGGATTTGCTTAAGGTTCCATACATAAAGCGCTTGTTTGAAGTAATCATGCCCTTTTACACGACTCGCGATAAATGCATTCAAGGCGACTGATAAGATCACACCTAATACGTTTAAGTGGAAGTTACCTGTCGATTCGCCAGCGATTGATTGTCCTGAACCGAATAGGTCAATCAGTATGGTTCCGAATACAATGGAGAACACGGCGAGTGATCCAACCAATGACACCAACAGTAGGTTCATCTTCTTTCTATATTCTTCTTTATTGATCTTCTGTAACTTCATCGACTACTTCCTTATACAAGTCACCTAATAATTTGCGCATACTATCTATGTAAACCTTGGTTCGCTTCAACCTTTACCATCTTGTAATGTGGTCACTCTCTATTTAATACGCAAAGTTCTTATGGTCAGTACTATACATAACTCCATTTGACTTCATTAATAGAAAAGAGTTACATACCGCCATAATTTTAGTTATTCATCAATTCATGTTGATAAAGTCTGTTTCCGCTTTATCACATACTGACAAGGTACATTCCATGCGTTCATTTGTATTACGCGCTCGCGCAGCCCCTACAGAGAGCAAACTTATCTTAGAAGGTGTTGGGCAAGATGCTCATACTGAGATTCTGGCTCATACTCTGATGAACACGATCTTCGTTGCTCAATCTCACCGTGAGAATGTCACCGTGCACCTTGTATTAGAAAGTACTAAAGACTTTTCACGCACGATTACATTCGATTCAAACGAGATCACCAACATTGGTGGCTTCCATGAGTCTGCATTATTATCAGCGGTAGTAAAAGCGGTTGACGCATCTCAAGGTATGACAAAAGAGCAGACACGTCAGGTTGAACCAGGTATCACAGTTCGTACTATGAGTTTTGAAAAGTTGGTTAAAGAACTGGCTGAAGACCACCAGCTGTACATGATGGATAAGAAAGGCGACTTTATCCGTGATGCAGAGATTGCGGAAAACCCATGTTTCCTTCTAACTGACCATATCCCTATGCCGAAGAAAAGCTACAACAGCTTGAAGCGTTTAGGGACTGAGAAAATCAGCTTAGGTCCAAACATGTTGTTTGCTTCTCAGTGTGTTGTGTTGATCAACAATGAGCTTGATTTAAGAGATTTCTGATTCGACCCAATAGCTGTTGAAATAAAAATGGAACGATCATCGCTCCATTTTTATTCCTTTGGTCAGTTAGCATCCGCACTAAAAACGAGCTTCAACTGTCATCCCTTCAACCCAATACTCTTCTGGCGGTGCTGTAATAAAGTCCAATACGACTTTCAAATACGCCGGCTGCCCCTCAAACGGGCTTACTAACTGGCTTGGTAATTTACTCACAACTTCTACCGAATCGGACACTTCAGCTTCAAAAGAGCTACCGTTAGGAAACTTTACCAACGCACTTGCTCCTTTTACCGCATCTTCTAAATATTTAGGGTCTAGATAAGCCACTATATGAGGAACTGTATTTTTTGCTATCGTCACTAGCTCATCGCCTTCAAAAACACGCAGCCCTTCGACAACATGTATATCTACAACGCGACCCGCGTAGGGAGACTTTATCGATAGCTCTTGCTCTCTTACACGCTTAAGAGCTAAGTCTTTCATCAATGAACGTCTAGCCTGACTAACTGGTCCAGCCAACTCCCGTTCCTCTTCAGCTAATTTCGCGCTTTGATAATCAAGCTTTTGTTGGTTCAACTGGTTGTTCAGCGAGTTACCCATTCCAACAATACTGGCATAATCTACATCCGATACTTGTCCTTTTTTACGATATTCTTCATAACGTTTTTGAATCTGCTGTACTTTACTGAGGTTTCGACGTGTTTCTGCGATACCGTTTAAGTACAGTGTTTCCATATCGCTTGCTAAATTGACATTCAACCCTAACAGCTCCGCATGTATAAACTCGATTTGAGCTTCAATTTCCAAATTCGTCAATTGAATTGCAGTCTGTGCTCGCTCCACTTGAGTTCCGTCTTCTATGGGAATCGGCCCAACAATACCTGCAACCTTAGCAGTCAGAGTAACTGGATAAGACGTAACAATTGCCGGAGCAATCACGAAAATATTTGTCTTCAAAAAAAAATACGCTACAAATAATAGAGGGCTAACCACTAAGCTTAAAATTAAATACCAACGAAAGCGGTAGCCTCCTCTTTTCGCTTGTCCGTAAGCAACTTTGACACCATCATCCGATTGAGGGTTATTCTTTTTATCAAGATGAAATTTCACTTTCATTGTTAGAACCTTTTGCCTTTTTTCAATACCCACCAAGGAGCCATACTGGATTCTTCATGACTTCTTCTAAATAACTCATTCACCATAGAGAACGCAGTAATCAATCGCATAAAGAACTGATAAAACGGATACAAGATTAGCCATTTTGCCATCTTAATATCTTCTTTCACTCTTTCGGAAACCAACCCAATATAGACAGTAAAAAACAACAACACTGTCGACAAATAGACGCAGTAGATAAGGATCAGAAGTGCAGCAACAAAATCGAAGGGATAAGCCCAAAATATATAAAACATGAATAGCGAAACTAGAATGGGCAGCAATACGTTTTGTAGAACGCCATAAATTAAAGTAAATATAAAGTTTCCCCAACCGAGTAATCTAGGGGTTAGACCTTCATTGTGTTTCCTTAAAAACAAAAACAGTAAATCTCCATCCCATCTTAGCCTTTGTTGTACCAATCCTTTCAGTGTATCGGGTACATCAGTATGACCCACTGCTTTAGGTGTAAAAGCCAATCTATTGTTGGGATAGCGTCTCTTGTATTGCTTAAGTCTCATAGTTAAGTCGAGATCTTCAGCCGTATGCGTATCCCAACCTCCAACTTGTTTTAATACATTTTTTCTAAATGCACCAAATGCTCCTGATATATTATTGAGAACACCCCAGTTGGATAGCCCAGTCTTACCAGCTTGCATTGATAACATATACTCAAGAGACTGCATTCGCGTAAGCAGATTTTCTTGCCAGTTTCTAACGCGTAAAGCACCTCCAGAAGCAATCACATTCTTATCAGCAAATTGCTTCATCATTTGTAACGCCATGTCGTTATCAAAAGAAGTATCACCATCAACATTAATAACAAAATCACCGGTAGCGTTATCTAAACCAGCATTTAACGTTGATACTCGCCCTCCTCTTTGCCACTTAGGAATGACACGCACATCTCTGTTTCTTACCGTTTTATGTCTTTGCTCCCCTCGCATTGCAGCTAAGTAGGTATCTTCATTTTGAGTTGCTCCATCGACTACTGCTAAAATCTCAATCTTTCCGGGATAAAGCTGTTCAACAAGCGTGTCGATCGTTATCTCAATTGCATCTCCTTCTCCATAACAAGTAATTACAAACGAGATGCTTGGGTATTCTTTTATCTCTATATCACTGGCCGAATAAGACCAGCGAAAGATTCCACTTAACACAAGCAGAAAGAGTGGGAGCTCCACTATAATCATCATGGGGAAAAGCATTAGCCAAAGCTCAGAGTTCTCTAGAAGCATCCCCCAGAAGTACTGTTGGAGATCAAGGCTAACTGATAGCATAGATTTCACTGACTTTACTTTCTAACCAATAACCAACATCTTCTTTCATCGTTGGATCGGGTATACCCCATGCAAAGACATTCAGCGTGAAATCGTCATCTTCGATTAGAGAACAAAGTGCTTCTATTTTCCCGCGTAATACTTCTATATGTTCCATCTTAGCTTTAGGCATAAATACAAGAAGAACATCGCTTTTAAACTGACAACAAATATCAGAATCTCTAAACAATCCGTTTAAACGCTCTGTAATTTGCTCGATTAAAGCAAACATTTTTGCGTCTCCATTTTTAGACACATACTGCGTTAAATCAGGCAGGTGTAACCCCAATAATAGGTGCTCTTCTTCGTGGCGAAGTGCAATCCTATTAACCCAGCTAAGAAGATTAGAAAAATACCCGCCGTCTACTTTCCCGCTTAAGGTCAGTTCAGGCGCCGATAGCTTCACTCCATGACGGAATATATACTCTCCCTGAACTCCAAGTTTCAGCGAATAAATCTTCCTGACAACCAACTTTGAAATATCGTTTTTTGTACCACACTCGAAACAAGAAGCTAATGTCTCCGCCTCAGAAAAAGAGTGAGAGCATGAGTTACATGTATGAGTTTCTAAAGGACGATCATAATCCACTCCAATATGTCGAAGCTGTGTCAAACATTTCGGGCATTCTAATTTTTGATTGCGTTTGAACAGCCCTTGTTCAGCAACATGGCCACACGTGAAACAATGGAGAGAGGTACGCTCAGTAATATCAATGTCTTTGCAAGAAGGACACGCTTCGATGTAGTTTAAGTGGGCACTGGCACATTCATGACACACTCTTACTCGATCAATTAAATCCTCAATTTCAAAAGTGTCTCGCTTGGTCTCTGATAATACAAAACGATAAGTTGAACTTAACTCCGGATAGTAAAGCTCTACTAACGGATATGAATAGATCGATTTATGAGACAAATATTTGTGAGGTGATAATCGACGTGTTTGGTCCAAGCCTAACCACCCAACAAGAGGGTCTAATGTATCCGAAGAGTCGATAATACTTTCTAACGTTCTTCGGTGTTGAATCACCTCTTCTTCAACACTTTCTGGATTTAAAATGCCGTCTGATAAACACTCTGATAATGCACTATCTTCTAAAACATAAACCTTCCAAGACCAAAATTTCCTGCTACGGTGGAGTTGGCTCATCACGTCGTCTTGCGAACTAAGATCGCCATTTAGAACTATGACGCCGCCCAAGAATTCAGGGAGTTGATTAATGTCACTGACTGGCACGAGCTCAAATGGTTCTCTGGTTTCAAGTGTAGGGGTTCCAAGGCAGTAAATTTTCAACTTATCTTTCATTCATTAACTCCAATTTCTTGACGCCATTACCGTCAAATAAACGTAACATTTGAAATTTCAAGCGATGCTATTGCATTATTTCACCTTATACAAATACTAGATATCGATATGAAAACCGTCCAATCATTAGCCAAAAATATTAAATAAGCTCACCAATTGATTAACACCAACGAAACATGAATATTGTTAATAATTGGCATCAAAGCGGTTACATTCAAATCTAAAAGTAGGTGTTGATGAATGTTAATTTCAATATCAGCACTTCCGGAATAATCGCGTTCTCCAACAAATTAAGACTAACGCCCATGCTTTTTTGACCGCCTAAACAAAAAAAGAGCTCTACTAAGTGAGCTCTTTCTATTGCTTATTTTAGGATTAACCAAAGATGAAACTGTATAGGAAGCCTGCACCCATCGCCATGCTTAGGATAACGAATAGGAATGCTGCAATCATTTGGTTCTTGAAGATTGATTTAAGCAGGATAACTTCTGTCAAACTTGCACCTGCACTACCAATGATCAATGCCATTACTGAACCCAACGCCATACCTTTCTGAACTAGAGCTGCACTTAGTGGAATTACCGCTTCAGCACGAATGTACAGTGGAATACCAATCACAGCCGCTACAGGAATCGCATACCACATACCTTCACCAGCATACTGTGCAATTAGGTCTGTAGGAATGAACCCGTAGATGAATGAACCAATCGCAATACCCATCATTAGATAAGGGAAAACTTGTTTGAAGTCTTTCCAAGTTGAGAACCAAATTCTCATCCAACGGCTAGCCTCTTTCTTCTCTACGATTTCAGCTGTTGCGCTTCCATCCGTTGCGCAGCATGAAACCGTGACTTGTGGCTCTTCTTTTTTCGAATCACAGCAAGATGTCTCTTTCGCCATTACTGGTGCAGGTTCACCGCATACACTTGTACTACATGAAGATTCTGCCTTCGCAGGTGCTGCTTTCTTAGGAACAGAATCACCACAGCTAGTACCACAGCTTGAAGCTGAACCTGTTGATTCATACGCTTCAGGTTTTACGTAACGCTCAAAGCCAAGTTTCTCAAGTGCGTAACCTGCCACTACCGATACCGTCATTGCTACTAAGAAGTAGAACACAGCCACTTGCCAGCCGAACGTAATCACGAACAAACCAATGATCACCGGGTTCAATAGTGGGCTACCGAATAGGAACACCATCATTGGACCAAAACCTGCTCGTGCACGCAGCAACCCTTTAAGGAAAGGAATCGTCGAACATGAACAGAAAGGCGTAATTGCACCCAATAATGCTGCCACCACATAGCCCTTACCATTACGTGAGCTCAGGATAGATTGAATCTTTTCTGGTGTAAGAAACTCTTGAAGAATCCCAACAATGTAGCTGATCGCCAAGAAAAGGATGATTAGCTCTACTGCTAAGAAAGCGAACATATCAAGTGCGTCTTTTAGCATTGTTAACATTTCATTGCTCATAATTAACTCCAAACTGGATTTGAGGTCGGACTCTATGAGGAAAGTAACCAACCCTTAATTTCGAATATTCTCGAATTATAGAAATATCCCGCCACAGATCAAGCATTATTTCGACAAAGATCGAAATGTTTTGCAAAAGATACATTTTTCAATAACTTAAGAAATGTGGTCTTTATATTTGTATTTAGACCACATTTCGACTAATATCGAAATTAAATCTTGAGGAGTTAATATGAACTTAGAAGTCGTAGCGAAAGCACTTAAAGAGTTAGGACATCCTGTTCGTCTAACTATTTATAAGAGTGTTGTTAAAGCTGGCTACCAAGGCATTGCAGTTGGCGGCCTACAAGAAGAGCTAGGTATCCCTGGTTCCACCCTGTCGCACCACATTTCAAGCCTTGCATCGGCAGGCTTAATCAGCCAAAGACGTGAGGGAAGAACCCTATTCTGCGTAGCAGAGTATGAATGCCTAGAAGGCGTGATTGATTTCTTACAAGATGAGTGTTGCGTGAATGAACAGTGCAACTAAGGCATCTTTGAATAGGGCATCTTTGAACTTGGAACAAGTTTGGGCTGAGTATCAGCAAGCGTTAAAGTCATTCTTGCATTCCAAGGTCAACAACACCGCCGATGTAGACGATTTGCTCCAAGAAATCTTAATCAAGACATATCAGAACCTTGATAGCGTGCAAGATGCCGCTAGCGTTAAATCGTGGCTGTTCCAACTCGCAAATCATACGATTATCGATTTCTATCGAAAGCGTGCTCGACACCAAAGAGACGCCGCAATTGATGAAGCAGATCTGTGGTTTTCAGAACTCGATCAAGATAGCGAATTCAAAGATGAGCTATCCCACTGTATTGAGCCCTTCATTCAAGCGTTACCAGAGAAGAATGCTTCACTGTTGCTTGCTGTTGACATTGAAGGCAAAAGTCAAAAAGAGATAGCGCAGAGCAACAACATAAGTTACTCAACAATTAAGTCTCGTGTGCAAAAAAGCCGTGATGAATTGAAGAAGTTATTTGAAGAATGCTGCAACCTATCTTTGGATAAAAACGGCAGCGTTATCGACTGTGATTTAAAGCCAGAGAAGTCATGCAATAAGTGTTGATTGATGTTTCTTTCTTATGGCAGGAAGTGAGCTTTCAATGGAACCCACATCGAATAAAGCACAAAGCCAGCAATTGATGCTGGCTTTGTTGTTTTCATAATCTGCAAATCACTTTGCTTAAGCGAACCAAACTATGCTGCTTCCGCTTTTACCACGGGTTGATAGCGTCCCGGTTTATGGTTCATCGCTAGAATCAAGTTAGTGACTATCGCACCAAGCACAGATAGTAGAACCAGTGACACATCAACAATAAACAGTGAAAGCACAACAATAGTGCAATCTAATGCCATCTGAACCTTGCCCGCACGAATCCCAAAACGTTCTTGTAAGAACAGCGCCAGAATGTTGAAGCCACCTAAGCTCATCTTATGACGGAAGATCACCAACATGCCGGTACCAATTAAGCCACCGCCCAGTAAGGCTGCATACAATGCATGAATTTCAGCAATCTGAATCACGTGATACAAATGATCCACTGCGAACGAAACAATCGAAACCGCGATAAAGGTATTGATGGTAAAACGCCAGCCCATACGAGCGACCGACAAAATATAGAAAGGTAAGTTAAGTGCGAAGAACACTTGGCCAAAGCTCAAATCTGTAACTTTGGTAATGAAGATCGCTAGACCAGCCGTGCCTCCGGTGAGCAAACCGACTTGATTGAAAAAGATAACGCCGAGTGACACTAGCGCACTACCTAAGATCAGTGCCAGTAAGTTTTCGCGAAGGTTATGATCTTTATCCATGTGAATGACTCTCCCTGAATCTTTTAACATCGCGTTTCAGTCCTGTTGAAACGATTGAAGTACAAATTTACGATGTTTAACAGATAAGTCGAGTAATTGCGCAGTGTTACTGAGTGATTAATTTGTATACTAGTTTTTACAGGCTTTAAATACTTCACTAAAGCAAGAAGTTATATATAAAAAATTAAATATCCATCCTAAATTCTCCGCTTCTACCACATAATCAGCGAGCTTCGTGTTTTCCTATTTTATTAGTCACGTTTCATCCCAATTCCAGCGATGCATAGATCTATGCATATAACGCATAGACTAAATCACAAAAGGTCATTTGATACATACCCTACTCGTCATTATGATGCGCGACTTCTTACAACATTGAGCGCATGTAAACACCTTATGTTTTCACAATCTCTTTTTGCCCAACTTGCCAGAATGACGCTATTCCTCGTCATTAGTTTGGTTATTGTGCATCACAGTCAGCCATTGATTGACCTCTTGGCCCAGCATGCCGTGAGCAGTGGATGCCACCAGCAGTCAGCGCATGAGCATTCTGGGCACGAACACCACCATAAGATGACTGACCAACACATGTCAGCGCAAGACCACTCACATCACCACCATTAATTTAAGAGTATTAGAATGAGCATTTTCCGTTTTCCTTTACTGGTATGGCTTGGGATCGGCACACTTATTATCAGTCTAGGGATCAGACAATCATTCGGCATTTTCATGATGCCAATTTCAGAGCATTTCGGCACCGGCCGTGAGTTTTTCAGCTTCGCCATTGCTCTACAGAACCTGTTGTTCGGTGTGTTCCAACCTTTTGTTGGTATGGCAGCTGACAAATGGGGAGCAAGACGCATCATTATTGCTGGCGCATGTGCTTACGGTTTGGGTTTACTTCTTACCTCTATTTCTACCGAATCAAGCATGCTTTACGTTTCACTGGGCGCACTCGTTGGCCTTGGGTTAAGTGCGACAAGTTATGTGATAGTACTTGGTGCAGTGGCGAAAGTTGTACCTGCAGAGCACGCGGCGAAGGCATTTGGTTTAACCACAGCAGCAGGTTCATTTGGTATGTTCGCGGTAATTCCGGGCGCGCAATACATGTTGAACGAATTCGACTGGCAGAGTGCAATGCAAGTGTTTGGCGTATTGTGTTGCTTGATGATCTCTTTTGCACTCTTCATGCGTGCGCCAAAAGCGGCATCAAACAAACAGGCACAAGCAGAAGAGAACCAAACATTGAAAGAAGCGTTGTCTGAAGCGTTCTCTAACAAAAGTTACTGGTTGATTCATGCAGGCTTCTTTGTGTGTGGTTTCCACGTGATGTTTATTGCGACACACTTGCCAAGTTACTTAGCAGACAAGAATTTACCTGCGAGCAGCGCAGCGATGGCACTGGCTTATGTCGGTATCTTTAATATCTTCGGGTCTTACTTCTGGGGTGTAATGGGCGATAAGTTTAGTAAGCGTCATGTAATGTCGGCACTGTATTTAGTGCGTACTGTGGTTATTGGTGCGTTTGTGACTCTACCAGTAACGGTATCAACCGCAGCTATCTTCGGCGGGGCAATTGGATTCTGTTGGTTGGGTACGGTGCCGCTAACGTCTGGCTTAGTTCGTCAGATCTTCGGTGCCCGTTACCTATCAACTTTGTACGGATTGGTGTTCTTTACTCACCAAGTAGGTAGTTTCTTAGGCGCTTGGGTCGGTGGTCGTATTTACGATTACTACGGGTCTTACGAGCCGATCTGGTGGTCAACGGTAGTACTGGCATTTGCGGCAGCACTTATCCATTTACCCATCAATGACAAGCCGATTGAGCGACTGAAATTGGCAATGGCTTAACGTTTAACGTTGACTCCCCCCAAGCAGCGAAAATCGCTAAGCAACCCAATAAGAGAGTGAACATTGAAAGGAGAACATCCTGAGATATTCGCTCTCTTTTTTATTGGCCGTTGTAAACGAAATTATAACTAGCGAAACTTGCATAAACCTCACTGAATAATAAGACTATTCTTTTCGTTTTAATTTATAGTATTCACTTGCTCCTTTAAAACTAATCCGTAGGCTTATGGAATACCTAGATCAGACCGCCCTTATAGCAATGGTACTCATTTTTGCAGGCTCATTTGTGCAAACAGCAATCGGCTTTGGTTTGGCCATTGTAGCTGCCCCACTGTTGTTTTTGGTTTCACCAGACTATGTACCTGCGCCTATCTGTTTAGTTGGCCTGTTCATCTCTTTATTCAACGCCTTTAAACACCGTGCAAACATTTCTATTGGCGGATTAAAAATCGCATTACTAGGACGCATTCCAGGCTCACTGGCAGGCGGTGCCTTGTTGGTGATGGTTTCAACGAGCGTGTTGTCACTTTGGTTAGGTTTATTAGTGGTATTTGCAGTGATTGTCAGCTTACTTCCGTTTAGGTTAGAGCCGACGCCTGCCAAAATGGGCATCGCGGGATTCTTCTCAGGATTCTTTGGTACCAGTTCAGGTATTGGTGGCCCACCGATGGCGCTACTGCTACAGCACCAAGATGCCAATCAACTTCGTGGCAACTTATCTGCCTTTTTTGTCTTTAGTTCAATCATTTCGTTGATTGTTCAGATCCCAATTGGCTTCTTCACTATGCACCATTTGATCATCACCATCCCTTTGCTGCCTGCTGCTTGGTTGGGTTACAAAGTGGCGTTAATGACGACGCAAAGCATTCCTAAAGAGAAGATACGTATTGGTTCTTTACTGTTATGTTCTATCAGTGGCTTTACTGCAATCTGGCAAGGCTTAGCTGGTTAGTATAGAGATAACGTAAGTGCTGAAGGTTGCTTACGTTTTGTAACTATTTTGATGACAGCTCACTCATCTCGATAAGCAAGCTCATATGACTGACTAGTGACGTTGTCCATTATGCTCAAATACCCTAATACGGCGCCTTATTTAAGCTTTAAAGTCAGTACCACACTGTCGTAAACATCTCTATCTGGCAGTAACGATTCCCTCTCATTCACCATCAATAAACCATTACTGCAAAAACCATTTTTCATAAGCTTTTTTGTATACAAAGCTGAGACTGTTCAAATTAGACTAAATGTTCAATTGAGAGCGTAGTTGCATTCACTATATCTCTATATACTCGCACAATCATTAGCTAGGTAGATGAGCACGCTCAGTATTAAGGACATTCATATGAAACAACTTGGATTTAAGCAAGTTCTTTTAGTCGCAGTATCAGTAATAATCGCAATAAGTGTTGGTTCAGCCAACTATTTATCATATCAGAGTAAGAAGGAAGCACTCACTGAGACTATTTATCAGAGCACACAAGACCGTATTCGCATTGAAGGGAATAAGGTTGAGACTTACCTAGAAGCGAAAACACAAGCAGTAGCAAAAGTAGCTGCTGATTATCGTCAACATAATTATCAAGATAGACACGCCGAGCGAATGCGCGTGGGCTCATTGGGTGCTGACGTTGCGAACCTAATGATAGGTTTTGACAATGGTGATGCTTATGCGTCATTCGATTACCCGGGCTGGGATAATCACAAAAGCCCAACAAGCTACGACCCTCGTAGTAAAGCTTGGTACAAAGAAGGTAAGCGTTCAGGAAGCCTTGTATATACAGACCCATATACAGATTCCA
The DNA here is from genome assembly GCF_030563405.1 of Vibrio sp. SNU_ST1. Classification (NCBI taxonomy): domain Bacteria; kingdom Pseudomonadati; phylum Pseudomonadota; class Gammaproteobacteria; order Vibrionales; family Vibrionaceae; genus Vibrio; species Vibrio sp. SNU_ST1. The sequence goes on from NZ_CP130749.1 coordinate 1,265,238, forward strand.
CAACTGGTACCTTAATGGTGAGCATTGGTAAAGATGCTGGCAACGGTGTGGTATTGGCAGACATTCCACTCGATGTTCTAAGTGACACTGTCTCTGAAATCGACCTCAACGGTGCTATTTCGATGATGATGACCAATGACATGACGGTGCTGGCTAGCACATCCAGTGTGGTTAAAGTGGGCACCAAATTAACGGATTACGCTTCTTTGAAAGACGTAGCAAAAAAAGCACAAAATTCAGAAAGCACAATCGTTAATTATAGTATCAACGGCGTTGAAAAAGTGATGTTCAGCCATGCGGTTAGCTATGGTGACAAAGAGTGGTACCTACTTGTTGGATTAGACAAAAGCGTCGTATTCGCTGCGCTAGAAGTCGCTCAGCAACAAGCTATTATGATCACGATTGTCTACCTATTGATCAGCGTAGTTGTCACGTTATTCATTCTCAATATTCTTTACAAACCCATCCTAGCGTTGAAAGAAACCATTACGGGGTTATCAAATGGTGATGGTGATTTAACTCAGAGACTCGAAGTAAAGAAACACGATGATTTAGGGCAGATCGCATCAGGTGTAAACCAATTCATCGAACATATACAAGACTTGATGCTAAAAATTGACGCAGCATCGACTGAACTTAAAGAAAATGTGCAGCAGCTTGAACATAAATCAGATGAAAATAACCACATTTTAAATCAGCACGTGCAAGAAACGGAACAAATTGTCACTGCCATTGAAGAAATGAGTTCAACAGCTGACACCGTTGCGCAAAATGCTGGCGAGACGGCACAATCAACCAAAGTCGCTTCGGACATCGGGGAGCAATCACTCAATGCTGTCGGTGATGCACAAATGAAAGTTAATGCACTAGTTTCTGAGATAGAGAACACATCATCGAACCTAGAAAGCATGAGCCAAGAAACTAAAGGGATCAGTGATATTTTGACAGTGATTGGTGAAATCGCTGAACAGACCAATCTCCTTGCGTTAAATGCAGCTATTGAAGCAGCACGAGCGGGCGAGCAAGGTCGTGGGTTTGCAGTAGTAGCTGATGAAGTGAGAGCCTTAGCAAGTCGAACACAAGCGAGTACACAACAGATTGAACAAGCGCTGACTCGTTTGCTTTCAGTGAACAAGAATGTCGAAGAGTCTATGAATAAAACGAAAGGGACTTGTGACGAAACATTTAATAACACCGAGAAAGTGGGCAGCAGCTTAAATGAGCTAACGACACAAGTAACGGGAATCAATGACCTCAGCATTCAAATTGCAACGGCCGCAGAAGAGCAAAGCAGCGTAACTCAGGAAATTAGTCGTAACATGGTGGCTCTGAGTGACATTGTAAATGAACTCAACAAAAATGGAGATCAAGCCTTGGTGCAAACCAACAATATCTCCCAAGTAAACGAAAGACTGGCATCAATGGTCGGCATGTTCAAACTGCGTTAATTCCAACTAAAACAGTCATTTAGAACGAAAACCTGTAGTGTGTAGCGATTATAATTTCAAATAGCATCTATAGTTTTTCAATAGCAGTCATCGTTTAAAATAGCCGCCTTCTCCGAAGGCGGTTTTTTATTCCTCTCTTTCAAAAGCCCCACCAGTGCTCTTCTAGGCAAGTTTATTACTCATTTGCTATCTCTCAGAAACCTCGGTAACAAGGGTTCTATTCTTTGCGTCGGAATCAGTGGCACCAATAGGTAGATCAAACCGGCAAAGGCGATAGACGCTGCTAAGTCTTCAGGGCGGTGCATACCAAGCCAAACTCGGCTATACGCGACACCACCAGACCAAATCAGCAAACTGCCCACCACATAGTAGCGCTTCGCTTCTAGGAACAAGCCGCCAAAGAACGCTAGACACACGCCAACGAAAATCATGTGCCCAGATGGGAAAGAATAGTCAGTCTCACCTAGCCAATGACGTGTTCGCCACTCACTCACCTTATCTTTCACGGATGCAATCGCTGCGTTCTTTTCTACCAATGGCAGTTCGTAAAACAGCTCTGGCATTTCAACAACTTCTTGCGTCACCAAATACTCAGAATAAGGACGCGGGCTTTCCGTAGAATGCTTTAAGAAGGTTTTTGCTGCAAAACTGAGAACCAACAACAAGCCGAGCTGCAGACAAAGGCTGACCAGCTTAGCTTTAGAAAATTTCATCGTGAGCAATACCAAAGACAAAACAGCTAGCGTTACCAAAAATCCTTGATTACCCGCTGAGTAAGTCACAAACGTTATGAATGCGCCTTGGAAAGGCGAAACCGCAGCTCCAAGGTCAAAATTAGATCCAAAGATCAAAAACGGTACGAGAGAAGACAAACTTAGAACGAGCAGTAATAAGCCTTTGGATTTGTTAGAGAACAGAGAAGTCATGGCTAAGATCTTTTAGATAAAGTGGTCGGATGCTATCGCAGCTTAGCATCGTCAATATCAATTTTATGTCAAAACGGTCAGTCAGCCGTCATGGTGTAACAATATTCGATTAATGGACCTCTTGAGTATTGATTCGGTGAACAGCCACGCCAGCATCAATAATGTTCGACATCCACTTATGTTCATAGAGCAACAAAGACCACTCAAACCAGCTGAGACAAAGGCATTATCCCACTAAAGACTGCCGGACACGTTCTGCTGATAAAGTGAACACTTACCCGATTATAAGGCCGGAATCTGAAAAACTTTGCTGTCAGTCCTTTAAATCCACTATTGAAAGGATTACCATCTGGTCTGCTTTCAAAGCAAAACAGATTATTAATTTTTATTCTCAGGGCGGGGCGAAACTCCCCACCGGCGGTATGTTTTTAGCAAAATCTAAAGATAAGCCCGCGAGCGCTCGATTCGTCGAGGTCAGCAGATCTGGTGAGATGCCAGAGCCGACGGTCATAGTCCGGATGAGAGAGAATGAAAACACACTCGTTTAAGTTGGAAAGGTGTACCTATTTATTAGGTTCATGCCTCCAACTTAGGCGGGTGCATTTCGTTTTGGATAAAACCATAATGAGCTAATACCAATCACAGTAAATAAATGATCAGAGATAGCGCAGGAAAAACGCTTGAGAACAAGGCAAAATTTTTCGATAAGTAGTTATTCTACAGTCAAAAATTCTAACGCCGTTATCAAGGATTTTAACTAGCTAGAATGACCAGTTGTTTACTACGATTGGTACAAGCCTCTTGTAATGAGTAGGCTTTGTTGTGCTCGGTTGAGATCCCTCATACAGCCCTGATTCTGGTGATATTTTAGGAGTTTAACCATGAATCAGTCTTCACTACTTGCCGAATTTGGCGAACCAATCACTCGCGTTGAAAACGCACTACAAGCTCTACGTGAAGGTCGTGGCGTACTTTTACTCGATGATGAAGATCGCGAGAACGAAGGCGACATCATCTACTCAGTAGAACACCTAACTAATGCGCAAATGGCGCTTATGATCCGCGAATGCAGCGGTATAGTGTGCCTGTGTCTAACTGACGAGCAAGCGAATCAACTTGAACTTCCACCTATGGTTGTTGATAACAATAGCGCAAACCAAACTGCGTTTACCGTAACTATCGAAGCGAAAGTTGGCGTAACGACAGGTGTTTCTGCCGCTGACCGTGTAACAACGATCAAGACTGCTGCAAACCCAACAGCTAAGCCTACTGACCTTGCTCGCCCTGGCCACGTATTCCCACTACGCGCTCGTAAAGGTGGTGTACTTGCTCGCCGCGGCCACACAGAAGGCACTGTGGATCTTATGCAAATGGCTGGTCTTCAATCGGCAGGTGTACTTTGTGAAGTAACCAACCCAGACGGCACGATGGCAAAAGCGCCAGAGATCGTGGCTTTCGGCAAACTTCACAACATGCCAGTGCTGACCATTGAAGATATGGTGATGTACCGCACTGAGTTCGACCTAAAACTGGCTTAGTGCTTAGTATCCCGATATTTACTCAAGCGCATTGACCTAAATAGATTTAGGCTCACCAATTGAGCAAAGCTTATTTTAAACAGCGCATAGTGACTGTCACTCAAACAGCTTTTACAGCTGATTGATACCGTCAAGTAAACCCTGTTAGCGTCTGAATAGCATCCCAAAATTAGAGCCTCACTGATTTCAGTGGGGCTTTTTTCATACTCACGTCCGATAAAAAACCGAGCCAATTAGCAACTATTATCATTAACAACGAACAATTGCTATGTTATAACATACCAATAATTACTCATAACTAGGACAAAAGCATGAAAAAGCTTGCCGCACTGGCGCTACTTTCCATCAGTGCACTACTCATATGGATATTTTTACCATCAAAAGAAACACAACCAACAACGCTCAACATTTCTGGTCCCTTCGAATTTACCGACCAAGATTTGTCTAAAAACGGCTATTTATTTACACGGTTACAAGTCGTTGAAGCGCTTACTGCTATCGATAAGTCAGGCAACATCACACCTTTATTAGCGAAAGAATGGACAACTAGTGCAAACAATTTACGCTGGGAATTTACATTGCGCCCAGACGTTGTTTTCCACGATGGTTCACCGCTTACCGCTCAAGCTGTTCAAACTTCTCTTTCTCACGCTTTAAAAAAACCTGGCGTATTAAAGCGAGTACCCATCAAAGAAATATCGGCTTCAGATAACCTTCTAGTGATAGAGCTATCTCAACCTTATCGACCATTACTGGCAGTGTTAGCGCATTACACAGCGGCGATTGCAGCACCAAGTTCGTTTGATAAACAAGGGAATATGGCACAACTTAGTGGTACCGGCCCTTATAAAATCCAAGAGTTACAAGCACCTCATAAAGCGCATGTTGTAAAAAATGCTGACTACTGGGGCACAAAAGCCTCGATTGAAAATGTTCACTACCTTGCAGGTCATCGCTCTGAAAGCCGTGCTTTATTGGCACAGACAGGTCAAGCCGATCTGGTTTACACACTCGATCCAGCCAGTATCGACCTACTTGAGTCAGCAAAGAATGTTGAATTAGTGATGGAGTCTATCCCCAGAACGATCCTAATTAAGTTGAATAATGAACACCCACTTTTGAATCATTCAGATGTGCGTCAAGCTATCAGTTTAGCTTTGGACCGAACGGGTATTTCAAAACAAATCGTCCGCGTCCCAGGCTCTGAAGCCTATCAACTGTTTGCCCCTTCTCTTGGCGCATGGCACATCAATAACCTTGAGCAAACTCAGCGCAATATCGACCAAGCGAAAACATTACTCGCAGGGCAAGGTTGGCAGGAAAATGAGGAAGGTCTCCTTTCGCGAGAAGGCAAAACATTCGATATTACTTTAACTACCTACTCAGATAGACCAGAGCTGCCTATCGTAGCTACCGCGATTCAAGCTCAGCTTAAAGAAGTCGGCATTCAAGTGAATGTTTCTATCGATAACTCAAGTGCAATTCCATCAAAGCACAAAGACGGCACCTTAGAAATGGCGCTCGTGGCACGTAATTTTGGCACTACGGCGGATCCCCTAGCCTTACTAATGCGCGACTTTGCTAGCCATAAAGGCAGTGACTGGGGACCAATGAACTGGTCTTCTGATGAGTTCAGCAGCTTACTTCAACGTCTATCGGTTGAACCAAACCAAGAACAATATAATCTAATGACTCAAGAGGCTTCATCCATATTAGCGGAAGAAATGCCACTGATTCCTGTGACTTTCTACACGCAATTAGTCGCGGTTAATGAACGTGTTAACAACTTCTCTTTTGACCCATTTGAAATCAACTATCGCATCTCAGAGATGACGATTAATGATTAATATCTTAATCCGAAGAGTACTCCAAGCCGGCTTTGTGGCTTGGAGTATCGGAACACTCACTTTCATTTTAATGCGTTTACTACCCGGCGACTTTGCTTTTCGAATTGCAGCGGGTCGATACGGGTACGATTATGTGGATGCAGATGCGGCACAAGCGGTTTACCAAGAGCTAGGGCTTAATCGCTCTGGCTTGCAGCTATATCTCGAATGGCTATGGGATCTTCTCCATTTTGATTTAGGAACATCATTGATTAGTGGTACCCCCGTCATTGATGAAATCAGCCACCAGCTCGGACACTCCATTTTATTGGCAGTAGTCGCGACCGTCATTTCTCTTCTCATTGCCATCCCAATCGGCATTTATTGTGGAAAGCGGACCGACTCTTTTGTAGACCACTTCTCACTATTAGGTTCCATCATCTTAAGAGCTCAACCTGTATTTCTAATAGGTTTAGCCTTGGTGATTATATTTGCGTTACAGCTGAATTGGCTTCCTGTGGCAGGCTTTGGTCGAGTCGAGTTTATCATTTTGCCCGCCCTCGCCTTAGCACTATCGCTGGCTGCAATGTCTAGTCGTCTTATAAGAAATGCCACTCATGATGCCATCACAGCACCGCACTTTTTATTCGCTCGTTTAAAAGGACTCAGTGAGGCGCAAGCTTTTCAGCATCACGCTCATAAACACATCGCTTTACCTGTTATTACTTTTGTTGGTGTTCAAGCAACCGGGCTAATTGAAGGGATCATTATGATCGAGTCATTGTTCTCCTGGCCAGGTATTGGGCATGCATTGGCGCATGCGATTTTCCGTCGAGATATTCCAATGATTCAAGGTTCTGCGTTGCTGATGGGGCTTTTGTTTGTGGTCATCAATACCTTAGTCGATCTTGTTAACTACCAATTGGATCCAAGGCAACGCGCGAATAAGCCCTCTGCTTTATTTTCAAAATTTGCACCTAATAAACAACAAGCAGAACCCGAAAAAAAGAAGGTTAAGATCGTATGAATTTAACAAAGCCGCAATGGTTAGGTCTGATTATCTTAGCCGCCTTATTATGCCTAGTCATGCTAGAACGGACTGTCTATCAAGGTGATATTGCCAAGCAAAATTTAGACCTTGCATTCACAACGGCTTCTGTCGAAGAACCTTTAGGCAGAGACCATTTTGGACGCAGTAATTTGGCAAGATTAAGTCACGCCATCAGCACCTCACTTTCCATGGCATTAATCAGTATTACCACCGCAGCGTTGTTAGGGACGTCAATGGGAGTAATAGCCGGCTGGAAACAAGGATGGTGGGATAAAATCTTTTCATTCAACGTGAACATGATACTCGCCATGCCCGGCTTAATTCTTGTTTTACTTTTTGCGGCTATGGTTCCGGGATCATTCCTCATTCTATATATCGCCATATCGCTGATGCTGTGGGTGGATTTTTTCCGCGTGTCACGCAACCGAACGTTGTCACTCATTCAGTCGCCTGCAGTCGAAGCCTCTCGGCTTTATGGGTTCAACCACTGGTATATATTCAAGCGTCACTTGTGGCCAGATTGCCGAAATGATTTATTCACCCTGTTCTGTTTTGGTACGGGTAATTCAATACTGGCACTCGCGTCTTTAGGCTTTCTGCATGTTGGGCTCAAGCCGCCAGAAGCTGAGCTCGGCTTAATGATGGTTGAACTATTCCGTTACTACCACCAAGCCCCTTGGGTTTTGATTCAACCGATACTGACCGTTTTTCTTCTGGTATTAAGCTTTCATTTATTAGCTCAAGGAAAACGTCACACGCAATCCTCAAAAAAACATGCGCATAATGAACCAAGGTCTAAACAAGAAAAATTGCAATCAGGTAAACAAGCGGATAAAGGAGTAGCAGCATGAACGCAATGTTAAAAATTGAAAACCTGTCGATTCAAACTGATACTCAAACCTTAGTCCAGAGCTTAAGTTTAGATTTATATCCTCAGCGTCCGCTCACCATTTTGGGCGAAACTGGCGCGGGGAAAAGCCTAATCGCTGCAGCCGTCACGGGCACATTGCCTGATGCCTTAAAACCAGAGGGCGACATTACTTTGTTTGATGAGCTTAACCCTTTAAACCGAGAACGATTTTGGGGAAAAGAAATCGCATTATTACCTCAAGAACCTTGGTTAGCACTCAATCCGCTTCGTACTATAGGCGTGCAAATAGGCGAAGTCCATAAGCTGGTTTTAAACAAAGATCGCTCCCAGAGTGACACACTCACCCAGCGTGCACTTCAACAAATGGAACTGGATAAAGATGGAGGTAAACACCCATTTGAACTCTCGGGCGGAATGGCGCAACGTGCTGCGTATTTATGTGCGACTCAAGCCGGAGGCAAACTGTTAATTGCCGATGAACCCACAAAAGGCTTAGACGAAAGCCGACGTGATCACGTTGGGCAACTTCTCCTTTCTCACTGCCAACAACTTGAAAATGACAAACCCGGTGGCCTGCTCACCATCACTCACGACATTAAGCTGGCTAAAATATTAGGTGGTGACATCATTGTCATGAAAGAAGGGGAAATTGTTGAAAGAGGTGACGCTAAAGCCATTTTAGAGCAGCCACAAGCGGCCTATACAAAAGCGCTCATCCGAGCGCAACCTGAGTATTGGTCACTTGAGCAGCCAACTTCCTCGCAACCTTCAAATGAATCAGATAATCACGCAGCTCCCTCAGAGGCGAGCATACAAAGCGGACAGAAGCCACTACTTGAAGTTGAAGGTTTAACTATCTACCGCGATCAAATAACACTCTTTTCAGATCTAACATTCTCATTATCACAAGGTGAAATAGTAGGCATTTATGGTGACAGCGGATGTGGAAAATCTTCTCTTGCAGACACCTTACTAGGGTTGCACAACGACTTTTCCGGCAATATCGACTGGCTTCAAAAAATCGAAAAAGGACAACGCCTTAAGCTTTACCAAGATCCACCCAGTGCGCATTCTCCTCACACAACACTAAAAACGTTACTTAATGACTTATGTGCGCTTCACAAGCTAAACCGGTCCAAGATACCCGCACTACTAGATAGATTGAGCCTTGACTCTGCTTTGCTTGAACGTCCATCAAGCCAAGTATCCGGAGGAGAATTACAGAGGTTCGCAATTTTACGAGCGCTACTGATGAGCCCAAAACTGCTAATTGCAGATGAACCCTCATCACGATTAGACCCCATCACTGCAGCACAAACGCTAAAGCTGATTGTTGATGTATCGAAAGAAGCTAACTGCGGCCTAATGTTGATCAGCCATGATCAACTGGCTTTGAGTAAGCTGTGTAATAAAGTGATCGGCTTATCGCGCTATTGATTTATCGAGCTATTGATTTCTGGATCGATTGACTTATTTGGCTATCGACCTAAACGAGCTTCGCGGTTATCTGTCTTCTCTGTGGTACAAATTATCAATGACCTGTCCTATCAGTAGTGACTCACCGATTTGTACTCGTGCGATGCATGCATTCACAGAGATCGCATCGAGCAACGAATTAACCCAACCGACAGATAGCTTATACGAATTAACCAGTGATATTTCTAGCATCGTATCGCAAGTTTACGACCAAGTATTATCTGACATGACCAAAAGCTTGTATCAGCCTTTACCAGACACTAACGAAAAGGTGATAAATACCCGATTATCCGTACATCATCACATGTAAAGACTTCGTGAGAGGAGAGCGAGCTGGAACTCTGAATTATTGAGTTCAAATCCGATATCACCATTGATATCGGATTTTTGTATTTATATGGGCTTCTAAATTTCTATCGCTATGTATCATTGCCTATGAAGTTTCAAACATCCCCAGACTTGATATCGCTAGCCCAAGCTTCCGCGGCAAAATCAATGAACTGACGAACAACCGGAAGCTGATAGCTGCGAGATAGATACACAGCCCAAAGCACGCTACTCGGTGAAACAAAATCATCCAAAACTCGTTTCAGTTTACCATCCGCTATCAATGGATTCGCTAAGTCACAAGGTAAGCGAACAACCCCTTTTCCATGCTGTGCGGCGCGAGTTAATACCCCAACATCGTTGGCCTTGATAGTGCCAGACACCTCAACAGAATAATGCTGGTTATCCTTAACAAAATCCCACTTAGAGACACTCAAATGACGAAAGCAATTGTGCTGCCTGAGATCTTCGACCGTTTCAGGCTCACCATGTTTGTCCAAGTAGGCTTGCGAGGCACACACCACCGAATCAATTTCCATTAGCTTTCGTGCAATCAAGCTATCGTCAGGCTGATCGGTATAGCGAAGCGCAATATCAATTCTTTCATGCACCAACTGAGCAAAACGGTCGGAAGCAAACAGCTCTACAGTGATATTGGGGTGAAGATCCGTGAATTGCTCGACCACATCCAGCAACATGTTTTGAGTTAAGCCAATGGGTGCTGCAATTCGAATGGTTCCGGAAAGATCGTCGGTTTGATTGAGTGAAGTAAATTCTAGCTCTGCGGTTTCATGGAGTATCTTCTCGCAGCGCTGCAGCGCGATTTCCCCTGCCGCAGTCAAACTCACCTTTCGAGTGGTCCTGTGCAGTAACCTTTGTTTTAACCACCCTTCGATCTCTTGAACATGCCGTGAAACCTGTAAACGGCTCATGTCCAAATGCTCTGCTGCTTGAGTAAAACTGGTACAATTTGCGACTTCAACAAAGCTACGCATCGCCGTCAACCTGTCCATCACACTCTCCCTTACCGACTTAACCAAGCCTATTAGATAACTTTATAGATACAATCTACATCATTTTACGATATTTATCGCAACCTAGTGAGCTATTAGACTGCAATGGCTGTCGAGAAAACAGACTCAATAAATTAGATAATTGGAGAGACATTATGAAAATTGCAGTATTAGGCGCATCAGGTTGGATTGGTAGTCACATCGCTCAAGAAGCTCAATCTCGCGGACACGAAGTTGTTGCTGTTGTAAGAGATGCAAACCGCGTAGAAATCAACGATGTTGAGGTTCGTTCATTTGATTTACAAGATGAAGCGGCAAGTCTAGCGACCGCTTTCTCAGGCGTTGATGCGGTAATTGCTTCGATTGGTGGACGTGCTTTGGGTAATCACGACATCGTAAAAAGCACAGCGACTAAATTGCTGGCAACATTACCAAGCATTGGTATAGAGCGCCTACTTTGGGTTGGCGGTGCAGGCTCATTAGAAGTAGCACCAAGCGTTCCGTTAGTTACGGTTCCTGACTTCCCTGCGGATTACAAAAACGAAGCGCTAGCACAAGGTGAAGCTCTTGAAGTGTTCAAACAGTCTAACAGCGAGGTTAACTGGACGTTCATTAGCCCAGCAGCAGAAATCTTCCCGGGCGAGAAACTATCAACCTACCGTACAGGTGGCGACCAACTGCTAACCGACAAAGATGGCAACAGCAAAATATCCGTCAGCGATTACGCTATTGCGATGATTGATGAACTAGAAGCTGCCAAGTTCCCAAGCCAACGTATTGGTGTCGCGTACTAGTCAGCTCATATATAAAAACTAAAAAAGCCGCTTGTTCAAAACAATGCGGCTTTCTCATCTTTATATTGAGCATTCCTTTAATCCAACGGCAAGTGACCCGTTTTCACTAGAATAACCGTCTCTTCTTCCACATAAGGGAAATGCTCGCTCATGTGAGGGCTGCGCATCCATGTGTGTTTTGGATACTCGCCGTGCTCGTCTTTGAAAATACCCGACAATACAAAGATCTCTTCACCACCAAAGTGACGATGTGGCTGAAAACGTTCGCCAACCGGCCACTTCACTAACGCGACATGCTCGTGTTCGAATTCATGCAGTGGCATCACTTGTAAGCCACCAGTGCCCGGGAGCCACTCGGTTTCTAGAGTATTAATGCGAACTTGAGTTAAGTCCCTCGCATCAAACTGGTTGAGCTTAACCAAGATCGTGCAGCCATTTTTGCTTGATGGAGAATGTGCACTGCCCGGGGGATTACGGATATAAGTGCCTGCTGGGAAATCTCCAGTTTCATCTGAGAACACACCATCTAATACGAAGATCTCTTCGCCTTGTGGGTGCGGGTGCTCAGAAAACGAAGATTCAGGATCGTACTTCACAACACTGGTCGTGTGACCTGATTCTTTCTCTTCTCTTTCAAGCGGCTTGCGCCATACCCCTATAGCAGGGCTCGCGATCCAATCTAATGTCTCGGTTTCTATAACCAGTCTCTTTGAAAAGTCCATATTGAACATAATGGCGACCTTACTCTTGTTATCGTTTTAATTATTATTGTTGTCTTTCTCGTTTCTATTCTACGCGAATACTGATCAAGGAGGGCATCTCGCTGCTATTTTGCCTACGCGACAGCCACCTAAAAAGAATCCTAATTAATTGCGGCCAGCAATCACACCGCCATCAACATCCCAGATTGCACCCGTTACCCAATCTGCACTGTCTGACAGTAAGAAAGAGATACTATTGGCGATGTCTTTCGGCAGACCTACTCGACCAATTGGATGAAACGCATTAAAACCTTCTAGCACTTGATCCACTTCTTCAGGTTTGATGAAAGATTCGTAAATCGGCGTTTTAACGACAGCCGGAGAAACTGCATTAACACGAATATTGTGGTCCGCAAGCTCCATCGCCATATGCTGTGTTAAAGCGTGTAATCCAGCTTTAGCCATTGAATAGGCTGAAGATGGCGTCGCTTTGATTGCTTGCTTACCCCACATAGAACCAACGTTAACCACACTGCCACCGCCGTTCTTGATCATCAACTTGCTTATCGCTTGAGTAATGAAGAAGGTTGCTTTATTAAGCTGCATGTATTGCTCGTAATCAGATTCTTGGTGCTCAATAAACGCTTTAGGGTTGAAGTAACCTGCAGCATTCACAAGGTAACCAATACCTTCATCTAACGACTCAAGATGTTCGATAAGGCGGGATACACTCGCATCATCATAAAGGTTAGCTTGCCAGCCTGAAGCGTGACCTAACGATTGCAATTCTGCCACTGCTTTACCTAACTTAGTTGGGTTATTGCCGACCACCAACACATGGATGCTCTGAGCGACTAACTGCTTCGCTGTTTCAAAGCCCATACCGCTTGTGCCACCGATTACTACTGCAATACCATTTTTAGTGAAGTTCATTTTGTTATCTCCTAAGTCATGTGAACGTGGTAATCTTAGGCTTTGAACTAACACTATGAATAGTAAGTACAAATCGGTTAGGTAGGTACTTATTGGTACATCTTTATGAAAAATCAGGAAAACTTTTTTTCAAGAAAATCAGCGCCAGAGCGTTCCGCTCGTATGGTCGAAACCATCTACGGCTGTAAATGGTCGCTAACGGTTTACCAATTACTGGCAAATGGCATAAATCGCCCCGGTGAAATGGTGCGCTCAGTCGAAGGGTTGTCGACCAAGGTGTTGAATGAGTGTTTGAAGCGAAATGTGGAGTTTGGGATTTTAGATAAGCAGATGTTCAACGAACTGCCACCAAGAGTTGAATACCAAGTGACACCGTTCGGTGAGAAATTCTTGTTGATTCTAGACCAGCTGGAAAACCTACAAAACGAAATCGACGAGATGTAAGTTCAAGCCAGTCCAACTATTGCCAAAAAACGGAAGACAAAAGAAGGAAGACGGAAGACAGCACGCAGCGCTTAACTAACTGGCATTTGCTCAAAGCGACCTTTCACAAAATCAATGAAGGTTCGAATTCGGCTTGGTTGATAGCGGTCTCGATGGTAGATCGCTGAAAAGTCCACTTTCGGCACCACCCACTCATCAAACACCTGCAACAGTTGCCCGTCATTGAGTTCTTGTAAACAATAGATGGTTGGAACGCGAATAATTCCGTTACCTGATTTCGCACCCTGTACTAACACTCGTCCATTCTTACATTGCAGTCTGCCCGTCACATGCACATCGAGTGTTTTCTTTGTGTCATCAAGCGCTTGAAAGCTCCACTTACGCACCGAGCCCGTTAAGCAATCATGATGGACAAGATCCTTAGGGTGATTTGGCTTTCCTTTGCGAGTGAAATACTCGGGGCTGGCGAGTGTTCCCATTTCAATATCCAATAGCTTTCTTGCGATAAAGCCCGCGTCTTCAAGGCTTCCCATACGAAACGCGATATCGAATGCATCTTCAATCAAGTCAACTCGGTTACTACTAAAATCAAGGCTAATACTGATGTCTGGGTAGAGCTGCATAAACTCATTCACTAGATCCGCGATGATCACCTCACCCAAATAACCGCCAACACAGTTTACTTTTATGTCGCCACGTACTTCTTCGACGTCATCCACAGCAGCAATCAGAGCTTGGTCTATATTATCTAAGGCTTGTTCACATCTCGCGTACAGATCTTGCCCTGCGTGCGTCAATCTCAAAGTTCGAGTGGTGCGAATAAAAAGCGTCACACCCATCTGCTTTTCTAAGCTACTCACTTGGCGTGATACGTGGGAGCGCGACACGTCAAGCTCCTCCGCCGCTTTGGTGAAGTTACCTAAACGAGCGATAAGCACGAAGGAGCGAATATCAGACAGGTTAATTTGATTGAGCATGGTCGCCAGCTTACTTGTGAAATAAAAAAGTGATGAAGTTAATGGACTTATTGTTGCACCACAGCAACAGTGTTTCAAGTAAAGCGCTATATATCAACAATGATATTTTCCTTAATATACCTCCATCGCAACGAAGCAAGGCAACAAGCACTTGATTCGAATGCACTTAAACAATACGTCGTAGCCAACCGACGCAATAAAAGTACAGAGGAAATAAAATGAAAAAACTAATCGTAATTACAGGTGCAAGCTCTGGTATTGGTGAAGCAATCGCTCGTCGTCTAAGCGATGAAGGTCACCCTCTTCTACTTTTAGCTCGTCGTGTTGACCGCCTTGAAGCGCTTAACCTACCAAACTCTCTATCTGTGAAAGTAGACGTAACAGACAAAGCGTCTTTTGATGCAGCAATCGCACAGGGTGAAGAGAAATTTGGTCCTGTAGACGCACTAATTAACAACGCTGGCGCGATGCTTCTTGGTCAAATCGATACTCAAGACGCTCAAGAGTGGAAGACTATGTTCGATGTGAACGTAATTGGCCTTCTAAACGGCATGCAATCTGTACTTGCGCCGATGATGGAACGCAACACAGGTACTATCATCAACATCAGCTCTATCGCGGGTAAGAAAACATTCCCAAGCCACGCTGCTTACTGTGGTACTAAATTCGCGGTACACGCTATCTCTGAGAACGTTCGTGAAGAAGTAGCAGCTTCAAATGTTCGCGTTACCACTATCGCACCGGGTGCTGTAGAGACTGAGCTTCTGTCTCACACTACATCTCAAGAGATCAAAGACGGTTACGATTCTTGGAAAGAAGACATGGGCGGCGTATTGGCTGCTGACGATATTGCACGCGCGGTATCGTACGCTTACCAACAACCACAGAATGTATGTATCCGTGAGATTGCTCTAGCACCAACTAAGCAACAACCATAGAAGCTAATCTATCACGCATATATTCATGAAAATTAAATAGAAAGCGCCACTACTGAGTAAGTAGTGGCGCTTTTGTTTTCGTGGTAACGATGATTGCAATCGCCACATCAATTTTTACTCATGCATGATTTGCTTGCGTTGTTTATGAGGTTGTTGATCAAAAGAAAAAGCGCCCAAGCTGGCTGGTGCTTGAGCGCTTTTAACAAACTAAAGATGTTGATTAGAAGTTGTAACCACCACCGATCATGAATACCCATGGATCAATATCAACGTCTGTTGAGTACTGTTTCCCACCAGCCTTGTACTTGGCTGTAGTATCAATATCTGCGTACCAGACGGATGCGTTTAAAAACCAGTCGTCGTTGATCATGTAATCCATACCAACATTCGCAGCCAGTCCCCACGAATCATCAAGGGACAAGTCACTTAAACCAGCATCTTTAGCCGCACCACTAAGCTCTTCGTCAAAGAATACGGTGTAGTTAATACCAGCACCTACGTAAGGGCGGAGCTTGCTGTTTGCTTCGCCGAAGTAGTACTGAACCATCAAGGTTGGTGGTAAATGTTTTGTCTCGGCGATATCACCTAAACCACCATGGTTTGTAGAAATTGTATGGGAGAACGGCGTCGCTGCAAGAATCTCGAGACTGATGTTGTCTGTAAACATGTAGCCAAATGTCAATCCAAGTTGGGTGTTTGAATCCACACCAAATTTTGAACCCGATGTCTCCAAAACATCTCCACTGCTATCGTTAGGAGACACCATTGCGGCACCAGCACGGATGATGAAATCACCCTCTTTATGAGCAAAAGCACTAGTTGACATAAGAGCCGCAATAACCGCAATACCACATACTGTTTTTTTCATTATAATTTCCTTTTGAGGGCTTAATCGTTATTGGTGAATGAGTAATCATTTCTTATTTTGCGTGCAAGGTAGCATATAATAACCCTACTTTATTGATGGAAATCAATTTGTGAAAACTTGTGAGCACTTGTGTAAATTTACATCGACTCGATCACTTTATCGCTTCATTTTATTGACAGTTTTGTAATGCAACTTTCCCGTGCGTCATTTTGTTAATTTACCCCATTCATCTTGCCCGGATCTATTTGGATCAAAATAGAGCAAGCCAATACCTCGTACGCATCAACTTGGTGCAATCTCGCAGAATTCATTCTCATCTCGCTTAATATTCAATGAGTTACATTTGGCTCAACGCTTGCAGGTCTATGTTCATAATCATAAATACATTGAGGTTCTGACCATGCAAGACACTCTAACAATCGTTCTGGCCGGCGGTGTAGGCTCTCGGCTTTCTCCCCTTACCGATAACCGTGCAAAACCTGCGGTACCTTTTGGCGGTAAATATCGAATCATCGATTTCACGCTCGCGAACTGCTTACACTCTGGGCTGCGCCAAATTTTGGTGCTGACTCAGTACAAATCTCACTCTTTACAAAAACATTTAAGAGATGGTTGGTCGGTGCTTAACCCCGAGCTCGGCGAATACATCACCAATGTCCCCCCACAAATGCGTACAGGTGATAGTTGGTATAGCGGTACTGCCGATGCGATTTATCAAAACTTGTATCTGCTTTCTCGTAGCGAAGCTAAGCATGTAGTGGTGTTATCAGGCGACCATATCTATCGCATGGATTACGCGCCAATGCTCAAGCAACATAAAAAGAACGAGGCCGATTTAACCGTAGCGTGCATGGAGGTTTCGATTGATGAAGCCAAAGAATTTGGTGTGATGGAGATAGATGAGTCTCTTCAAATCAATAACTTTACCGAAAAGCCACGTTACCCTGCATGTGTCCCCGGTAGGCCGACTCGAAGCATGGCTTCAATGGGTATTTACGTCTTTGATAAAGAGGTATTAACACAAGCGCTACTGGCGGATGCCGAAGATCCGAATTCAAGCCATGATTTCGGTAAAGACATTATTCCTAAATTGGTCGGCAACAACAGTGTTTACGCGTATAAGTTTGGCGACGAAGAAGGCCGAGTGACCCAAGATGCGTACTGGAGAGATGTGGGTACTATCGACTCTTACTACCAGTCTAATATGGATCTGTTAAAGCCAGCCTCACCTATCGATTTATACCAACCAGATTGGGCGATTCGCACCTACGAGCCGCAACTTCCGCCTGCGCGAACCATTGCTTCTGTAGAAGGAAACCAAGGAATATTCATCAACTCGATGATAGCGAATGGCGTGGTGATTGAAGGAGGTTCGGCGCAAAACTCTATCTTCTTCCCTAAAGTGAAAGTCAGCAATGCCGCGATTGTGATTGATAGTATTCTGTTTGAAGATGTTGAGATTGGGAAAAATTGCCACATACAAAACTGCATCATAGATAAGAACGTCAAAGTGCCAGATGGCACCCAAATCGGTATTGATAACCTTGCCGACGCTAAACGCTTTCACATATCGACACAAGGCGTCATTGTGGTGCCCTCTTCTTACCAATTTGAAGAATAGCTATCGCTAAAACCAGATGGCGCTATAAGGGCAGCCAAGAGTTGCCTTATTCAATAGTCGCATTCACGGAGCTTTGCTTTTTTATATAAACCACACTTTTTATATCAACTGCCGTGATTTAAAAAGAAAGCATTATCGGCATCAAACTAGCAATGATTTATAAAACTTAAACTAGAATAAGTATTTGAGCTGACGTTTGGTTAAGGCGATAAAACCTAGGCTGGCAAGGTAGATTAGAGGAATGCTTCGCGAGTGAGGTATTTTTGAACATGTATTGAAAACACGAAACATAATATGCGATCAGTTCTTCGGACTTTCAAGGGAGTAAAGGGAGATTATTTGATAACACTGAAGTGAATCACACATGTGCTATTTCGCAGTTGGTTAAACTAACCGATGTTTGCTACGTTTAAATGACACAGTCATTGGAAAGGTATGATTTATGAAAATAAATGTTCAAACACATCATGTATCAATTAACGACGAGTCACGCAAAGACATCGAAGGTAAATTCGAGAAGATATCTAACCATTTCCCATCACTGATCAGCTGCGACATCATCATCACAAAAGAACATGGTCAACACCAGGTTGAAGTGTTCACCAACTACGAAGGTGTACGTGTAAACGCAAAAGCTACAGATGACGTTATGTATCCAGCTATCGCTTCAGCACTCAAGAAACTTGAAGCAGGCCTAAGTAACCGTAAGGGACAATTGAAATCAGACTTACACGAGAAACCAACGAGCACGAAGCCAGAAATTGCTTCAGACATCATCCAAGAGATGAAACTGGTATAACTCGACGAATAGTTAAAGCGCACTGACGAATAGAAGCGCACAAGAATTCCAAAGCCAGCATGCGTTGCTGGCTTTTTCGATCTATAGCTCGATCTATCAATCACTTTGATTGTTGCTATCGCGACTGTCTTCCCCTTTGCCTCCTACCTTAGAACCAAGTCCAACGCTATAACGTTTTAACGTTTTAACGTTTTAACAAACTTTAACCACGAAAGGTCAACACGCCCTAGTAGTATTTGATACAGTTATAAACAAAAATTTAAACAAGAAAGGAATGTTTATTATGAAAAAAATCGCATTAACTCTATTTCTCGCGACTCAACTTATGGCCTGTACAGAAGTGGGCAGTGAAGCTTGGTGTACTGATATGAAAGAGAAACCGAAAGGCGACTGGACTGCCAATGAAGCGGGAGACTTTGCTAAGCATTGTGTTTTCTAAACACAGCTCAGCATTAATTAGCAACACTGAGTGTAGACGTTTAACGACGAACTGCTCACTCTAAGCGACACAATCAATGGAATAGTGAGTTTTTAGATGGAACACCAACTAGGCAATAACTGGAAGCACATCGAATGGGTATTAACCGACGTCGATGACACGCTCACTTGGCAAGGTTCACTCCCTCCTGAAACCTTGATTGCGTTACAAAAGCTAAGAGACAATGGAATCAAAGTGGTCGCGGTGACTGGCGCTTGTGCGGGTTGGTGTGATCATATTGCACAACTATGGCCTGTCGATGCCGTGCTTGGAGAGAACGGCGCCTTCTTATTAGAGAAACAAGATGGCGCATTACAGCTTTCATCGGAAACACCACTAGAGCAAGTGCGCCAGAGCCAAACCAAGCTAAAACAACAAGTTGAAGCGATCTTGGCGAGTTACCCAGATCTATCCCTAACTCTGGACCAATCTTACCGCTTGTGTGAGGTCGCGATTGATATCGGCCAAAACCGTGAACCTGTTGACCCTGAAATAGTGCAAGTGGTACTTGAAAGAATACATGCTTTAGGCGCACACGCGACGGCAAGTTCGATTCATATCAATGCTTGGTATGGCGAACACTCAAAGAAAAACGCAGTACATCGTTTTCTGGCTAATAAAGGCCTATCGCTTGAACAAATCCACAAGCAAGCGTGTTATGTCGGCGATTCAATGAATGATCAACAGATGTTCGAATCACTACCGCTCACCGTTGGCGTGGCTAACATTCAGCATTATTGGGATAAACTAGATCATCATCCAAGCAAGGTGATGTCACAACCGGGTGGCTATGGGTTTGCAGAATTTGTGGATGCACTTCTGACGCTTAAAAGTGAGACAGCGAAAAGCTAACCATCCTTGTCTAAACAAGCTTTCTGCCTATTCAAACAACATAAAAAAACGACCGCTAGGTAGACCGAAGTACCTAGGGTCGTTTGAGCTTCAAAATGCTAGATAAGCTCTTAACTTTGACACATCACACAAAACACGCTGCATTGCACCATATGTTTATATGAGTTTGTTACGAATATGGATCACCACAGCTTCTGCAACGATAACCACTGCGAAGATACTCACTAATACCATCGAAACTTTTTGCCACTCAAAAAGGTTCTGAGCATCGTTTAGCACCACGCCAATACCACCCGCGCCCACCAAACCCAGTACCGCAGATTCACGTACATTGATATCCCAACGGAACAGCACGATGGAATAGAACGCTGGCATCACTTGTGGCCAATAACCTTTAAGTAAAACGCTCATCCAAGAAGCGCCTGTCGCGCGTAAAGCTTCAATAGGCCCCATGTTCACTTCGGCAATTGCTTCCGCTAACAGCTTCCCTACAAAGCCGATACTACGAATAGCAATTGCCATAATGCCTGCGAGAACACCGGGGCCAAACAGTGCGATGAACAGCAATGCCCAAACCAATGAGTTCACAGAACGTGAAGACACGAGAAAGAATTGAGCAATCCAGTTCAAAGCTTTATTCGGAGTGATATTTGGCGCGTTCATCAGCGCCAAAGGGATAGCAAATACCAAGGTAAACAAGGTACCTAACGTCGCGATGTGCAGTGTCTCAATCATCGCTGCGTGAATCGACTCAGGATAGAAGGCGTAATCCATTGGCACCATACGCTCGAACATATCAGCAAACTGCGCTGGTGCGTCGTATAGGAACTCAGGAATCACTTCAACGGTTTGCCAAGACCACACGATGGCGCACACAAGGCTAAGGTAAACGGCAAATCGAGCCACACGTTCGTTGGGTGTAAAGCGCTGCCACTCTCTATCGATAGATGCAGTTGTCATTAGAAGATTCTCCTAACAATATTGGAAAGAAATTCACCCACAAGAATCAATGCGATAATGGTGATCAAAATAGCGGCAACGAAGTCGTAGTCAAAACGTTGGAATGCAGAGAAAAGAGTACCGCCAAGGCCGCCCGCCCCCACAATGCCAACCATGGTTGAATTACGTAGATTTGAATCCAACTGGTAGCTAGCAAAGCCAATGAAACGAGTAAATACCTGAGGCATCACCGCGTACAGAATGACGCTGACAAAGCTCGCCCCCGTTGCTTTAATCGCTTCAACTGGTTTAAAAGAGATCTCTTCAATGGCTTCAGCAAAAAGCTTGGCAATAAAACCAATCGATGCGAATACCAAAGTCAGGATCCCAGCAAGGGCACCGAAACCCACCGCTTTCACAAATAGAATGGCAATGATCACTGGGTGGAAAGAACGACACAGTGCGATGAAGCCACGAATAGGTGTCGATACAATCGAAGGCATCATGTTTCTTGCGGCAAGTAAGCCAAGAAACAATGAGATGATGATGCCGAAGAAACTCGAAATGATCGCTATCTGTAAGCTCTCCGCTAAGCCACTTAGCAGTAGATTAGTACGCGAGAAATCTGGCGGGAACATTCTTGATAGTAACCGCTCACTTTCACCAAAACCGATGACCAAACGATCAAAGGTCAGCCCTAGCGTCGAGAAACTGTAAAACAGGTAGCCAATGATTGCAGCGATAATTGCACGGTTAGTCCATGAGGTTTTGAACGGATTTTCATGCTTCGCTTGCGATGCGCTTGATGGAATACTTGGCGACGAGCTTGGGTTTAATCCAGCCATGACTCACCCCCATAAATAATTTTTAGGTCTTCTTCTGAAATACCTTCAGGGCTGCCGTCATAATGCACTTTACCGTTACACATGCCGATGATGCGCTTGGCATAACGCTTGGCTAAGTTCACATCGTGGATATTCACCAACACTGGAATGTTTTTCTGTTCTGCGAATGTCTCCATCAACTCCATGATCTCAACCGCTGTTTTTGGGTCGAGTGATGACGTTGGTTCATCCGCCAATAAGATATATGGGTCTTGCATAACGGCGCGAGCGATACCAACACGTTGTCTTTGACCGCCCGATAAACTGTCGGCACGTTGGTTGGCAAAGTCTTGTAGGCCCACAAATTCGAGCAATTCGAACGCTTTGGCTAAGTCTTGCGCAGAGTAGTTACGACGCCATGCATTCCAAGCGGTCATATAGCCTAAACGGCCACTTAACACGTTCTCGATAACCGTTAAACGTTCCACGAGGTTATATTCTTGGAACACCATGCCGATGTGTCGACGCTGTTTACGCAGCGCTTGACCTTTCAATTGAGTCAGGTCTGCCCCATCAAAAATGATTTCACCTTGGCTTGGATCGTTGAGGCGGTTGATACAGCGCAGAAGCGTACTTTTACCGGTACCAGATGGCCCAATGATCGCGATGATGCCTGGCTCATCGATATCAATATTAATGCCTTTAAGGATTGGCTTGCCTGCCACATATTCGTGAAAAAGGTTGTTTATCTTTATTCCTTCATAGCTTGCTACGGCCATACTGCATTTCCTTGTGCGAATTTTAGAATGATCTATGCCCTACCCGCGAGGGCATAGATTTTTAGTTAAGGTAAGTATTTAAAGAACTAAGTCTTTCTAAAACTTAGCCTTCCAACAGAGCTAAGAGTTAGCCGTTGTTTGCTTGTTTTGCTAGCTCAGCGGCTTTTTTCTTCGCGCGTTTAGCCGCATCTTTTTCAGCCAACTTCTTCAGGCCAGTTTTGGTGTAAGCCGTACCTGTCGCATGAGCAATATCACGAATCACATCCCACTCTTCTTTGTAGCTGATTGGCGAGAAACGGTCGGCACCTTTAAACGATGCGCTCATTTCTGGTGTAAAGCGGTAGCTAAAGAAAGCTTCGTTGATCTTCTCAACCAGTTCTGGTTTTAGGTTGTAAGCATAGCCAAATGCCGACGTTGGGAAGCGTGGGCTACGGTAGATGATCTTCAGTTCAGAATCGTCGACACGACCTGCTGCGACCATGCGATCGTACACGTCCGATGCCACAGGTGCCGCATCATAGTCTCCGTTGAAAACGCCTAGAATCGATTGGTCATGCTTACCTGAGTAAAGCACTTTGTAATCTTCATCTGGCACTAGGCCTTTCGCTGGGAATAACGCACGTGGAGCTAGGTTGCCAGAGTTGGAAGATGCAGAAGTGTGTGCAACCTTTTTGCCTTTCAGATCAGACATTTTGTTAATGCCGCTGTCTTTACGCACAATCGTGATTAGGTTGTAGCCTTGAAAGCCAGACTCATCTCCCTTCACCGCAATTGGAACGTAACCTGCTAAGTTAACTGCGTAGCCTGTTGGGCCCGTAGAGAAACCTGCAACGTGCAATCGACCAGAGCGCATCGCTTCTACTTGTGCAGAGTTTGAGTGCACCGTGTAGTAAATCACTCGCTTACCTGTAATTTTACTTAGGTGAGCTTGGAAATCCGCAAACGCATCTTTATACAACGCTGGGTCTTCTACTGGCGTGTAAGTAAACACAAGCGTACTTGGGTCATTCCACTCATCTGGATTCTTTGGTGAATCGGCGACCAAATCTTGGTTTTCATCACAGTATCGATCGTCTAACACACCACGACTAGAGCAGTCGCTTGCCATAGCCATTGAAGGAAGTAGTAATGAGCTAGCGATTAACAGTCCTTTAACACTGATTTTCATATTCAAACCTTACTTTTACTTATTGTTGAAAGTCACCTTCGCTACTGCAGTCTTTGTGCCACCTTTTAATTTGTTTAATTTCAACAGCTTAAACAAAACTCCAAATTGGAAAATTACTTTTGTGTCATTACTGTCCAACCAAGAAGGCCCTATTTGGGTCATTTATGTCCCGCCAATTTCGGTGGTAAAAAAAGAGCCCGAAGGCTCTTTGGTTCACTGCTTTTTCTCTTATTGTTCTTTGGCTAAGTGCTCTCTATACAAACGCTATAATTATCGATGTAAAGCGAAGCTCACAACAGCCTAAGCGTCACTGTCCATACAGTTAGCGTAGTAAGTCACCGTTGCAGGCCAATCGCTGAATACGCCCATAACACCAACATCTTGCGCCAGTACATCAAGCATTTTCATCATGTCGCCATCATTGTTGATGCCATCTTTCACGCTTTGGTAATACCAACCGCCGCCTTGCGCTAGCGGGCCTGAACGCTCAAGTGTCCATGCAATAATCTCAAGGTCAGCATCTTTTGCCAGTTTTGCGTAGTTAGACGCAACCAATTCGTTGTTCTCACCTAACTCAACCAAAGCAAACAGAGGTGGCGCGATGATATTCACACCCGCATCGTGCAGCTCTTTCATGTTTTCAACAGACGCGACAAAGTCCGCTTGCTCATAGACACGGTCGTCAAGGTAAACGGCTTGCTTACCGAACTTAGGCGTCTCATTAACCCAGTACTTCACATCATCCAAGTTGAATGACTGTAAGTAAGTGTCCGAAGGCTCAAAGCCCGCCTCTTTCAGTTCATCCACTAACTTCTGCGCGTACATCTCTTGGCTAAAGCCATTGAAAGGCATTTCAACCGCCGCTGATTTCAATTCAGGAGTCACCTTAACGCCGTGCTCTTTAAACAATGCCGCACTTTCGGCGTGTGTCATCAGTGTTCCACTTTGGCTGTAAAGGTCGGTTCTCCAGCCAGGAGTGCCATTCATGTACTCTTCGACAGTGGTTGCTTTTGGGTTCGCACCATCCATTTTCCCTTTCAGGGTCTTAAACTCCGCTAGCGTGAAATCAGAAGTACGACACTCAACCTGCGCATCTTCGCCTGTCGCTAGGTTGGCAGGCGTGAACGGTGTTGAACACTTCTTAGCGAGAGCTGGATGCGCCAAAACATCGGTTGTGGTGTGTAGATCACTTTGCGAGTGACGACATACCAACGCTTTATCTTTAGTAAAAGTGACATCGCACTCCACTACGCCCGCGCCCATTTGAATCGCTGCTAAGTAGGATTCCTTGGTGTGCTCAGGAAACTGCATCGCAGCTCCGCGATGTCCAATAGAAAAATCACTACGGTGAAAAGGTCCTTCACTGCAACTCAACAGCTTGGTTTTCAAAGGGCTCTCATCCATATTGTTCACTAAAAACAGGGGGCGAGGACCTAAGTCAGCTGACTCTGTTGCAGCCCATGCCGTCATCGAGCTCACACCTAGTATCAGAGCAATCGAACCTTTCAGTATTTGCTTCATGTTTGTATCTCCTTGCAACAAGCAATTATTTTTCTAACTTCCTTTATTCGATCATTCAGTGTTGGATCGCTGTCATATATAGATAGCTGTCATATATATTTTGACTTAGCACCGAATAACCTCATGTGAACGTATGCCACAATGTAGTAATTGCATGCATTGTGCCAAATGTTAAAGCCCTTTTATTACAATTACTTGAAACGGTTAACCATTCGACTAAAAGTTAAATGGGTCATTGTTGTCTTGTGCTTTTATTAAGCGAATGAATGAACCAGTTAGGCCTTGAAGCTCTCTTTATCCAATTGGTGTTTCTTCATTTTTCGATAAAGCGTTTTACGTGGCAGGTTCAGCTTGCTTGAGACCTCATTGATGTTGCCAGCGCTTTCTATTAGCGCTTCCGTCAGAACATTTCGTTCGTACTGCTCCATCTGCTTTTCAAAAGCAAAATCTTCTCCGGATGCTTCACAAATTGGCGATTGAAGATCGAAACCATCACCGACGATACCCAACACAAATCGATCAGCGACATTACGTAGTTCACGAACGTTACCCGGCCATTCATGCCGACATAGCTGCTGTACCTGCTCAGGGTAAATCGTCGATGGGCGCGTCTTATATTTGTGGCTCGCTTGAATCACAAAGTGACGGAACAGCACCTGAATGTCCTCTTTGCGTTGACGCAATGCAGGAAGGCTTAAGCTAGCAATATTAAGACGATAGAAGAGATCGGCTCTGAACTCCCCCTTTTCACTCAAGCTCGCAAGATCAGCTTTGCTGGCGGCTACCACCACAATATCGACCGGGATTAACTCGTTACCACCAACGCGCTCTATCATTCGTTCTTGAATGACGCGCAGCAGTTTAATTTGCACCGCAATTGGCATACTTTCGATTTCATCAAGAAACAGAGTTCCGCCATTGGCTTGTTCTATTTTGCCAATGCGTTTCTTGTTGGCACTAGTAAACGAGCCCGCTTCATGACCAAACAACTCACTTTCGATAATGCTTTCTGTCATGCCGCCACAGTTAATCGCGACAAACGGCTTCGCCTTACGACGGCTAAATTGATGCAATGCGCGAGCAATCACCTCTTTGCCCGTTCCAGTTTCGCCGTTGATGATGGTATCAACACCGGTATGAGACAGTGCTAGCACTTGCTTGCGTATCGTATCCATCGCTTTTGATTGGCCAATAACCACAGATTCAATCGGTAACTCAGCCTCCTCATCACCGTCTGTAGCTGCTGGGCAACTTTGCTGACATTGGGTAATCGCCAAATCAAGCTTCTCCACCAGCTCACTCGAATTAAGCGGTTTTTCTAGAAAATCGAAAGCGCCAAGCTTCATCGCTTCGATCGCCATTGGGATATCGCCATGGCCACTCATCAATAAAACGGGCACATTCGGGGCACGGTGTTGGATTGAGCTCAACAACGTCAAACCGTCCACTTTCGGCATGCGCACGTCACACAACACAACCGACTGACTGTTCGCTTTAAGCGACTTTAAGCCAAGGTTGGGATCAGTGAAGGTGGTGACACTAAACCCTTCTAGCTCCAACATTTCACTCACGGCTTCAACGACATCGATTTCATCATCGATAAGAACTATGTGTTTTTCTGCAGTCATGAGGCAATGCCTTTTGGTAGAGTGACGATAAAAGTGGTGCCTTGGTGTTCAACTGATTCCACGTGAATCGAGCCGCCAAAGTCTTTTATGATGTTGTATGCGATAGACAAACCGAGCCCAAGCCCCTTACCTGTTGTCTTGCGGGTATAAAATGGGTCAAACAGATGCGGAATATCCTCTTCAGGTATCCCTAACCCGTTGTCCATCACCAAAATCTGAATGGTATTCGAATGCTCTTGAGTAGAGATGCTGAGCTCTGGTTGCTCTCTGTGCTCAACGGCATCCAGAGCATTGCTGATCAAATTCACCAATACCTGTTCTAAGCGAATGCTGTTGGCTCGAACCATCTGGTCGCTTTGTGGTGAATACTGAATCGAGACCTTGCTCTGTCTGGTTTCAAACAGGTCAATCGCATCACCGACAACCTTATCCAATTCAACGTTATCAATCTTGCCATCACTCTTACGTGAGAAGGCCTTTAGGTGACGAGTAATCGCAGCCACTTTGTCTAACAAGATCTCGATCTTTTTTAGGTTCTCTTCTGCCCTGTCTGGCCTTTGCTTACCTAACCATAATTGAGCACTTCTAACGTGACTGTTTACTGCGGTCAGAGGTTGATTGATCTCATGCGTGATCCCGACACTTAATTGTCCCAACGCGGCTAATTTTCCGGCTTGGATTAACTCGTCTTGAGTCACTCGTAGTTTGGCTTCGGCTAAGGTGCGTTCTTCAACCTCTGCCTCTAATTTTCGATTGGTTTGCTTAACGACTTTGGCCGTGGTCTGGAATACCTTTAGGTACTTGGCCATTTGCGTCACTTCGTCTTTGCCACGAATGGACACTTCGGTATCTAGATGACCGGTAGAAATCGCGAACATGTTGTCTTTGAGCTGTAAAAGCCTTTCTAAAATACTCTTACGCACGTAGAACCACGAAATGGCAGCGGCAGCCAACACGCTAAACAGAGAAAGAAAAAGAGAGAGTTGCTGATTCGATTGTAAAGACAGCTGCGCTTGCTGAATCGATTGATCAATATTGCTATTCACCTTGCTGGTGTTGCTTTCGATCTGCACGGTTAATTGGTTCAAATGCTCGCGGCTGTTTTGCAGGAAGTATTGCTCTTGATAGAGATGATCGAGCGCTTTGTTTTTTACTCCATACAAGCTGCTATCACTTGAAGCGAGGTTATAAATCACCGTGAGTTGATGATCTAATTCAGGAAAATCACTTCTTAAATCACCACTGACCCAGAGCTTCCACCACTCTTCCCCAACTTGCTCTAAGCGGTAACTGGTGTAATCGAGCTCATTAAAGCTTGAGTCGTTATACAGCTTCTCTACCAAGCCTAATTGGTAATAAAGCAGAGATTTCAACTGAGTATATTGGATTTGATCTTTAGCTGACTCAGGTAAACTATCGAGTGAATCACTGGCTTGTTGCAATAGAGGATAAAAGCCTTCAAGCAAATTACGAAGTTCTTGATTGAGTTGTTCTGACTCAATCTCACTTTGATATAACAGGCTCAGACTATTATTAACTTGGGCGATAAGATCTTTAAAATAGGCGTGATAATCAGGAAACTGAACCATAACGCTATTCATCACTGAAATGGCCTCTTCAATTTTGAGCATCGCCTGCTTACGCTCTATATTCGATTCAGCGTCACTGAGCTGAGATGAGGTCGTGATAATCACACGCACCATATCATTGAGGCGTGCAGCATTATCTAAGGCGGGGATTTCACTCTCTTTTAATTCAACGAGGCGTTGGTTCAGATCGTCAAAAGTAAAGCTAGAAACAACCGAAAGGAAGATGGTGGTCATCGATAACATAGCCAATGCCAACACCAAGCGCAGTTCAATGCCTTTCCAACCAAACCACTTGCGACGCGGGATTTTGATCGAAAACGGGCGTTCAAAACTGTCTTTATTTTCTATCACCTCGGAGACATGACTACTCACTCGCTCCACCTTCTCTCATCATAAAATCAACAGGATCCGTCAATGATTCAATCAGTTAGGTGGTTTGCCTATTTAATCTTAGATCTAATAGCTTTAGTGAAGCTATTAAACGAAGAGTGATCATTAACATTTCACATAAGATATCATAACAATTATTTTATAAAGCTTACGTGGTCTGTTTTGCGATAATAGAAAGTGACCGCACCGACAGAAACGTGATTACTTTATCAATCCCTGTCGGAGGGCATTTTAGTTCGAGCACTTCCAATAACGTCTGATCATTTATCATAGAGATTGATCGTATTAGGCTTATCATTCGCAAAACGGTCTTGAATCTAAACTTTCAGGCAAATTAGCTGAAGGTATCGATCGCAAGACAATTTTGGGTGGCAAATATGCCAAGGCCTTGCACAAAGGTACTTACGAGAAACTCTCTGAAGCTTACAGCTATTTACTCTTAAAATGGCTACCAGACAGTGGGTTTGAACTGCGAGACCAACCATGCTTTGAGGTGTACCTGAATCGAGACCCAAGACGAACTAAACCTGAGAATTTGAAAACCGAAATCTATATTCCGATCAAGTAACTAAGAGAGCTTCCCTTGAGTCAGTCAATCACGGCTGGCTCATTTTTGGCCCCATTGTTGGTTAGACCTTTTACTCACTGACATCCTGTTTGTGGGCTTTTCCCCTATTAAAAGTTATCAATTCTTCCAATGCTGTTTGTTGTAAATCCCCGTGTTGTATTACAGGGGTAAATTCGACCTAACTATTAGCTATCGATTAACCTAATTAACGGACTACATGTAATAGGTCAATTTGAATTATGAGCTAAATCTATATGATTACATTGAGCTATTTATTGCTAACAATTGGGTTGAATGGCATTCTAAAGGTAGGATCATTGAGAAAGAAAAACGATGGAAATTACACCTATTTGTTACGCTGTTCGATGCTATTTAGAGCTCTACTATTTGACAAAGATACGCCCTGCTCCTGGCTGTTTATCTAACATCCTGACTCACTATTCAAATAAGGTCGGAGTAAATCAGTTTGTTGAATCGCAATTACAAAGAGGCTCACAATCAAAAGGGATAGTTTCGCGAAACAGTACGGTTATCATGAAAAACTGTAAAATAATAAACTGTGGTACAGCCGTAGAAATGGATTCAGCTTCCTCTGTCGATATGGATGGCCTTGCAGTCACAGATTGTAATATGGGGATTAAAGTAAATTGTTACGCTAATGAGGAAATAGCAATGCCACTTAATTTGAAAAATAGCACGTTTAAAGGTGTAGGTACCGTTGTTAGGGCACCAGAACAAATGATGGTTGATGTGGACAATTGTGATTTTGAAGATATTAAAATTGGCTTCGATTTCTACATTCCGGACGCGCACCTATCAAATTTAGGGTTGCCAGAAAATACTCCTCAAGAATTATTACTTGAAGTAGCGAAAATTGTACGCAGCCATACAACTGAAGATCGTCTAACTGTAGTAGATAAAATCTCTCAATCGGGTTTAATCAAATGGCTTAACATTACTTCTGGTATTGTTACTGTAGGAACTCCTATCATTGCAAATTTAATGACTTATTTTTCTTAATTTAATTCGTGATTTTGAAAAAAAATAGGCTCCATATGGAGCCTATTTCTATCCTTTCATTTTTGTGAGAACCCTTGCGACTCTAATCAAATACGTAGAAGTTTTGATTTCAATTTCTGACTGTATCTCTAGTAGTGCAATCCCTGCTAAAATTTGTTGCGGTCTCACCACTTGACCTGTTGGTAGTTCCATCTTGTCGTACAACATTTTGAACTGCTCCCACTCTTCACAGACACTGAATTCCAGACCTTTTGCCATTATCATAAGCCTTTGCATTCGGGGGGAATGGGGTTTCCCTTATCCCAACCTGTGACGGTTCTAACAGATTTAAAACACAGTTCGGCGACCTCTTCCTTGGTCATTTGGCACTCTAACTCTCGAAAAATGTAATTCTTACTCATTTCGCAACACTTTAATGATAAACCCTATAAATACAACGGGTTATATCAATTATATAATATGTGTACTATTAAACATAATGAGATAAAGTGCGCACTGTACAAAGGCGTATTAATTGGCAAACTTACATTATAAAAAGTTATGCATGAATCACTAATATTAGAATTCCTGAAGCTCATTTATGTCCAAAAGTTCGCGTGCCTACCTATAACCTTTATCACCATACTGAACGCTAAGCCACCTTAAAGAATGATCATCCCATCTTGATAAGTCAGTGCTGGCGAAACATCTTGGCCAAGTAATACAGGGCCATCAAGGTCGACTATTTTAGATTGAACCGCAATAGGCAGCGCTGCTCGCATCGCCAATGAGGTGCCAAGCATACAGCCAGACATCAGAGTAAAACCGAGCCTTTGAGCTTCCTCAGCAAGTACCAAGGCTTCGGTCAAACCGCCCGTTTTATCGAGCTTGATGTTGACCATTTCATACTTACCTAACAAAGATGAAAGTTGCGAAGTGGTATGACAGCTTTCATCAGCACACAGTGGTATCGGGTGCTTGATGTGTGCCAGTGACGCATCATGCTGCTGTGGAAGAGGTTGTTCGATCATCGCGATATCAAACTCAGTAAGTTGATTGAACAACTCTTCGAGATTCAACCCTGTCCACGCTTCATTAGCATCCAGTACAATCTGAACATCGGGTGCCGCTTCTCGCACAGCGCAAACACGCTCTACTACCTGCTCGCCATCAAGCTTCACTTTTAGGAGCTTCGCGCCATTCGCCAAATAATCTCGTGCTTGGGTCGCCATCGCTTCTGGTGTGCCGATGGAGACTGTCATTGCAGTCACAATTTGAGCAGGTAACCCAAACAAGCTATTTGGAAACATCTGGCCGTTCTGCTGCGCTTCGAAATCCCAAAGCGCACAATCGACCGCATTTCGCGCTGCCCCTCCAGTCAATAAAGACTGAAGATGATCTCTTAGCTCTGCCGGATCGGTAACGCCTCGCTCAAACATACCTTCAAGTGCGCTAGACGCTTGTTGGATTTGCGCTAATACAGACTCCGATGATTCGCCATACCTTGGGTAAGGTGTGCACTCTCCCTGAGCTTGTTTGCCATTATGTTCAATGTAAACACGAACAACGTGACACTCAGTTCGACTACCACGAGAGATGCGAAAAGGCGTCTGCATCGCGATAGTAATGGGTTCTGCTGTAATCTTCATAATTTCACTCGGTTGATGTTCGCTTTAACAAATGGAAACGTAGAAATGATGAAATCGTTAAAGTGAATGTCGCAAATGATCAGTAATGTGTTGTACACCAAAACGCACTGGATCCGTCACGAGCACTTGATAGAGTGTGGTCCATTCTTGGCATAATGTCTCAGCGTCTTCAATGCTAATTGCCGACGTGTTCAAGCAGATGCCAACCAATTTCACATCTGGGTTAGTCAATCGTGCCGCTTGTAAGTTGGCTTCAATCGTCTGTTCTATGCTTGGCAATTGAGCGTGAGGAAGGTTACGAATATGTGGTCGCCCGACTTCATGGCACAACACCAAAGCATCGGCTTGTGCGCCATGCAATAACCCTAAACTCACGCCTGCAAAAGACGGATTGAACAACGAACCTTGGCCTTCAATGATGTCCCAATCGTGGTCAGTAAAATCGGGGCTAATCGCTTCAACCGCGCCGGAAATGAAATCCGCGACCACAGCATCAATTGAAATCCCGCAACCGTCAATCAAGATACCTGTCTGCCCCGTCGCTTTAAACTGAGCTGACGTTCCCGCTTGTTTAAGCGATTTTTCAATCGCCAACGCCGAGAACATTTTTCCTACTGAACAATCTGTTCCGACAGTAAGCAGGCGCTTACCTTGACGAGGCTTTCCGTTACCAACCTTGAGAGCTCCATCAAAGTGTCGTACATCATGAAGCTTAGTCAATCCTTGTTGCTGCATGTCAGCAAGCGGTGAAAATTCACTCAAGCGCTGGTGCATGCCAGATGCAATCTCAAATCCCATTTCTGCAGCTGCCATTATGGTTGGCTGCCAAGAGGCAGGAATAACACCACCAGGGTTTGCCGTGCCAATCACTAGGGTTTTCGCGCCTA
Organism: Vibrio sp. SNU_ST1; assembly: GCF_030563405.1. Lineage (NCBI taxonomy): Bacteria > Pseudomonadati > Pseudomonadota > Gammaproteobacteria > Vibrionales > Vibrionaceae > Vibrio > Vibrio sp. SNU_ST1. The sequence continues at coordinate 1,298,060 of NZ_CP130749.1, forward strand.
GCGCTTGCGCCTCTTGCAAGGTCATGTCCGTTAAGCCAAGAGAAACCGTATCGCCTGTTAAGCGCAGTTGGCCTAGGCAGATTTCTGGTCGCCATTGGTAAATACCACGAGCTGTTTTTGCGGCAAGCGGGTCGGTAACATCCCCAAGAAAAAGAAGGTAAGGTTGAGCGATAGACATGAGCGTTCCTAATTAATGAATCCTTGTATGGTTTACTTTAATTAAGAACTTAGAAGCTGCCGAATGCCTATTTATGGCGAGCCTATAACATTAAGTTATAGGGTGAGTATGGATCTTTAATGAAGCGATAAATTGCTTAACAGAAATCGACTGAGGGGTGTGCTCTGCGCACAAAGTCGATACCGAGAATGGAATTGCTGGCTTTAGCGGCAACACGCAAACTGAATCGTCATTTTGATACTGCTCTGCAGTCCACGGGTCAACAATCGCAAACCCCGCTTGGTGCTTGACCAGTTCCGCCGCCGCGCTATATCCACGCACAGATATCGGATGGTGATAATGCTCATCTCGCGCAATAAGGCTTTGATGTAACAGGAGGCCTAATGGATCGCGGCTATCAAGCCCGATGATTGGCAAAGGATAGTTAATCAGGCCATCAAGAGTTAATTCTGCGGGCAAGTGTTCAGCCGTATTGGAGGGAACCAGAACCTTGAGTGATTCGGTTAATAGCGTTTCACTTAATATGGCAGGCGGTGTTTCGTCCCCAAACGCGATAGCAATATCAAGCTCATGCTTTAATAGCCCAGCACAAAGTTCGTCGCGATTAGCAGTAAGCAACTCAAAAGAGAACTCTTGTTTACTGGAATATTGTTCACGAGACATTTGAGCTATGACCGGAGTCAGCAATTTGGTCGCTAGTATCGGCGGCGCACCAATACGTAAATGCTGATGTCCTTGCTTCACTTTGTTGGTCAGAGATCGAAATTGACCCAGTTGCTGATACACTTTTTCAGCTTCGGGCAACAAGGTTTTGGCCTCTACCGTTGGCACTAATCGCCCTTTGACACGCTCGAACAATCCAAACCCGAGTTGTTGCTCGGTATGCGCCAGAATACGAGTCACATTAGGTTGCGACACATGCAAGCTGCGCGCGGCTCCAGATACGGTTCCGTTCTGCATAATGGCGTAGAAGACTTCCAACTGTCTTAGGTTCACATTGATGTCCTTATGGTTCGCGAAACAAATCTAGGGGTTGGCTTTTCTTGTATTAGCTAAGCTCTTTATCGGTCTAGCTGTTTAACTCGCTGCTTATTTATCTATTTGTTTGCGTAACTCTACTTTAGTAGATCAGCTATCGTAGGTTGAAGCACCTGAGCCCAAGTTTGGTAAGCTTTAGCATTCAAATGCAGATCATCACACGAGTACTCATTCGACAAAAGCTTATTAGGTGACAATACTGAATTCACATCTAAGAACGCAATGCCTTGCTGAGAACAGTACTCGCTTATCTTGCTATTGAGCAGTTCAACCGACGGATTCAAACCTTGCAGTTTGGAGCCCACATAAAGAGTAGATTGCACCAAAATCTGAATATCATTTTCTTGCCACACCTTAAGCATATCAATGTAGTTCTGGTAGATATGGTCGACATCATAACCTTGCGCTAAATCGTTTATCCCTGCCATAAAACACACTAGTTTTGGATTCACATTCAACGTGGTATCAATACGACGCAACATGCCTGTTGTGGTATCACCCGCGAGACCGCGATTGACCATCGAAACATTCCGAAAAATATCCGCCCAAGGTGCCCATTCGGTGATCGAGTCACCAAACATCACTAAGTCTGCATTTGGGGAAAAATGGCGATGGTTATCTGATGTCATGATGTAACGGCTCATGCTGTGGCCTCGTTGTTGAATCTCAGACTGAAGAGCAACTGCCTTGAGGATATCACTATCCGGCGTAGTGCCATCAAATTGAGCCAGTAACCCTTCGATGTGTGGTTTAAAAGGGCTAAGACGAGTACTCAGTTGGTGGTGTTCTTTAAGGGAAGATAACCTCTCTAATAGAGTATACAGAGAGCGATTTTGACCAACTTCTTGGAATAACTGATACAGATCGAGGACAGGATGTTGCTGCAACGCGGCAAGTAATTGCTTATCTTCCATGGTGTTATCTAACCCTTCAATTATCTAATGATGAGCTTAAGATAATATCCGATTGCTTACGGGATAGATAACATTAGAAACAGAGAATGACTTATTCTCAACAAGGCTGTTTACATACCGCATAAAAATATCTTCCTGTACAAATCTCATTCCGACTCAAAAATCAGCACTTCATCATAATATGTATAAGAAATTAGCCACATATTGTGACCTCAGTCTCTCAGCCTACCGTCTACTCCTATTGCCACTAATTAATGGAGGATTTATAGAATATCAGGATGGTGAATAATAAGTTAAATCATAATAATAAGGACCTTAACGTGAAACTTTCTCTATCCAATACCGCGTTGGCCGTTACCGCCATCCTACTTGCAGGTTGCCAATCTGCACCTGAATCAGTTCAAGAACCAACAGCATACCAATGCCAAACCAATACCAATGCCGACGTGAATGACTTGAGGATCTATCAAGTGATGGTCGAAAGCTTTGTCAGTGGCGATGACTCAATTGGTCATGGGACAGGCTATGGAACCAGTCACCATAACGGAGATATCCAAGGTATTATCGACTCACTTGATTACATTGAATCTCTTGGCATGAACGGTATTTGGCTAACCCCAATCTTTAATTCAGAGCCTATCGAAAACCAAGACCATTGGGCCGATAGACTGGATGCAACCGGTTATTTTGCCACCGATTATTTCAATATCGATCCGAGATTCGGAACGATGGAAGAAGCTAAAACCTTAGTTGAAGAAGCGCATGCTCGTGGGCTTTATGTCTTCTTTGATGGCGTATTTGGCCACCACAAAAAAAACGTAGTGCCGTCACCAACAGGTAAGCTGCCCCAAGGAGAGGATAATCCAGTCTCATACCCTGAGAGCCTAGCCTTCTATCAAGAAGTTGCCGAGTATTGGATCAAAGAGCTCAAAATTGATGGTTGGCGCTTAGATCAAGCTTATCAAGTGCCAAAAGAAGCTTGGAGTCAAATCAGAGAAACGGTAGACACCGCTTCTTCTCAAGTCGAATACGTAAACAGCGAAGGTAAAACCGTGAACCCTCTGGGTTATATGGTCGCGGAAATTTGGGCAGGTGAGAACCGCATTATTGAAACAGGCTACGGTTCAAATGAAGCACCGGCCTTATGTTCTGCGTTTGATTTCCCGATGCGCTACCGCCTGACGGAAACATTTGCTGTAAACGAAGCTGGCGTGGGGAACAAAGGTGGAGAGTGGCTTGCAGAAGGCATGTCTTTACATTCGTTATACCCAGACCACGCGAAGCCAAATTTAATGATCGGTAACCATGACCTTGTGCGCTTTGGTGACTTATTACAGCGCGGTGATATCGCTTCTCCACAAGACAAAGAGTATTGGCAGCGCTATAAAGCGGCATTTTCATTCCAAGCGGCTTATACCGGCCCAATTACGACCTACTATGGGGACGAGATTGGCGATCAACTAGAAGGTTTTGCAGACAAAGTATGGACTGATGACTGCGCTATTAATGGCTTGTGCGATGACCACGTAGCCCGTACTAGCGGTAAAGTAGAAGGTGTCACAGCCCAACTCAATGCGCACGAAAAAGACTTAAAGCAATACGTGACAAACTTGATGAAACTGAGAGAAGCGCACCCCGCTCTATCACAAGGTAAACGTACAAACCTGATGGCCAATGATGTCGCGTATGTCGATCACAAAGCCTATGAAGGCGATGCTGTTGTCTACGCAGTGAACGTTACCAACAAAGAACAAACCATAAAACTAACCAAAGAAAAAGTCGGCTCCATAGCTGATCTGACGGATATTGAATCCAAGCAATCGATCTCAGCTATTGATGGCCACTACTCTATCATTCTAAGTCCATTTGAAGCTCGTTTCTTGTCGATAACACAGCCAAGTGAAAAAGGGCCAATTGCGGCGATACTAGCGACAGGAAATGAAGTTGGACAAGGCTTCATGGCTCAATGTGACAATCCAACAATAAAAGCTGAAGGCCCTATTTCGAGCCCGCTTTATGTGGTTGGCAATTTTGCTGATTCAGGTTGGAAACATGTCGATCTACGAGAGTTTGAATATAAAGGTGACAACACTTATCAAGTCGTCACCACTGAAAAACCGGGCAGTTATCGCATGCAATATGCATCCAAGGCTTGGTCACCACAGTTTACAGCGGATGGGCTTAACCTAAAGTTAGGACAGCTTAACTCATTAATTAAAGGTGGTTACGGACAAGATACCGCTATCACTATTCGGAATGCTGGGCAGTATGTATGGAGCTTACAATTCGATGATGCGGGGCAACCATTAAAAATTATGGCTTCAAAATGTGCTGAATAGCCAAACCTAAGATCCGAGATCAACCAAGTAAAAACCCCTTATTCCTACGAATAAGGGGTTTTCTTTAATCTGCATTGGATATTAAGAGACCATACACGATTAGAACGATATCTACCCCTGATTCACTTGCAGGTGATTACGGTTATCGCGGCTTTTCTTGATCAGCTCGTTGCTCTCGTCCATTTCATCTGACTTAGCAAGGCGATCATAAAGTAACACATTCACTGTTGCTGCTAGATTCATGCAACCTACCGTTGGTACATAAACAACATGGTCAGCTCGGTCAGCGACATCTTGAGAAATAGAACCATCTTCAGGGCCAAAGATATAGATAGCGTTCTCTGGGTGTTTAAAACGTGGCAGTGGTGTTGCACCTTCAGCCAACTCCACACATACGATCTTAGTTTCTGAATTAAGGTTATCTAAAAACGACTCGACACCAGTAAGCGGGATAGTGCGCGTTGCACTCTTGGTATCAGTGTGAAATTTTGCAGCCTTGTCGTAGCGTTGCCCTGTGTATTTAACTTCGTCGACTTGGTAGCAACCCGCCGCACGCATAACCGCGCCAACGTTTGTCGGGCTCTTTGGGTTAGTTAAACCAATAGTCACATGGCTCTTGTTCATGAATCTTTCTCACTTAACGAATAGACATAGCAGGGTGCTACAAAGCGTCGCATTCTACCAAAGCAGCGCCAAATTCAAAAGCATCGAAACGAACGGCTCTTTTTACAACTAAGCGCTTAGTTGCACCACTTATCACTTCAAAACCTAACCGTCATCATATTTATAAAACAAAAAGATTTTAGGATAACAATTCAACAACAAGTCCATTTACATTTTGAAACCACATTAATAATGTGTTGAAAATTGCCTGAGACAATCACATAGGAAGTGCTAATGACCCTCACCATCAAAAACCGCCTTTATATTCTCTCTTTTATCCCTTTGCTGCTAATGGCAATTGGGATGATGAGCGTGACGTATATGAAGAGCACTGAGCTAACCGCACAACAAGTAGAATCGACGCGTAGCAATATGATGGCGATGAAACAAAAGGAACTCAAAGCGTACCTGCAAATGGCTAAGTCTTCGATAACTCCTTTCTTAGAAAAAGGTGCCACGCTTGAAGAAGCATTACCCACATTAAAAACTCTAGAATATGGTGAGTCTGGTTATATTTTTGGCTACAGCTCTAAGGGTGTAAGAATCGTCATCGGACAAGGTACCGATGGCATTGGTAAAAATTACTACGACCTTCAAGACAAACAAGGCAATTACCTAATCCAAGACCTGATTAAGAACTCAAAAATTGGGGAATTCACCACTTACTACTTTCCTAAGCCAGGTCAATCCATTGCGTTACCAAAACTCAGCTACTCAATCTTTATTCCACAATGGGATTTAATGCTTGGAACTGGGTTTTATACTGACGATATTGACGCCGTGATCAGTGACATGAAAGAGAGCTCGAATGCTGCGCTACAAAGCTCACTGACTGCTATTGCAATTTTCTGTGGTTTGATTGCCTTAGTGGTAGCGGTTTTCGCTGTTGCAGTGAACCGTACCATCATGCAACCACTCGAGCAATTTGACCGTTCGATCAGTGCCTTTGCAAGTGGTGAGGCCGACCTAACGGCTCGAATGGAAACATTCAAAGCGCCTGAGTTCGCCAAACTTAGTGAGAACTTTAATGCCTTTGTTGCTAGCCTACAGACCATCATTCGTAGCGTGAGCGATGTTGGTCAGCAAGTTGTATCAGAAACGAGCAGCATGTCTTCTCGCGCAGCTCAGGTCGACGAGATAGCAACAGGTCAACGTGAAGAGACAGAACAAGTAGCAACGGCGATGACCGAGATGACGACAACAGCGCAAGAGATCTCAAGCAACGCAAGCCAAGCGGCTGACTCAGCTAAACTTGCTGAGAACAATGCAAAAGAAGCTCAGCAAATAGTCAACGCTGCTGCAGGTTCCGTAGCAGACCTTGCAAGTGAAGTATCAGAAGCAAACACTGTCGTCTCTCGCCTTGAAGGAGATGTACAGAACATTTCATCTTCACTGACTGTCATTCAAGATATAGCGGAACAGACCAACCTATTAGCACTAAATGCGGCGATTGAAGCCGCGCGAGCTGGTGATCAAGGCCGAGGTTTTGCCGTAGTTGCGGATGAAGTTCGTAAGCTTGCAAGCCGCACACAAGAGAGTACGGGCGACATTCACAAAATGATCCAACAGCTAAAATCCGCTTCAGATGCCGCGGTGAAAGCAATGGATTCGAGCCAAAGCAGAAGTGCTCAAACGGTAGAAGAAGCAAATGCAGCAGCTGCAGCACTTGCTAAAATTCAAGATTCGATTGATACCATCATGGACATGAACTCACTGATTGCGACGGCGACTGAACAGCAAAATATTGTTGGCCAAGAGATCTCTCAGCGCATTGTTGTAATTTCAGACCAAAGCTCTCAATCGGCATCGCTAGCGAACCAAAACCGTACAGGTAGCCAAAACCTAAACAGCCGAGCAAACGAATTGTACCACTTGGTTGATCGCTTCACGGTTTAATGCTTAATGCTTAGCAAGTAAAAGCTATAGAACATCAATAAAAATGGGCTTCAGAATCTTTGTTCTGAAACCCATTTTCTTGTCCATAGTGTCTTGCCAGATAGAACTAGTCTAATTGCTCAGACAAGAAATCGACTAACAAGCGAACCTTTGAAGACAAATTACGGTTCTGTGGGTAAAGCGCCCAAATCCCCTCTTTATCGTCTCGGTAATCAGATAACACCTCAACCAATTCGCCAGACTCAAGATCTTCACTCACGTAATATTCTGGTAGCTGCACTAAGCCAATACTCTGTTTCGCTGCGTCTTGTAAGGCTAAGCCACTGTTACATTTAATGCGTCCATTAACCCGAACTGAGCGAGGTCGCCCATTTTCTTTAAAACGCCAATGCTCAAAGCCCCCGACTAAACATTGATGATTACTCAACTCAGAGAGCGTATGCGGTTCACCGTAACGTTCAATATATTCAGGGCTGGCGCACACGTAGAGTTGGCGTTGAGACAGCTTCTTTGCCACAAGACTCGAATCTTCTAAGCGACCAAGACGAATAGCAACATCGACACCCGAATCAATAAGGTCGAGCTTTTGATTGGTCAACATCAGCTCAAGTTCGACTTGTGGGTGGAGCTTTAAGAACTGATGAAGTATCGGGGCGAGTTGACGCTCACCATAAGTCACAGGTGCAGTTACTTTCAGCAAACCTTTCGGCGTGGATTGCATCTGCGTGACGGCTAACTCAGCAATTTCTAAACCCTCGACCAACAACTTACACTGCTGATAATAGAGTTGCCCAGCCTCTGTTAAAGAAACCTTACGAGTCGTTCGATTGAGTAGTTTTACTGCGAGGCGTTCCTCGAGATTTGCCACTCTACGACTGATTTGAGCCACTGATGTAGCGAGTTTCTGTGCGGCACCAGTAAAGCTTTCGCGCTCTGCCACTGCAACAAACTCACTTACCCCTTCCCAATTGGCCATGCCTCTACCCTATTTTGAACTATGGTTACCCATACAGTGTATTGAAGATATAGATCGGTGTCACCTAGCTTAATATGCGCCGTGCACATACAAAGGCCTTCATTGCAGCTAATATCGCATTATTTACAAGGCTCCAACCGACCGAATCTACAAAGTTCGAACCGACCTCGTATTACAAATACTGTTATCAAAAAAACTCGTACCCAAAAAGAAAGCCCGCACTCATTGAGTACGGGCCTTATTGCTGTCTGTTATGGATGAGTGAGGGTTAAAACTAGAAACGATTAGCCACTCACTTTTGCCTATTCAGTCTCAAGTATCACACTTCAAACTGAGAGACTAGGCTATCAAGTGCTTCACACTGTTCTGCTAGTGAGGAGCACGCATTCTCAGCATTGTTTGCCATTTCAACCATTTTCATCGTACTTTCCGCGATACGTTGAACATTCTTGTTCACTTCTTCAGACACCTGAGACTGCTGCGAAGCCGCTGTTGCGATTTGCGTATTCATATCATTCATCTTGCCAATTGAATTACGAATCTCGCTCAATGAAGAAGCCGCAGTACCGGCTTGAACAATGGTTTTCTCGCCACTCACTTTGCTTTCTGTCATCACGCCAACAGCATGTTTAGCGCCTACTTCTAAGCGTTCAATCATTGACTGGATTTCCCCCGTACTGTCTTGAGTTTTACTTGCAAGCGCACGGACTTCATCAGCAACTACCGCAAAACCACGACCTTGCTCACCAGCACGTGCTGCTTCAATCGCCGCATTTAATGCCAATAGATTAGTTTGCTCTGCAATGCCTTTGATCACGCCAAGAATAGAAGCAATGTTCTTCACATCAGTATCCAATTCCTGAACCACACCGCCTGCATTCTCGATATCATGCGCAAGGCGTTCAATGGAAGTCACGGTTAGGCCCAAAGTGCTGTCTGCTGATTCCACTTCATTATTTGCAACATTACTTGCGGTTGCCGCATCTAATGCGTTACCACTTACCGTTTCACTGGTCGCTTGCATTTCATGAACGGCAGCCGCGACTACTTCACTTTCTTTCTGTTGATTCGAAGAGAACTCAGCCACATTCTGCGTTATTGATTTGATGTTTTCCATCTCTGCACGTACGGCATTTGATGTCAGAATCACTTGTTCAACAGTGGTATGTATCTTACTAACAAACTTGTTAAACGCTGAACTTAAGCGAGCAATCTCATCAGAACCTTCAACTTTCATTCGCTGAGCCAAGTTACCATCACCCGATGCAATTTCATTCATCGCTTTCTCTACGCTCTGAATCGGCTGAACGATAAAACGGTTCGATAACCACATCGAAAACAAAGCCGCAAGTACCGCCACGGCCATACCTACTTCGATGATCAGCTTACTTTCTTCAATCGAGTCATTAGCTTGCTGGCGAAGCTCTTTTTGTTTAACTGCAATCAGCTCTCTAATATAGCCGAGTTGATCGTGAATAATCGAAAACTCAGCGTCTAACGCTGGCGAGTAATCGAGGTTGTATTGAAGAGCATTGGCAGGATCCGCAAACATTGGCTCATGCAGCGCTACCCACTTTTTCATCGCCTTAACCAATTTTGCTAGCTCGTCTTGAGAAGACGAGTCTAATACACCTGCGGTATATAGGGTTTGAACACTTTCAAAGCGTGGAACGGCTTTGTAAGCGTTGTCTTTGAATTCGAATTGTTGATATTCAATTGCCTTTTGATCTTTCGCAAGCAACAGGCCTTGGGCAGATGCAATGACTTGATAGATATCTCGGTACCCATCTTCTAGGTTGTCGAGAACCGGTTGAACCACATTATTGAGCTCATGGTTAATCGCGGCTTGCGCGTTAGATTTAATCACGTTAAGCACAGTAACCGTTGAGAATACAATTACGATTACCATTAGCGGAATCGCAATTTTACTTTTAATAGAAAGGTTTTTGATATTCATAAGGTGCAGTAACCACACAAAAAATAAGGACGCGCGAATAATATACGGTATTATTGAAAAAGCCAGATAAAGTTTGTGAATCTCATCGCATATCGAACTCGACCATCGAACAAGCGATTTGTATTTAACCAGACGTCAACCTGAAAAAATAAAAGTGGACAATATTGAATTTATTTACCTTAGACATGTTCTATTACTGGAGAAGTCATCGAAATAACACCATAATATAGGGCTCTAAAATAAGTAGGTAAGAACATGAAAATTTGTGGTGTTGAAATCAAAGGTAACGATGCAGTCATCTGTCTTCTATCTCTATCAGACGGTGTATTTAACATTCCTGATTGCCGAGTTTCTAAAGTTGCGATTAGTGACGCAAACGACACACAGAATATGAAAGATTTTCAATTTTCTTTTGCAAAGTTAATGGAAGATTACCAAGTAGAAAAAGTGGTAATTCGTCAACGCCAAACTAAAGGCAAATTTGCTGGCGGTGGCTTCGGCTTCAAACTAGAAGCGGCAATTCAGTTGATCGACGGCCTAGACGTAACCGTTGTATCTCCGAATGAAATCAAAGAAAGCCTTAAGCGTAACCCTCTTATGATGAAGTTCAAAGAAACTGGCCTTAAGCAGTATCAAGAAGCACCGTTTACCACGGCTTACGCTTGTTTAATGCAGCGCTAATCAATAGTCGCTAGCCAATATTGATACAGAAAGAGCCTGAATATTCAGGCTCTTTTTTGTTTCTAGCAAGCGACTTTAAGTAGAGTTAGTTTTGCTATTCACATTACCGCTCTAACGCAGTTCGTCTACGGAACTTAATCAACTCAGGCTTTTTCACCACCAGATAAACAGCGGTCGCTGACAACGCGAAGCCTATTGCGCCGTAAATGTCGAACGACTCTCCGAAGATAAGCCACGCTTGAATGGCTGTTATGGGTGGAACCAAGTAAAACACCGATGCCACACTTGAAGAAGCGCCATGCTCTACCATGTAAAGCAGTAATAAAATGGCAATGCACGATAGAACAATCACTAGCCAAGCAAGGGTCAACGTGAACTCGATAGTCCAGTTCACCTGCATAGTTTCGTAGCGCATTGCAAAAGGTAAGAACAATGCTGCTGCAGCCAAGTACTGCACCATCGCGCCACCGACCATATCTGTACCCTGACAAAAGCGCTTCTGATACAAGGTACCGACCGTGATACCAACCAAAGAAACCAAACACAGTAACGTTGCCATGCCTTTTTGGTCGTCTGACTGCCACTCAATATTGCCCATCAGCACTAAGCTAATACCTGCGAAACCAAGGGCTAAGCCTAGCCATTGTGCGAAGTTAAAACGCTGCGAGGTACAGCTGATCATTATCAATGCCGTCAGAATCGGTTATAAGCCAACAAGTAGAGAACTCAACCCGGCAGGCATACCCATATCAATCGCGAGATAAGTGCCACCAAGATAAAAACCATGAATCAAGATACCTACCACACAAGCGTGGAAAAATGCTCGGCCACGAGGAATACGACGCTTAAGGATTGCAATCAAAACCAAGAATAGCGCCACGTTGGCTACCATCCTAAGTGAAAGTAACGTTGCGGGTTCTGCGTATTCAACACCAAGACGTGCGCCAACAAAGCCTGACGACCACAATAGTACAAACACAAACGGAATCATTTTAATCAGCATTACAAATCTCTGGTCAACTCTTCATCAATGCTGTTACCTTAGTTGGGTACAGATAACTAATAAAGATACAGATATAACACTTTAAATGGTTACAGGTTGAGTGTGAGCAACGAGGGGGAAACGTGGAAGCAGAACTCAGCGGTAATAAATATCTCGCTATAGAACAACACATTAAGGCTCAGATCGATAAAGGGATCTTTCACCCAGACGACCGCTTGCCTTCCATTCGTCAACTCAGCGAACAACTCGGTGTGAGCAAAAACACCGTGATTCGCGCTTATCAAGAATTGGAAGCGACAGGCTGGGTTTATTCTGTACCTAAATCAGGCTATCGCGTAAAAGCACCGAACACCACCATCTGTGATGCACCGAGCCAGCCTCAAAAAGTCGATCTGCTTTCAGTGACTAAATCGGTTCTTTCTCGCCCAAAAGGCCGTCTAAAATTGTTGGCAGGTTCAGCACACCCGAATATCAACAACCCCGCTATTCGTAGCTTGTATGCCGAAATCGGTCGCCATAGTCGTTTGCAAACTCAGCTTCCCGGTTATTACCAATTGCCTCCCGGCGACGAGCAATTAGTAAAACAGTTGTTAAAGATCACCCATGATCTAGGCGTACCTGCGGGATCGAATGAGATTGCGATTACACATGGTGCTCAACAGGCGATCAGTCTGGCTTTACGTGCATTAACCAAACCGGGAGACATCGTGGCGGTCGAGTCACCGTGTTACTTCGGTAATCTACTTTTACTTGAATCGCTTGGTTTGCAAGCACTAGAAATTCCAAGCAGTATTAGCCACGGCATTGACATTCCATCACTACAGAGTGCGTTGAACAAATGGGAAGTAAAAACCTTACTGCTAACACCCAACTTTACCAATCCAACGGGTTCACGAATGCCATTGGCTAACCGAAAGGCATTACTGGAGATCTCCGGATCTTTACCGATTATCGAAGACGATGTATTCGGTAGCTTGGCATTCGACATCCCCATTGCCAGCCTCAAAGAGCTTGATGACCAAGATCGAGTCATTTACGTCAACTCTTTGTCCAAGACCTTAGATTCTCGCTTGCGTATTGGCTGGCTGCTCTCAGGTCGTTACCAAGCTCAAGTCGAAAAATACCTGCTATGCGACAACATGGGCAGCTCCAATTTAATGCAATCAGCGGTTGGGCACTTCCTCACCACGGGGAAATATCGAAGTCATTTGTCTAAGATGAAGCGACTCTACCAAGTCAATCAAAAGCAATTCCAAAGCCTGTTAATACAAGCGCTTGATAACTATGAACACCTTGTTGGCCGCTACCATCTGTCAAAGCCTGAGGGATCTTTTCTAAACTGGATCACGTTACCTGAATCTGTCGATAGCTACGCGATTTATCAAGATTGTTTGAAGCACAAATTGGGAATATTACCTGGCACAGTATTTGGGACAAACGATCAATATAAACACTGCTTGCGCTTCACGGTAGCGAACATCGAAGAGAGTAAAGAATGGAAAGAAGGGGTTGTGACACTAGCGAAGATAATCGCGAAGCATACTTCTTTTTAATCGAATATTTCTGACTGCTAGATCATTCAACAATGAGCAAACGTTAACTAAAACAACGAATACAATCACCAAGAAAATGCGTCAACCGATCACAGATAACACTCCAAAATACCTTTGTAAGTTTTTTAGAAAATTTCAAAAATTATTAGAATTTAATCCCTAACTCTAATGAGTATTTTGTTAGTCTTGGAAACAATTATTTACAATCCAAACAAAAATTATTTGGATCGCTAGAGGTTGTTTTTTTGAATATGAAATTATTCGGTAGTTCCCTAATTCTTTCGGGAACTGCACTAGGGGCTGGCATGTTGGCCATCCCAATGGTTTTAGCTCAGTTCGGCTTTATGATCAGCTCTGTGCTGATGCTGCTGATTTTTGTTGGCACCACATACTCAGCACTGCTACTCGCAGAAGCCTGCACCAAAACCAAAGACAACAGTGGCATGAGCAGTGTTGCTTACCTGACTTTGGGCAGCAAAGGTAAACATTTTATCAATGCACTCTTCTACCTGCTGTTGGTATGCATGCTCATCGCTTATATCTTGGGTGTAGGCGACATCATTCATAAGCTGCTGCTCGACCTTGGTGTCGATGTCTCTACATCGGTTGCCTATACCATTTTCAGCCTATTGATGGGTGTAATTGTAGTATCAGGTAAATCCTACATCGACAAACTGAATCGCGGACTATTCATGTTGATGGTAGTCATGTTGTTTATTGTGATTGCTTCTCTGTTTAGCAACATTCGTTTGGATTACCTAATTCAAACTAGCCAATACACGGCCAATGACGTGGTGCAGTACAGCGCGGTTATCTTTACTAGCTTTGCCTCTATGGTGGTGATCCCGTCACTGGTTATCTACAACCGCGAAGCGACTCAAAAGCAGATCCGCAATATGATTCTGTTGGGTTCGGTGATTCCACTAATCTGCTACCTGACTTGGTTGTTCGCGATTATCGGTAACCTTGGCACAGATGCAATCAGCCAATTCCATAATATCTCAGAACTGATCTCAGCGTTTAGCGGACAGTCTGCTTGGCTGAAAGTCGTGATTGCGCTGTTCTCAGCATTGGCATTGGTGACCTCTTTCCTTGGTGTGTCCATGGCGCTTTACGACCAAAACAAAGACGCTGTTACCAATAACAAGCTGCTGGCTTACGCTCTGACCTTTGTATTGCCTTTGGTACTCGCTGAACTGTTCGCGAGCCAGTTTGTGAGCATGCTGGATTATGCGGGCATGGTATTGGTGTTCTTAGCTATCTGGGGCCCTCTGGCGATGGTAGTTAAGGTTCGTAGACCTGATTTCCCTCACCTACAAACCGAAGGCAGCTACACAGCAGCTGGTGGCGATACGGCACTGATGGCAACATTCGGTTTTGGTGCGTTGATTTTTATCTCTTGGTTTATGGGGTAAGTTGCGCGAAAGGCAGTATCAATTACGACCACGATTATATGATCACGCTTACACAGTACCGCTCGTAGTCAATAACTGGTCTTGTTAAAAATCTCGATAATTTCGCTAAAATTTTGATTGTAGACTAATGACTGTTCGAAACGACTTGTCGAAAAGCTGTGCCTTATTCTCAAGCTTTTTTCCTGCGCTATTTCTGATCAGTGACTTACTGTTGATATAAAGTAGAACCAAGCATCTAGAGTCTTTAAAAACAAAAAATGTCCCGCACTAGGCGGGACATTTTTTATATACGATAGAATACTTCTAGCTCTGAGCTGCTAACTCTTAAACGTATTCGAAAGCTCTTTCAGCGATGTTGCCAACTCAGCTTGTTCTTTCGCTGTTGCAGCAATTTGCGTTGCGCCCGTCGTAGATTCTGTCGACTTCTGCTCTACCGCCACAACGTTCTGAGCAATATCTTGAGTCACTACTGCTTGCTCTTCAGTTGCGGTTGCGATCTGCTCTGCCATGCTGAATATTTCGCTCACAGCCCCTGAAATATCTTGCAGGGTCTGTTCTACTCCTCGTGAGTCTTCAACCGCTCTTGAAGACATCTTCTTACTGTTATCAATCACATTGAACGCTGTTTGCACGTCCGATTGTAGCGAGTTAATGAAGCCTTCAATTTCCGAAGTGGACTGTTGCGTACGCTGAGCCAAAGTACGAACTTCATCGGCTACGACAGCAAAACCACGACCTTGTTCACCAGCACGAGCGGCTTCAATCGCTGCATTTAACGCTAACAAATTGGTTTGTTCGGCAACAGATTTAATCACATCAATCACACTGTTAATGTTGTTACTACTTTCGTGTAGATGAGTGATTTTTTCAGCGAGGCCGTTAATCTCAGAAGCCAAGGTTTCTATCGACTCATAAGATTGTTGAACCGTGCTTAAGCCTTGCTGTGATTGTTCATCAGCGATCTTCGCTGAGCTTGCCGTTTGCTGTGTTTTAGCCGCGACTTCATTCACCGTCGCTGATAACTCTTCTGTTGCTGTCGCAATCAAGCCAATCTGGTCTTGCTGTTCAACTAAGGTGCTTGAGTTGTATTGGCAAGTTTGCGCCGTCTCTTCTGCTGCTGAAGCAAGTGTCAGGCTAGATTGAGATAGGTTATCGATAACTTGAGAAAACTTCTCTAATGTTTCATTAAGCGACGATGAGATTTGACCCAGCTCGCTATTGCCTTCGTAAGTCGCACGAACGGTTAAGTCATTGTCATTTCGGACTTTAGAAAGTACTCGCGTTAGATCTTTAACTCGAGTAGTTAAATCAGTAATGGCTTTGAAGCTAACAAAAGTTGCGAACAAAGTGATCACAACAAATATCACAATGCTTCCCATCATTGCTGATTGAGCTTGCTGAGTTTTCTGATCCGTCAGTGTAATAAGAGACTCTGCTAACTGATTTTCGGTCTTCTTCAGCTGAACAATTCGTGCAGTCGATTGAGCAAACCAATAAACAGGATCGACATCAAAACCACTCATTTTCGATTCAGCCACATCACGAAGTTTTTCCACTTCAGCCACCGAGCGATCATTCAGTTGCTGTTTAAAGAAATCAACGTTATCTGGGTTACCCAAAACTTCAAAGTTCGCAAAATATGTATTTTGCTCGGTTACCAAAGAGATGAATTTAACCAGCATACCCGGGCCAAATTCATTTTTAGAAAAAGTGTTGTTGAGAACCGCACGTTCGATACCCGCACGCTCTTTACCTTGTAGAAAGTTATAGTAGGCGATGGTTTCTGTCGTGATGGTGGCATCAGTACTTAGCTCAGCAATTAATGCAGATACACTCAATAACTTAGCATTAAGTTTGGTGTAGTAACCTAATGCTTCAGAAAGCGGAATTGATTGAGAGTCCACTCTATTGCGAATCGAAGTCATTTGGTTGAGGCTTTGGCTGATTTCAGTATTCAGACGCGCGATCTGCGATAAGTCGATTTCTTCAGACTGCCAGTACTCGGTTCTTTGATTACGTTTGCTGTCTGCGTTAATTCTTTGTGCTTTTAGCTCACTGCCAAACTTGTTTCCCTGTGACCCGATAAAACCAGCGGTCATACCACGCTCTTTCTGTAACTCGTGCACCAACTCACTGTACACAACCGACAAACGCGTAAGTTGGTTTAATGACGACATTTCACTGGTGGTTTCTACGCTTTTTGAAATGGCAGAAACACTAAGCCATAAAAACCCTAAGATCGGTAAGATAAGCAAAGCGATGATTTTTTGCTTAAATGACATATCGGTTAAATTCATTATTATTTCCCTAACAACTAACAACTAACAACTCTTCTCAGTCATCCAATCAGGCTTCCTTCTAATGGGTGCGCCTTAATTGTGACCCTATAATTATTCAAGCTGACCCATGTAAACCATGACCTAACCACACAGTTCAGCGCAGAGGACGTTAACATTTAACCTTATAAAACTCATTGGTTTATGAATAAAACTGTTAACTATCTGACTTAACCAGACGAAAAACACGTGTAACAACATTTCTCTGGCGCAGTGACTAAAAATTGACATACCTTGCATAATCATAAAGTGGTAGATTAGTACTCACTGTGTAACCCTTACCAAGCTGTTCACTCACGATCATCTATATATTCAGTCTCAAATATGTATACTGCCGAGCCCGTTAAATAGAGACTCGCTGTAAATAGGCGATAACCACTGAGAGGTATTTTTATGGATTGTCCTGCTTGCGAAGAACACATTGGATGGGAATGGGTAGAAGAGGAAGCAATCGAACCCAATGAAGAATTCGATTGCCCAGAGTGCGAAGAAACGCTGATGTACACCATCGATGAAGGTACCTATTACGGCGCACAACACAAGACCGTCGAAGTTGTTGATGATTAGAGTTTTTTATTACCGATTGATGCTCTCGATCTTTGCGAGATTGCCAGATTAACCAGACACACCTTTACTAGAACGATCGTTCATCTTAAAATACTAAACATATGTTCAGATTAATGAAGTAGATGTTATGGCCAAGACAGCGAAGTTCGATAGACAAGACGTAGTAGATAAAGCGACTAACCTGTATTGGGAAAAGGGCTTTCACGCAACTTCTATGCGCAATCTACAGGACGTGATTGATATGCGTCCGGGCAGTATTTATGCGGCTTTTGGCAGCAAAGAAGGCTTGTTTAAAGAAACATTAGCTCGTTATACCGAACTCGGCATTCTCAACCTGAACCGCTTTCGCAGCGAAACCGACTCTCCAATCAAAGCGCTCGAAAGTTTTGTAAAACGTGCGGTTGTCGAATCAAAACAAAGTTCGCCAAATGGCATGTGTATGCTGGCTAAAACGGTCGCAGAGCTGACTGATGAACACGCAGAGCTATTAGCAGAAGCGAAGAAATCACTAAAGATCATGGAAGGTGAGTTCGCCAAGTTGATTACAGAAGCGCAAGAACTGGGTGAGATCAATAAAGAACGTGAACCGACGCAACTTGCTCGACATGTTCAGGTTCAAATCGCGGGCCTGCGTACTTACGCCAAAACCTGTGACGATATCGATTTACTTAATTCTATGGTTGAAGACGTATTTAAGTACCACCCTTTTTAGCGTCTGACCTGATAGATTAGTAAGCGATACAAAAAGACTCCACTGTTAGCGTAAAGGCTAGAGCGGAGTCTTTTTAGTTTGGAGCCGATTAACTTATAATTTAACGGTTACACCTTTCTCATGATCAACGCCTGAGCATTGAGCATCGCCTCTTTAGTGCTGACGTCTAAGGTTTTTACGTTCGCAAAGCGTTCGCTCTCTTTAATTGCCACATCATGAGCAAAAATCACCAACCTCGCCCGCTCAATGTCTTTCTGTGTAATGCGATTGCCGATTCCGTTGGCACCCTGCGTTTCGACTTTAATCCGAACCCCAAGATGATGAGCCGCCTTTTCCAAAGACTTAGCCGCAAGAAACGTATGAGCAACACCAGATGGACAAGAAGTGATCGCCAATACATCCGCTTGTCCTTCTTCCGTTATCGAGCCACCCGTAAACTGATTAGAATTTACTTCGCCTTCGACCACGTTCTTTTTCAGTAGTATCACGATCAGAGCCGTCGTCAGTGCTCCTGCTAATGTCCCGACGATATAGCCAATTTTGCCATCAACCACTGGCAATACGATCCAACCGCCCCATGGTGCATGGTTGATGACATGGAACATAAAGCCAACCACGTTACCGACAATGCCACCAGCAACAACAGCAGGCAGAACTCGCGCAGGGTCGGCGGCAGCAAAAGGAATCGCACCTTCACTGATGCCGATCATGCCCATGATACCGGCGGCTTTACCCGCTTCACGCTCGTCTCTTTTAAATTTCTTAGGTGATATGAAAGTGGCAAGAGCCATACCTAATGGTGGCGTACAAATGGCAATACCGACGCCGCCCATTAGCCAAGGTTGAGTGTTCACCTGCGTTTGAGCAAACAGCGTCGCCACTTTGTTGATTGGGCCGCCCATGTCAAAGGCTGTCATCGCCCCTAAAATACTGCCCAACACCACTTTTCCTGAGCCAGCCATGCCAGTCAGCATTTGGTTCATCTCAAGCATCACATACGCGATAGGAGAGCCAATCACCCACATCACAGCGCCACAGGTTACAAAAGTGCCGACTAATGGATAGATGAAGATCGAACTCAGCGATATCATACTGTCTGGCAGTTTGATTTTCTTAAGTAGATTCACCACAAAGCCAGCGAAGAATCCGACCACAATCGCACCAAGGAAGCCGGTATTGTACTGATTCACTGCGAGCCAAGAACCAATCATACCCGGTGCTAAGCCCGGTTTGTCGGCCATTGAATATGCAATGTAACCACCAAGTACGGCGGTAAACAGGGTTAGCCCCGCGATACCCATTTGTGCTATGTCAGCCAGAACACCGCTCTCAGGCACAGCGCCATGACCAGACATCATTACCGACAAAGACAAAAGCACTCCGCCCGCGACCACGAATGGGATCATGTGCGAAGTACCGTACAATAAGTGTTCTTTGAGACGATTAAGGGATTGTGCCCAAGGGCTTAATGGTTCGCTGTAAACTTCATGATGACTAGAAGCGTAGCTATCAAAAGATTCAGAATTCGCTTCGAGAAACAGCTCTTGAGCTTCCTCAACTGACTCTACCGCCTTTAATTTTGTAACAAAGCCATCTTCAATCAATCGAGTCGAGATCTGAGCCAGGACCTCAATATGATGATCATCGCTATTGTCTGGTGAGGCAAGCATAAAGAACACATCAGACAGTTCACCTCCGTCTGCGCCATAATCGATACCCGTTCGACTAATACCTACCGCGACAGCAGGTTTGGCAACGGCGGTGCTTTTTGCATGTGGAATCGCAATACCATCATCAAAGCCCGTATTGCCGATGGCTTCACGCTTCCAAATATCATCAAGGAATTCACTTTTATTGGAGAGCTTACCTGCGCGGTCGAGCAGTTCAACAAGCTCTTCAAATACCGCTTGTTTTGAATCTGCCTTTAAATCCAGACAGATAATCTCCGGCTCTATAATGTCAGTGATGTCCATGTGCTGCCTCGTCCGAGTACCAATTTAAGTAAATGAGATAAAGAGGTTAATAATATGAAAAGACTAACGAGGCAAGGCCGCTCGATATATAGGACGAAAGGTGCATTAACTGGATAATTGTAACCAAGAAGCAAGAGTGTGACGTTCACCTTTGAATTAAAAACGGGAATCCATAAACTTCCTAGATTCAGATAGTCCCATCGATCCAAGTAAACTGTCGATCTAAGCACAACGAGAATAATAATGAGAATTGTAGCGGTAACTGCGTGCCCTACAGGCATTGCGCACACCTATATGGCAGCTGATGCACTAAATAAAACGGCCCCAAAATTCAACGTTTCAATCAAGGTTGAGACTCAAGGCGCTATGGGTATTGAAAACTTACTGACAGGCCAGGATATAACCCTCGCAGACAAAGTGTTGATCGTCTCTGATATCGACATCGAACAACCAAGCCGATTTGACCCAGCGAAAACCGTCTTCATTCCAATGGAAGAGGTGTTATTGAGTGTCGATAAAGTTTTTATCAAGCATTGTCGAACTTAAACCTTTCATGAACGAATATCAGATCACCTTCTTCGTTGACGATCCTGCCGCGAACTCACACGTCGCGCAGCCGCTGACTCGCTTAGCGAAGAAATTCAAAAGCAACATCCGCATTATCAACATCACTCAAAACCGAATCGCCGATCTCTCCAAATCTGTCGCGATGTTACAAGTGGGTTTACTTCGTGGTGATTTGTGCCAGATAGCCGCAGTAGGGATTGATGCTGAACTCGCATGTTTTGTAATAAAAGACGTGATTGCTGAGCATTACGACATGGTTGGTTCGCAAGTGAACCATGAGTTCTCTAACGATTTAATCCAGCGTATGCCGCAGATATGCCCGCCTTGTGACATCAAATGGCACCACGCTAAGGCGCAAACTCAACTGACAAAATTTGAGTGCTTGAAAGGACTCGCTCACCTCGTTTATCCAGAAGATCCAGATGAACTGATTTTGGCTTTCATTAAGCGAGAAGAACGCTCTTCAACCTGCGTGTCACCAGGTATCGCATTGCCTCATGTGATGTTTGAATCTACTCAAGATCTCTCCATTGCGGTCATCGTCAGTGACAACCCGATTGACTGGGCATCTCCAATTGGCCAAGTACACGTTGCTATCGCTTTAGTACTGCCAACCAAGCCGCAACGTGAACACATTGTGGCGGCTACCAATTTAACGCGAAACCTGCTCCACGATCAGGTCAATGAACGTCTGCAAAAAACCAGAAGCAGTGTCGACTTACAAGCCGTGTTGATGTATATCTCATCTCGCCTGCTTTAAGGCTACTCACTCAAAAATACGGCTTAACTAAATAGAGCCTCGATATTCGGTCGGCGTTCTTCCGGTGCGATTCTTGAACACTCGACAGAAATAGTTCACATCCTTAAAACCACAACGCACAGCCACCTCATTGAGCTTGAAGTTGTACTTCTTGAGCATGAACTTGGCACGGTCGACCCGAACACGGGTAATATACTCAGCCAGCGTCATGTGGCCTTGTTGACGGAACATTCGCGACAAGTGGTTCGATGAAATGCTAAAGCGCGAGGCAATACTATCTCGGGTGATTTGGCGGTGGAAGTTCTCTTGAATGTAGATACAAATCCCCTGATACACATCCTGTACTCGACTGTGAGATTTTTCTACGGGCGCTTCCAACATGGTTTTACTGTATTGCAGTAGAGCTTGCAGCAATAACTCATCCATCGGCTGCTTGTTACTCTCTCTCGCTAACGAGCTGAGCGCCTCCAAAATATTATCAATCGCAAACCCAGAACGAGTCTGAATACTGTGCTTTTGGATATCGTAAAAGCTCTCCTCGCCTTTGCGCTTACTCACCAAGCTTAAACCAAGCTGGCGACGCCCAAACAACATGCTCAACACCGAGCAGTCAGTATCCCAGTTAGGTTTATTCCAACAGTTGGGTGGGATGAAAATCGCGTCTCCGGCTTTGGCGATAACGCTGGTTATTTTGCGATCATGACTCTCCATTTCATTAACGTACTCCCCGTCTAGCACCAACTCTAAACGGGGAAAGTTCACCTGATAACTGCATGCTGAAGGCGTGTGAAAATCTCCAGCAAACCAGATGTTATGAAACGGTTCTCGCTCATTTAATACAGAGGAGATTAAGTCATGAAATATCATTATTCGAACTCTAGTGGGCAGCAATAAGGCTACGGAAATAGATATACCCCTTAGTGAAACATAGCGCTATTGAGCAAAATCACAATTTGAGATCTAGGTTACAAAAATCTAGTCACGGAAATAAATCTCCAGTAACGAAACTGACATAGCACGTCCCTTCCCTGATAAACAAACACGCTACAGCCCTTATAAATAAAAGCCTCAGTACATCTTTAAGTCTGTCAACACCATCCTAAAAACGACCACACGACCGATCAAAATCACACTCCATTTATAACGCAACAATCATCCAGTAAATGCATCTTTTCTTCACTACAGAAGGCAAGCCGTAGATTCCAGAATACCCCTAACAAAATAAAAACAGAGTAGGGGTTCATTATGATCACAACATTGATCAATCAAAATTTGATTAAGCTTTCGCTTAGCGCTAATTCAAAAGAAGAAGTATTTAAAGAGCTGATAGACGTACTTTACGCACAAGGCAGAATCTCAGACAAAACACAGTTTCTTGCCGATATCAAAGCTCGTGAAGAACAAGGTAATACCGGATTTGAAGAAGGCATTGCCCTACCACATGCGAAAAGTGCAGCGGTCATCAAACCCGCGGTTGTTATCGGTGTCCATCAACAGGGTATCGAGTACGGCGCAGATGACGGCCAGCCATCAAAACTGTTCTTCATGATTGCGTCTCCAGATGGCGGCGATGATCACCACATCGAAGTATTGGCAGAGCTTTCTTCAAAACTGATTGAAGAAGGCTTTATCGAAAGCTTCATGAATGCTGACTCTGAACAAGAAGCATTGGAGCTACTACTTCAGAAGCCTGAGCCATCAGCAACTGAAACCAACGAAACTGAAACCAACATAGAAAAACAAGGTTTCATCATTGGTGTCACTGGCTGCCCAGCTGGCGTTGCACACACTTATTTAGCAGCTGAAGCGCTAGAGAAAGGCGCGGCGGCTCTTGGCTACGACATCAAGGTAGAGACCAACGGTTCTATCGGGGTTAAAAACAGCCCAACTCAAGAAGAAATCGAACGCGCAGACGCTATCGTTGTTGCTTGTGACAAACAAGTCGACATGGCTCGCTTTGCTGGAAAGCGCGTGATCAAAACCAACGTAAAAGCGCCAATCAAAGACGCGCAAGGCTTGATCCAACAAGCACTCAACGCACCGAGCTACCAAGCCGAGCAATCGACAACCAATCAATCTGTCGCAGAGAAAGCATCACAAGCACGTTCAGACCTTTACCGTTACTTGATGAATGGCGTATCACACATGATTCCATTCGTGGTGACGGGCGGCCTTTTGATTGCCCTTGCACTGGCGATTGGCGGCGAGCCAAGTGAATCAGGCATGGCGATTCCTGCTGGTAGCATGTGGAACCAAATTCTAGAAGTGGGTGTGGTTGCCTTCACATTGATGATCCCAATCTTGGCTGGCTACATTGCTTACGCGATTGCTGACCGCCCTGCCCTAACTCCAGGTTTGATTGGCGGTTGGATTGCTAACAACGGCTCTTTCTACGGCGCTGACGCAGGTACAGGCTTCATTGGCGCAATCATCGCCGGCCTATTGGTGGGTTACTTCGTTAAATGGATTACGTCGTTCAACTACCACAAGTTCGTTCAACCGCTAGTGCCTATCATGATCGCTCCGATCACAGGTTCTCTATTCATCGCGGGTCTATTCATCTTCGTCATTGGCGCGCCTATCGCGGGGCTTATGGATGCGCTTACTGCCCTACTTACTAGCATGAGCACAGGCAACGTGGTGCTACTTGGTATCGTATTGGGTGGCATGGCTGGTTTCGATATGGGTGGCCCATTCAACAAGGTGGCGTTCCTATTCTCGGTTGGCATGATTGCCAGCGGTCAAACTCAGTTCATGGGCGCAATGGCGTGTGCTATCCCTGTCGCTCCACTAGGCATGGCTATCGCAACTAGGCTTGGCCGTAAGTTCAACCTATTCGAATCTTCTGAAATCGAAGCGGGGAAAGCAGCAGGTGCGATGGGCTTGGTGGGTATCTCTGAAGGTGCGATTCCTTTCGCGGCTCAAGACCCAATGTCGGTTATCCCTGCCAACGTACTTGGTTCAATGACTGCAGCGGTTATGGCGTTCTCATTCGGCATCACCAACAGCGTTGCTCACGGTGGTCCAGTGGTCGCTCTACTTGGCGCAATGAACTACCCAATGCTCGCACTTCTTTGCATGGCATCAGGTGCAGGTGTGACTGCGGTTACTTGTATCGCGCTTAAAAATCTACGCAAAGCCAAACTAACGACAGCTGCGGCTTAAGCCATTTCAACTCCAATGGCTTGAGCCCTTCGACCCTACTGTTTTTAGTAGCTAATAGTTTTTTAGGAACGAATAGAGCTCAAGCCATGTTTCCCTTCATGGTGATTTCGATGTTTGATTTTTCTTTGACGAACGACTCGTTCGTACAACGCTTTTTCTACCCTATGACCAACGTCATTCAAAACTACGCATGGGGTAGCCCTTCTTCATTCAGCCAACTGTTTGGTATTGATAACCAGTCTGGTGAGCCACAAGCGGAGATATGGATGGGCGCTCACCCGAATGGTTGCTCAATGGTGACCGACAATGGTCAGCAAACCACGTTGTCGAACTTGATTTCTAAGAATCTAAACCTATTTCTAAGCGAGAAAGTCGCGAGTCGTTTTGGCGAGCTACCATACCTTTTTAAGGTGTTAGCGGCGGAGAAAGCACTCTCTGTTCAGGTACATCCGAACAAACAACAAGCAGAATCTGGCTATGCTCTAGAAGAGCAGCTAGGCATTCCAATGACCGCGGGCAACCGTAATTACAAGGATGCCAATCACAAGCCAGAACTGGTGTATGCCCTAACCGACTACACGGCGATGAATGGCTTTAGATCAATCAGCGAGATCCTTGAGCACTTCCACTACCTCGATATTCCAGAGTTACATTCGATGGTTAACGATCTCGCGGGCGATCAAACTCCCAATGGCTTAGCTTGCTTTTTTGCGAGCTTGTTGTCTTTGGAAGGTGAACAAAAAGGCATGGCGCTTACCATGTTGATCATGAAGGCCAAGCTTTCAGGTACACCTGTGTTCCAATTGATTTCAGAACTGGAAGATCAATACCCAGGTGATGTAGGCCTGTTTGCCCCGCTGCTATTGAATGTGATAACCCTAAAGCCAGGGCAAGCCATGTATCTGGATGCCGAAACACCTCACGCTTACATCAAGGGGACAGGCTTAGAAATCATGGCGAACTCCGATAATGTGTTGCGCGCAGGATTGACGCCTAAATACATGGACGTGAATGAGCTGGTCTCTTGTACTCAATTCAATGAAAAGCCTGCGGATAAATTACTGCTAAGCCCGATAGAGCAAGGTGATGTGATGGAATACCAAATTCCAGTCGAGGATTTTAAGTTCTCTATCGTGCAGAATTCTCATCAGAGAAAAATCACCACCGAAGGTGCCGAGATCCTACTGCCACTCGACGAATCCATGGTGCTTACTCACAAGTGCGGCGAAACCTGTGTGATAGAGAAAGGCCAATCGGTGTTCATTCCCGCTTACGCTGAGAGTTACAAACTGGACTGCGTTGGACGCGTAGCGCGTGCTTACAGCTAGCTCTACAAAGTAAATACAAACACTGATCATGCCCTGCTTTGCGGGGCATTTTTGTTCCTAGTGCTTTTTTGTTCCTACAGAAAGTTATTTCAGCACCGAACTACAGCATCAAATATGACCCATCTCACACTGCATTAATGATGCAAATCACACTTAATTTTGCTGGATACAAATGTACAGTGAAGGGCTTTTATTTGCTATTTCGCGAATCGGGTTAATCCATTAATTTTAATTCAAGAACTTCAATCGTGAATGAGTTAATAAATGATCACACAGCTAACTAACGTCAACTTAATTAATAACAACCTTCAAGCGAATAATAAAAAAGAACTGTTTGAAGAATTGGCAGGCATGTTATTTGAGAACAACCGAATCAGCAATAAAGAAGCCTTCTTGGCAGACATCGAAATTCGTGAATCTCAAAGCATTACCTCGATGGACGGCATCGCTTATCCACACTCGAAAAGTAAGTCAGTAACAGAGCCAGCAATCGCTGTCGGAGTTAAGCGTGAAGGTATCGAGTATGGCGATGAAGACGGCATTAATCCAACCGTGTTTTTTATGATTGCCTCACCAGATAACGGTGCAGACCATCATATTTATGTACTACAAGAACTATTTGGAAAATTCAGTGATGAATTTATCCAAAATATCCATAACGCAAAAGATGAACATCAAATCCTTAATATTTTAATTAATTCATAAGGCGTAGACAATTATGAGCACCCTAGCAAACCAAGCTACGAATACCAGTAGCAATTCTAACAAAACAAATAAGAATAGTAGCAGCGACTATAAAAAGATCCTTAGCACCATGAAAGGCCACCTGCTTTTTGGTACATCACACATGCTACCTTTCATTGTAGCCGGTGGTGTTCTGTTGGCTTTAGCGGTAATGGCATCAGGTAAAGGTGCAGTTCCAGCAGACGGCTTGCTGGCAGACATCTCTAATATCGGCATCAAAGGCCTTGTTCTTTTCCCAATCATTCTTGGCGGCTTTATTGGTTACTCAATTGCAGATAAACCAGCACTAGCACCTGCGATGATATCTTCTGGCATCATGGCAGACATGGGCGGCGGCTTCCTTGGTTGTATCGTGGCTGGCTTTATTGCAGGTGGTGTGGTGCTTCAACTCAAGAAGATCCCACTTTCTACCAACATGACAGCGTTAGGTGCGTACTTCATCTACCCGCTTCTAGGCACATTAATCTCTGCAGGTATCGTACTGTGGGGCATTGGTGAACCAATCAAGCTGTTCATGTCTTCAATGAACGAGTTCCTAGCGTCAATGGCTGGCGCGTCTAAGATGGTTCTAGGCACAATCCTTGGTGGTATGACGGCGTTTGATATGGGCGGCCCTATCAACAAAGTAGCAACCCTATTTGCTCAAACTCAAGTAGACACACAACCATGGCTAATGGGCGGCGTAGGCATTGCGATTTGTACACCACCTCTAGGCATGGCACTGGCGACGTTCCTATTCAAAAACAAGTTCTCTAAACAAGAACAAGAAGCAGGTAAAGCGGCTGCAATCATGGGTTCTATCGGTATCTCTGAAGGCGCTATCCCGTTCGCAGCGAACGACCCAATGCGCGTACTTCCTTCAATTGTTGCTGGTGGTATCGTTGGCTGTGTGTTCGGCTTCATGACAGACGTTCTACTGCACGCACCATGGGGCGGCCTAATCACTGCGCCAGTATCAAGCAACATTCCAATGTACATAGTCGGTATTGCACTTGGCTCACTAACCACAGCCGTTATCGTTGGCTTCTGGAAACCTGTCGCGGTTGAAACCGAAGAAGACATGGTTGAAGCGCCAGTACAAGCTCAAACAACTCCTGTAGCAGGCGAAGGCGAGTACGACATCGTAGCCGTAACATGTTGCCCTTCTGGTGTTGCACACACCTTCATGGCGGCTAAAGCACTGGAAAAAGCAGGCTTAGCAGCAGGCCTTAAGATTAAGGTAGAAACACAAGGTCAAAATGGTATCCAAAACCGCATCACCGACCTAGATGTAGCGAACGCGAAGCTGGTTATCTTGGCTCACGATATTCAAGTGAAAGACGCTCACCGCTTTGCCAATGCGAACGTGATTGAGTGCTCAACCAAGGAAGCAATGAAGAAAGCTGCGACTATGGTGGCGATCTAAAACTAAAGGCTATCTAAATAAAGAATCAATAAATTAGTGAATGCTCACTATTGATAAAGTAACTCCCCCTAGAAACTAAAACCCCCATTCGCCTTGTCAGCGAATGGGGATTTTATATTTATATAATGTTCAAAGATTTTTACTGCTTGATATAAAGATCCTTAGAATAGATACGGCCTTCTACGTTGTTCTTCGCAAAGCCACCGACACTTGGTCTCACTAAGCGTGCTTGCATGTAGTAGTAGATTGGCGCGATGGGCATATCTTCAGCCAATAACTGCTCTGCTTGGTCATAGAAACCTTGGCGATCTTGTTCACTAGTTGCAGCTAATGCGTTATCCATTGCTAAATCGTATTTTTCATTATTGTAACGAGCAAAGTTACCTGAAGACTCCGATCGCAGTAAGCTTAAGAAGGTCGACGCTTCATTGTAGTCGCCACACCAAGACGCTCGCATCACATCAAAATCACCTTGTCGACGTGATACTAAATAAGACTTCCACTCTTGGTTCTCTAACTCAACTTGCGCGCCTAAGTTACTTTTCAGCATGGATGCAATCGCCACCGCAATCGACTTGTTCGACTCACTGGTGTTGTAGAGCAGTTTAAAATCCAATGGGTTAGACGTATCGTACCCGGCTTCTTTCAACAGCTCTTTCGCCTTTTGGTCACGTTCCCTTTGAATCCATGTACTGTACTCAGGTTGAGTGGCATCAAAACCTGCCGTGTATTCATGAGCAAAGGTATAAGCCGGTAAGTTACCTACTTGAGTCACTCCATTAGTAATCACATTACGCATCATGGAATAAGACACCGCTTTACGCACTCGCGCATCATCAAACGGAGGGCGTGTGGTATTGAACGCGTAATAGTAAGTACACAATAAAGGCACCGCGGTATACGCGTCTTGATATTTCATTTTTAACTGCTGCGCCATGTGTGTCGGCACATCAGACGTAATATCGACCTCGCCCACTGCATAGCGATTAATAGACGCATTCTGGTTCTCAAACGGAATGTAAGTCACTTGGGTTAAGTGCGTATCTGAACTGTCCCAATAGTTAGGGTTCTTCTTCAGTTCAATACGCTCGTTAACCACCCACTCGCCTAAAACAAACGCGCCATTGCCAACAAACTGCTTCGGATCGCTCCACGGCTTATCGCTGTTTTCTAGCGTTGCCTTGTGAACGGGCATCATAGCTGTGTGACCTGTCATCGCGACAAAGTATGGCACTTTGCTATCGAGTTCGAATTTCACCGTGTGCTTATCAACAGCCGAGATACCGAGATCTTCAACAGGCTTCTTACCTTCTGCCACATCAGCGATATTTTTGATTTGAGTTAGCTTGAGATACCACACATTTGGCGAAGCGAGTTTCGGGTCGACCGCGCGTCTTATTGCATACACGAAATCATCGGCCGTCACCGGATCGCCATTCGACCATTGCGCATCTTTACGCAGGTGAAATACAAACGTCTGGTTGTCTTCGGTTTCCCAAGATTCCGCGACACCCGGGGTTATATTGCCATCGCGATCTTGGATCACTAAGCCCTCAAACAGATCGCGTAGTATGTGCATTTCAGGCAAGCCTTCTGCCTTTGCCGGATCAAGCGTCGCTGCTTCTGCATCATTAGCACGCACCAAATGTTGGTCTTTTGCCAGTGAAACACCAGCAGGTAAGGTTTCAGCAACGGCAGTCACTGAGATAAAAGGGGTCAATAAAGATGAAATGAGTAAAGCCGTTGAATGTTTCTTAAAATCCATGTTTTTTTGCTCTCCTAGCCTATCTTTGAAGCAAAGTAATATAATTAACAATGCGACGGTTGACGTGTTTTGACGCTATGGTTTATTTAATAGAGGTCATCTAAATAGTAGTTATACCAATCACAGTAAGTAAGTGTTCAAAAATAGCGCAGGAAAAGAGCTTGAGAACAAGGCGGATTTTTTCGATAAGTAGTTATTCTACAATCAAAAAATCTAACGACGTTATCGAGATTTTTAACAAGCTAGGGTGAACAGTTATTTACTACGATTGGTATTACTATTTGATAGTACTTGATCAATCAGGAGATTAAGGTGAGTTTAATTCCAAGAACGGAAAGAGCTGCGTTTTCGATAAAGCCGCTGTCATATGGAAAATCGGTGTTGGGTGCACCCTTGCTCTATTTCCCCGCGCAAATCGAAAGCGAATCTCGCGGGCTGATCTTAGCAGGCACACACGGTGATGAAACCGCTTCTATCGCAGGTTTGTCTTGCGCGCTAAGAAGCTTACCTGCCGCTAACTTACGACACGATGTGATCCTGTCGATGAACCCTGACGGCAATCAACTAGGCACTCGCGCCAACGCAAACCAAGTCGATCTAAACCGCGCTTTCCCTACGCAAAACTGGACAGAAAACGGCACCGTCTATCGCTGGAGCTCTCACACACCCGTCAGAGATGTAAAAGTGAAGACTGGCCAAACCGATCAGCTTGAACCTGAAGTGCAGTCACTCATCAACCTCATTGAACAGCGCCAACCTAAATTCGTCATCTCTTTTCACGAACCACTCGCCATGGTCGACGACCCAACTCAATCAGAACTCGCCTCTTGGTTAGGCAAGCAGTTCAACCTACCGCTCGTCGAAGACGTCGATTACGAAACCCCGGGCTCATTCGGCAATTGGTGCCAAGAAAGAAGCCTACCGTGTATTACCGTAGAACTGCCCCCCGTTTCTGCGGATCTGACTATTGAACAATATTTGGATGCGTTTGTGGCGGTGTTGGGGTGTGAGGAGATTGGTTAGACAAGCACGTTTTTGGACAAAAGTGAGTCAGTTGCATTACTAAATTAGTATTTGACGGATAACCTGAGGTATTGCAAATCCTCTTATCGATTGGCCAAAGCAACTCATCCACTACAACGCAGACCACCAACCTTAAAGCATTGTGCCGTAAATACTAAATTCAAAGCAAACCAAAAATGCCAAGCGTTGGGAACCTGTCTTAAACGCTTTGTATACGTTCTTCCATTGAGTATGCTTGTGTTACAAACTCACCACTATTGTCGATAATGGCGAGGTATAGTTTGGTAATCATTTTCTGAACATCAAACTGATTGTCCACAACTTCAAGTTCTAAACCTAATTTAGTTGAATAACTTTCTAGCACCCCTTTACGTATGACACCCTCGGTTGATTCAGAAAATTTTACTGTCCGCCCCTCGATAGACAAGCACTTACGTTGAGAACCATTATAAAAATGAGCCATAAAGGAAGCATAGTCTTTAGAAAATTGCATTTGGTCATTCGTAATGTCATATGCCATCAGCTCAATAGTTTGGATACTCTCAGAACTAATTGAACTAAAGTACCTCATGTTCACACTTTGAAGTTCAGTGATAGCATTTGCAAATGCTATAGAGGTATCTTTACAACCATCGTGAAATGTAAAGCTAGTCAGCGCTGTATGGCTTTTTAACATTCGATCAATAGCATCTGTGTGCAATTCAGTTAAGCGTTCCTTTTTGTGTTGAACTTTCCATTGAGTCAATACATGGTAAGCAACTGCAAACGAAAGCCCGGCAAAAACAAAACCACCAAAACTCAATGATAGGGACAACAAGTCGAAGAACGTCTTTGTTGGTATAGCTTCTGTTTCAATAACAACACTATTTACACCAAACCATGCACCAATCACTATTCCGAGACAGAACAATAACATGCTAATAATTTTGAACTTCATAGTTTCCTTTTTTGCATGAGCATATAACGCCCGCTTAAGGGGTGCCAACTTCAAACCCCAAACTTTACCTTTACCACCTTAATCACAAAAGCCAAACCGAAAATGCCTAGCGTTGGCAATGATCTTCACCCGATAAAATGGACACCCTCCTATCTTTAACCCGTCGCTACTTCATATTCATGCGGGGTTCGATATCCAAGACTTGAGTGCAGTCTATAACGGTTATAAAAATGCTGGATATAACCGGCAAGTTTATCTCTAAGCTGCTTCTCACTTTTAAAACTATTTTTCCTAATTATGTCGCCTTTGAGCGTATGAAAGAACGATTCCACTTCCGCATTATCAGTACAATGACCTGGACGATTCATGCTTGGGACAATTCCATTTTTTGATAATAAAGCTTGAACTTCATGTGCTCGATATTCAGAGCCTCTGTCGGTATGAAATAATAATCGCTCTTGTGGCTTTCGATTTCTAATGGCCATTCTCAACGAACTCATCGTTAGCTGTGTACTCTTCTTACTACCAAGCGACCAACCGACGATTTTACGCGAGTAAAGATCGATAACGACCGCTAGATACATCCAACGTTTACCTTGCTTTATATACGTTAGATCTCCAGACCATTGTTGATTAACTGCCGTTGGTTTTGGTGTGTCTTTTTTAATATTCTTAATCGATTGATAAAACCGATGTAGCTTGGCCATCTTTAGGTAAATCCGATAACTTCGCGCTCTTAGGCCTTGCTCTCTCATGATCCGAGCCACACGCTTGCGGCTAACCAAAACTCCTTGGCGCCTAAGCTCTGCATGAACCCTTGGACTACCGTAGGTCTCTCGACTCTGAGAAAACACTTTAATTATTCGCTTCTTCAAAGCCTGCTCTTCTTGAGCATAGCGACTTGGCTCTCTGCCAAGCCATGCGTAGTAACCCGACTTAGAAACAGATAGAAAACGGCACATCAATACTATGGAATAACGTGTTTTGTAATGGGCTATGAATCGGAATTTTGTCGATTTTCTTGGGCAACGAATCGTTGCCACTTTTTTAGCAAGTCATTCTCGAGCTTAAGTTGTTCATTCTGACGTTCAAGCTCTGCAATTCGACTCGACTCCGTTTTCTGACTCGGGATCTTGGTCCTTTTCTTACGTTTGTCTTCCATAATAACCCCTTCTCGATAGTCCTTTCGCCATTTTGAAAGCATATAAGGGTGGATATCTAATGATAGAGCCACGCTTTTAACTGTAGCTCCTTCTCGTAGCGAAAGTCGGACGGCAGTTACCTTAAATTCCGTAAGATATTGTTGAGTTTTTTTACCTGATTTATAAGCTGGCATGATCACCTCCAATTACAATTGAAGGTGTCCACTAGATCGGGTCAACTACACAATCTCACTTGAAGCATTTGTTATGTGTTGGGTAGCTTGATAGAGAATTCACTTTCATTTTGTACCAATTCTAACATCATTCTCTTCTCATGAACCACGCTAAGAAAAACATCAATCACGCCTACAAGCTGCATATAAAACAATTCCTCTTTACTTTCTCTGTCGGAAGCAAAGAAGAACCCTTCGCAAACATGATTATCAGGAACAAACGGTGAAAAATGATTGCTATGTACAAATTGATTACATAAAGCCTCCAAACTAAGTTGCTTTGAGCCGCCAGAGAAAAGCTGGTAGTCATTTATGAACTTACTTTGTTTAGACTTTTCTGCTTTGGGGTACGTCGTGATTTTCCAGTTAAGGCTTGTGACATTATTTGGAAGTAAACCGCTTTCTTTCAATTTACGGATAGCGTAAAAGCCGAGAAAAATAGATTTTTCGACCGAAAATTCAAGCTCGTCATTCCAATCATTACTTCGGTAAAGCTTTTCAAGAGATGTAGCTGATTGCTCTAGCTCAGCTAACCAATACCTTTTCAATCGACTGTCAATCATAAAACCTCTTAAACACATAACGCCCAATTAAGGTGTGAAGCACGCGACCACGACACTTAATTTGACCACCGTAAACACTAAACTAAACCCAAACCCAAAATGCCAAGCGTGCTGAATCACTCTTAAATTTGTTAGGGCGCTGACTCAAAGGTTACGCTAACTTTTAGTAACTTCGATAGTTCACGTAAAAGCTTATTGTTTTCTGATGCAAGATCTCGTGCTTGCCCTGTAAAACTTGAGCTTTTATAGAACTCTTGCGCTAGAGGGTTCATATTATGTGACACAACATTTAAGCTATGGCATACACTCAACAAGTCTTTCTTTGATGGCAGCTTATAAATACACTTCAGTATTGGATAACCCATTATTAACTCAGACTCTGCAAGCAACAGTGCTGACTGCTTTGAAATTGCACTCGAAATTTCTTCTGAAGCTGAAGCATTTGAAATTTTGGGCATATTTTCAAGAATAATGATACTCGTCAGCACAATTTGCTTTTTAAATTCTTTAGCTGGTTCAATAGCTAACTTTAAGATCAAATTTTGGAGTACGAAAATCAGTACGCCGGACATAACCGCAGAAAAAAACGCTAAACCAAAATCCACTTTAAATCCTCTAGTTATACAAATTTTAGTATGCGATATTGTCTTTTCTTAATTCTCGAATCGCAGACCACATCGTATACACATACATCATGCGCACTAAGAGTAAGATGATAGCCCCGATACACCCTGATATAACCAATATATCTATTTTCTGCACGGCTCCACCATTGGATACATTGCTATAAATAGCAAAACAGAATAGACATGATGTTAATACATACTTCCACAGCACGCGCATTAATTCAGTGATGTCGTATTTAGAAGAGTCTTCATAATTCGACGAAGAATTCTGAACATCTTTCTTCCGGCTAAACAAAGTCACTAATGTGTATACAATGCCAACCCAAGACGCCACAATCACGGATATGCTTTCTATATCTTGAAGTGTCATTCTTCCTCCATTTGTATAACGCCCGCTTAAGCGGACAAAAGTTGTTGGTTATAATGTGGAGCGAAGCGAAACCTAACCAACTGTTTTTATTTCGTTTAAAGCGCTTGTTATAAGCCCTTTACGCATTCCATTGTGTCTTTAAAGTCACTGTGATTATCAACAATTGTAGAGAAAGCTTTAAAAGCATTTTCATCAGCGGACATCTCTGCGATTTGGCCAAAAGACAAAATTGCATAAGTGTTAGCAAAGCTAAGCATTTGATCAATAACCTCTGCGTCAAAGTTACTTACAATTTGATCATCTTTAACTCTTCTCGAAAGTGCGCAGTGCCTGAATGAGTAAAGCTATTTAGATTAGGCCAATAAAGCTCTTTAGCTTTCTTAAGACCATTCTGGTTTTTAGCCTCTATTGCATTTACTAACTTATAGAAATCTTTATTGAAGCAATCATTTCTTAATTTTTCAAAATCTGACTCGGTCGCAAAATCTGCAAACCAAAGTCCTTTTACATAGGCCTCAAAAATACAACGAATTAAGCTCGAAGCTGAACTATATAAACTGTTTTCACATAAAACAATTATGCTTCGGTGGTGTTCTAAAACTAATGAATAGAACAAACCAGGAAACAAGAATTCATCACCAGCAGGTGTTGATAATCCCTCTAATGATTTATTGATTTCTTTCGACAATTGAAGAGATTTTTCTACGGTACTCAAATTAAACTCCATGGGCTTATAACGAATGACATGGATTCCCCCTACCGAGGATCTGCCACACTTATGTGGTACTTAAATGCATCGGAGGCATCATGTCTGATTATTCTTATTTCTGCGGCATCGACCTAGCTAAAAACCACTTTAGTCTTTATGCCGTAGACCAAAATGGTAAAGTCTTACTTCATAAGTCAGTAACCCGATCTAAACTACTGACTACAATAGCAAATATGCCACTCATGCGTATAGGCGTTGAAGCGTGTGGTGGTGCACATTATTGGGCAAGAACACTCAATAAACTGGGACATGACGCCCGTATCATGGCCGTTAAATACGTAATCCCTTATCGAACTAAGGGAAAGAACGACCTTAATGATGCTGTTGCCATATGCGAAGCTGTTCAGCGTCCATCAACTCGCTTTGTACCCGTAAAATCCCCCGAGCAACAAGCCATCTTATCGGTACATAGAATGAGAGAGCATTGGGTTCGTGAGCGCACTGCGCTTATGAATCGCATGCGCGCCCTACTCTCTGAGTTCGGGTTGATCATTCCCGTTGGTCGCTCTTCATTGATGAAACAGGTTCCCTTAATGCTCGAAGACGCAGAAAATGAACTGCCACACCTCGCAAGAACGGTGATAGCCGATGCTTATCACCACCTTGGAGAATTGAATCAACGTATCGCCGATACTGAACAAGTCTTCGACTCTTTTGCTAAGGTCAGCACTAATGTTCAACGAGTGATGAAAGTTCGGGGCATTGGACCACAAACCGCTACTGCGATACTTGCTTCTGTAGGTAACGGCTCTCAATTTGATAAAAGCCGTGATTTCTCTGCTTGGCTAGGACTCGTACCAAAACAATATTCGACGGGAGGAAAGCCACGCTTAGGTCGGATAACCAAACATGGCGATAAATACTTACGAACACTATTAGTTCATGGCGCAAGGACCGTAATTGCCAACCTTGGCGACAAGCAAGATAAGTTAAGTCAGTGGTGTCGAGGCGTTCTAGAGCGAAGAGGTATGAACCGGGCGATAGTGGCACTTGCCGCGAAGAACGCACGAATTATATGGTCGCTTTTACACAATCAAACAGAATACGAAAACTATGCTGCTTAAGTAAAAAACTAAGCAGCATAAAGAGTTAAACCCACCGGATCATTGCAGACGCTAATGATGGAGATAGGTTAAGACCACTTGCGGAGAGCCTGTTAATGCGGCGGACACACTAGATGTCATCTAACGAATAAGGCACCGCAGTCGCGCAAGTCATCAGGGCCACGACGTATGCGAATCGTCGACAAGTAGGCCGAATGTAGAGCGGCAGTCCAAAACCCATCAACATAGTTTAGCGGATGTTTGACAACCTGGGGGGAATCCATGTAGCCGCATTAAGGTGTGAGCGACGTTTGGCTATACTTGAACGAAGCGAAATCGCCAAGCGTTGCGAATCACTCTTAAATGCTTGTATGGTATTTTCAAGAAGAACTAACCTTAATAATTCAATTAGGTTAATATTATCATTTATGCACAATGCAAGGTAATAGAATGGCTAAAAAAGATGACCTAAAGAAAAGTATCATACTAGTTAAAGAGTTAATCGCAAATAACCTTGGATACGATACTTTAAGCCACGAACGAAACGGCTTAGATGATGCACTTCCTAAAGAGGATCCCCGAGCGACCGTAGAATACCAAGAGGTTGAGGATGATGGCGACTCTGAACTCAAAAAATTGTTATCCGAATGCAAAACAAATAGAGAGACAATGTTAAAAAATAAAAAAGAGGAAGAGGAAGACTCTGAAGACTCTGAAGACTCTGAAGACAAAAGTGACTCAGAGTAATCGATTGTGAACTCATGCTCAAACATCATGAGTTTATACCTAACATTTTAATATCGTGCCAGCACAAATTTACGTATTCAGCATATGTCGAGAATCCTATCTAACCAACTGAAAATTATGTATATACTTCAGGTTGAATCTAATTTCTAGTTGAAAACCGTGCAAGCACATATTACTTCCAATTCAAGGCATGTTATCAATCAAAAAACTCTCTTCATTTCTCTATTATTTAGTAACTTATGAGTGATTGAACAACATATCCGTGCGTAAGTTTGATTGAAGGTTACTCTGTTGTGGATTAGAACATTTAGCAACATTGTTGGAACTCTAGGCATGAGAAAAAGTAAGGCAAGTTGCAGGGTTTACACTGAGTTCAATCCCTCTCTGGCTCACTTTGGGGCAAAGATGAGTTAAAGATCCTAGTAACTCACCTGTGATCACCCAGCGATTCTGTCGTTTCGTAAGGCCTGTGCGCGTTGAGAAGCTTATCCTTACTCAAGCACCACAATTCCCTTACAGAGGAATTTAATACCTAGAAGGATAAGTACCATTCACGGCAATACAGTGGGTAAGCCCGACAAAAGGTTGCCTGTGTTCAAACGCCTTCCCCGCCCCAGTAGACTCCACCTCACCTTCCACGAAAATATTATTACCAAACTGCACCTCAGACTTCCCCGTTCCGACTAAATACGCTCCAGAGGTACCAGCACTTCCATAAATCTTCACTTCATGATTGTCCCCAAAATTATCTTTACCAACCGTGTTTAAAAATGTTGCGCCACTCTCAGGTACCTTATGACTGGTTCCTGAACTGGTAGAAAGTGGTACTTCCACAGCAACGTCAATATTGACATTGCTCGCATTAACTCGAACGCCAGCCCCGACGACATGCTTATGAGGTGGCAGACTGTTCTGTGTAAGTTTAATAAAATCCTCACCACCACGTTGAGCTAGAGCTATAGCCCTCAAACCAGGCCCAAATCCTTGACCTACTGCGGTGCGGCCACGCATATCTGGCAGCTGGAAGTTGGTTCTACCATCACCACCAAAGTTTGTACCCAATAGGGAAAACAGCGCTTGCCATTCACTGATTGGCAAATACTGACCTTCCGCTTTCATATAATACGGTTCAGGGCAAAAATCTGCTGCTGTTACACACATAGAACCGATAAAAGGGTCAGTGCTGCAGCTAGCCGTGGCATTGACAGATGAAAATACACCAATGATTGCCGCTATCGGGGTCAGCTTACATATCCATTTATTTATACGCATTCGAAGCTCCTTAATCTTAAACCGTTACACAAAATCTTCTTCGCTCCCATAAACCGAAGTGCTCTGTTCACCCCTTTCGGCCATGCTTACGAAATACATTTTGTTCCCGACAAATCTAGTACCTAACAAGTCTCTGCTCAATTACACGGTATTACACCTTGCTATACGGATGCTGTAATAAGGTGTAATTGAATGAAACAGCTCCTCCTGTACATTTTGATTCACCTTTAAAAGTATGAATGGAATCAAAATGAGTGACGGTCTTGATATAGCGGCTTCGGGCGATGATGGTGATGTGAGCGGTGGGGCAATGTGCGGTGGTGTTGAAGTGAACATTAACAGAGAGGATTTAGGTAGACACGGCTTATTTAAATGCGGCTTAGCACCAGCGCTTCGCTCTCTCGCCATAACGGTGACAGGGCAAAGCATTGACCAATACCCAATCAAAGGGTCGCTGCATTCTTCAAATAAGGAACTGTCATGAACGATATCAATACACAATTCGAGCTATCAGACACACCTCACGAACAGTTATTAGAAGCACAGCGCCTCATGGCAATATACAAAAACAATGCTGCGCGTTATTACTATGAATTGTCCCAACTTGGTGTTGATAAAAGACAGATTTTGGTTTCACATCGCTCTCGCCCCTCCCAAAGTCCAGGGCTTAGCCAATATCAAGCTCAAACGCTTATTTTTAATACACGTTTTATTGCTTACCCGTCCGTGATTGTTATGTGTCAAAGTGAGTCAGACGTCGTCACCGC
Organism: Vibrio sp. SNU_ST1; assembly: GCF_030563405.1. NCBI lineage: Bacteria > Pseudomonadati > Pseudomonadota > Gammaproteobacteria > Vibrionales > Vibrionaceae > Vibrio > Vibrio sp. SNU_ST1. The sequence continues at coordinate 1,337,487 of NZ_CP130749.1, forward strand.
TTATCAATTGGCCGTTAAATTTAACTTACCGGTAAAAGTACGATCTGGCGGGCATGATCACGAAGGTGAATGCACTGGAAATGATGTTGTGCTCCTCGACCTCAGTGGATTAAAAACACTGGACGTGAAGCAAGACTCTCAAGGTTACGTAGCCGATATTGGTGCTGGCTATCGCTTCTACCAACTTATCCCTATTTTGGCCGACACCGAAAATGATTCGCGCCCGGCATTGACCATACCTCATGGAACTTGTGCAACGGTTGGACTAGCGGGTTACATTCAAGGTGGAGGATGGGGTCCTTGGACTCGCTTACATGGCATGTGTTGTGAATCTTTAATTGCAGCAAGAGTCTTATTAGAGAATGGTGAGGTCATCGTGGTTAACGATGAGCACAATTCAGATCTCCTGTGGGCCCTTCGTGGTGGTGGTGCGTTGAGCTACGGCATTGTATTGGAATTCACAGTTCGTGCCTTCGAGATCCCAGATGAAATTCATCGCTTTGAACTGCACTGGAACACAAAAGAAGCCAATACTGGGCATAACTCCACTTTCCGTGTTTTAGAGCAATGGGAAACGGCAATTAATGATGAGAACACGATAGAATTGGTTGGAACGAACCTTAAAATCAATGCGATTTCCTCTACATCGACTACTGAAAAGAAATGTTTTAAAGAACTTCAGCACCCGTGCATCATGTATGGTTACTGGGACGGTAGCGAAGAGGAACTTAGAGATTTTGTACAACAATACTTCTCTTCAGGAAAGCTTAAAATCACGGGTACTGACAGCAAGCATTACTATGATTCTGCATTAATGGGACATTGGGCAAGAAACTCATTGTATGATGTAAGGCGTCTATCTTCAGCTGCAGATAAAAGTAAGCCGTTTGCTCCTGATTTTGACTCCCCTGCTCCACACAAAATCACCTCGAAGGTCGTATCACACCAAGGGTTGAGCGACGTTGGCAAAGAGCAGTTGATCCGGTCTTTAACTTCAACACTCATTTGTGAAGAGAGTGAGTCATTGGGGTTGTTCAGCTACGTGACTCTAGGCGCTATTTCAGGGCCATTCTATGCTAAGGACACGAACGAAAAAGCCAGCAAACGAGTCGCTTTTTCCTATACAACGTCTCAATACACTATCCAATATCAAACCTGGTGGAACGAAAAGGTTTATGAAGTCGAAAAAGGCCAGCATAACCCTGTCTATAATTATGTAAATCGCGCTTTGGATTGGATGGAAGTATGTCGAGATACTGACGTATGTGGGACTAAAGGGGCATTTATTAGCTTTAAAGACAGCTCCATCCCAACGCGTGAATATTTCCAACAGCATTACCAATGCTTAATAAAAACGAAAGAAAAGTACAGCGTTCCATATCAAAGACTCCCACTAAATTCGCCGCCAGAAACAGGTTATAACCACTTTAGGTCAAGAAAAACGATCTATTAACGTTCTAAAGCTCTTCGGACTACAAAAAGGCTACCCAGAATATATTTGATACTGTTGATATGGTTAATACTGTTGTTACTCTCGACAAATACGTTCAATCAATCTGGGAGGCCTATTTACTGACCTAACAATTTACACGTAAGTAAAAGCCCTCATAGAAACCTAGAAAACACGCAATCTAAGTCGTAAAAATGCTATCTAAGTCGTAAAAGTGCTATCTAAGTCACGAAAACACAAACCTTACCTTATGAATCACGTTGAATTATTGAAAGTTAATAACAATCGCTATCACTACCACTCCTTAAGTACTAGACTTATGTTCCTCGAGATGGATCTCAAGAGTAGGTAAATGGCCTTAAAAGAAAAAACCGCGGACACAATTGAAGCACAGTTTCACTCCAAACATTACACATTGCTTGAACAGATAGGCGAAGGTGGGTTCGGAAAAGTCTATAAAGCGGTGCAACTCAACACTCAAAAAATCGTCGCGATAAAGTTTCTTACACTAACAGAAACTGAATGCCCTCAGAAAAGACAAAAAAAAATCGCTCGCTTCAAACGAGAGTGTGATTTAGTTCGTCGTTTAAACCACCCTAACATCGTATCACTGCTGGACAAGGGTCAGCAGGGTGATTATATCTTGTACGCCGTATACGAATTTGTCGATGGCGTAACACTGAAGGATTATTTGGCTTCTCATGGCCAAATAACACCGTCAGAGTCCGCAGAGATAATGGCCTCAGTACTGGATGCTCTCGCTCATGCTCACGAACTCGGTATCATTCATCGAGATATAAAGCCAGCTAACATAATGCTCTTCAATGTAGGGGCGAAACAACACATTAAAATCCTTGATTTTGGGATCAGTACACTAAAAAGTGATGGGAAAACATCGGATTTCCAAACATTAACATTAAATGATGAAACCTTGGGAACCCCTAAATACAGTGCCCCAGAGCAATTAAGAGGTGAGCCATCTTTACCTCAAACTGACGTTTACTCCTGGGGACTGGTTTTTTTAGAGTGTCTTACCGGTGTTCCTGCAATAAAAGGCAACAGTGCTGCATCCATTTTTTATCATCAACTCAGCGCTGCAAATATCCCGCTAGGCCTCCTCGCGGGACATCATTCGGCACATTTTTTTCGTCGTGTACTTCATAAGAAAGCACAAGATCGCCCAGGTAACACCGTTGAATTATATCGTGAATTTCGTCGATTTAATTTTTCCGACATAGCACCAAAGGCTTCTCACTCGGTCTCGACAGAGGCGTCAGAATTTACCCAAGAATCAATGACACAAACAGGGGAACTATCATCCTCTTACTACTCAAAATTCACGGAGAGAAAACAAATCACAGCTCTGTGCTTGATTCTTTCTGAAGATACGACAGGTTCTAGCGAGTCGACACTCGACAAGCAAGATATAGCGGAAATGCTTTTATCAGATCATCACAGTCAATGTGTCGATATCGCACTTCGTTTTGGGGCAACTCATGTAGCTACCGTTGGTGATACTACGCTATTTTATTTCGGCTACCCCGTGGTCAGTGACAACGATAGCCGACTCAGCGCCAGAGCAGCGCTCGATATTTGGAGCAACCTCCACGCTAAACAAACATCACTCTTAGAACAGCATAATCTCAAATTCGAACTTAGAATCGGCCTGTCTAAAGGGATGATGAGAAGCATAGATGGGGCGATACCTGAAGGGCGAGTTTCAGCCGAAGCGATGACTCTTGCTCGAAATAGTCATCCCGGCGAAATCACCTGTTCGCCTCAATTTAGGGAGATGCTGAGTCATCAGCTTTTGTTTGAGCCCATTAGCCATGATTCAACATACGCGGCACCTTGTGGGTATCGTCTTAAGGGGGAGCGTTTATCTGAAGCTTTCTCATTTCTGCGGAAAACACAATCACACAGCACTATTGTGGGTCGTCAAATAACCCTCGAACAACTTTTTCGTTTAAACCAGCCCCATTGCCAACATCGCCTCTTTCATATTTACGGTGAAGCTGGGATCGGTAAGTCTCGTTTACTTCTCGAACTAAAAGAGCGCTTAAGCAGCACCCGTTCGTTTTCTCTGCAGTGTTTACCTGAGTTTCAAACAAATGCTCTGTTCCCCTTGCTCAACTTTTTTTCTACGCACTTCGAGCTCAATGGTCAACATGCCGAGTATAACTACAAAACGGCAATAGATTCACTGCCGTTCTCATCACTAGAAAGAGAAAGAGGCTCAGCCATTCTCTGGGCCTGGCTACAACCTTATTCAAAATTGTCTCACCAAAGTGAAAAGGAATTCCAACAAGCAATATCGAGCCTTTCTCTTAGCCAACAGAAGTCATATCTCTTTTTAACCATGTATCACCTTCTGTCTTTGGTTTGCAACGGATCCGCAACCGATCACGACTCATGCTTGTTTATTTGTGAGGATGTCCATTGGTCTGATGCTACTACGTTAGAATTTATTCACTATCTGATTGAAAAAGCAGTTCACAATACCCAAAACGTTCGCTGGCTGAACAGCTCACGTACACCTCTTCCTCAAACACTAAAATCGACTAAAGCTTACGAGGTTGAACTTTCATCTCTAACACAGGGGGAGTGCCACCAATTGATTGAACACTTATTCGATCACGTAGCCGTTAGCGAGCAAGTGAAGCAATTATTCACAACCAGAAGCGACGGAAACCCACTCTTTCTTGAGGAGTTGGTGTTTCATGCACAGAAAAACAACCTAGTTACAAAGGTGAATGGCTGTATTGACTTCACCGTCACCGAGCCTGAATCACAAGTACCGGAAAACCTCAGAGGCACCCTTCAACAGAAACTCAATGATCTAACTTTCGCTAAAGATACCGCCCAACTTGCAGCCGCTATAGGACGAACATTCGGCGAAGCATTAATTCTACAAGCTTCAGACAAGAACATAGGGCAGATCCAAGCTGACCTAGATGAGCTGCAGCGTAGCAATATTGTTTTTAAACAACGCAGTGTGGAAGGCAACCTATATCAATTCAAGCACGCTCTAATACGCGATGCCATCTACGAAAGTTCGACAACACAACACATCACTCACCAGCAACTCGCAATGGCCATGGAAAACCAAGAGGGGGCAGACTATCCCCCTGCAGTAATTGGCGATCATTGGTCAAACACACACACACCGGTACGAGCGACGGTCTACTATTTGAAAGCGGGAGAGCAAGCTGCTAAAGCTTCCATGGTAGACGATGCAATTCGACATTATGAAAAGTCGCTAAACATATCGTTGCTTGCTGATAAAAATGACGGAGCCAATCCTGACAAACTCTCAGCTCTTATCGGGCTTGGTGATAACTTGATCCGTTTAGCGAAACACGACGAAGCACGCTCTTATTACCTAGAAGCTCTTAATGAAAATACGGCGGGGGATATTTTAACCAGCGTCATTTTGTACGTTAAATACGGTAAATCTCTAGAAACTCATCATTTACATGAAAAGGCTCTAGGTAGCTATAACCGGGCAGAAGCTCTGTTAAACAGCCATATGGTTAAGGATTCAAGTTGGTATAACACATGGTTAACGGTCCAATTATCTAAATTGTATATCCATTACTGGCGTAACGAATTGCCTAACATGAGCAGCATAATTTGCAGTATTGAAGCGTGTCTTGAGCACTTTACGGATCCACATTCACAAGCACAGTTTTACGATGCAAAGCTACAATTTGAATTGCGAAGAACTCGTTACAATCTAACTAAAAATCAGATCAGTTTAGCTCAAACAGCCTACAACACATCGTTAGAAACTGACGATCATCAACTGCAAACACACAGCTTGTTTAGCTTAGGATTTACGTACTTATTTAGTCAACAGTATACGGAGGCAGAAAACCACCTTTTAGCTGCGTTAAAAAGCGCCAATGAGAAAGCCGATGCAACACTTAAAACCCGTTGCCTCGCCTACCTAACCGTACTTTTTAGACTGCAAGGTGATATTGAGAATACACGTCGTTATTTGGATCAAGCCTTATCCTACGCAAAAAACTCTGGGATGGATGACTACGTTGCTATTGCTTGTGCAAATGAATCTTGGCTTGCTTGCAGACAAGGCGATGTTTCTCACAGCCAAGCTCTCATCCAAAAGAGCAATAATATTTGGAAAGCGCTATCAAACGAGTTTCCATTTCCACTTCAATGGTTAGCTTTACTCGTAGAACTCGAGCTATTAACTCTTATACCGTCAGACGTAATAGCAGATAGCGTTCAAGAGCGCACCATCGAAATCGCTATAACATTGCTGGACATCAGCCAGCACGCACTTCCCCACCCCGTCATTTGCCCACTCAAGGAAGTAATAACTGAAAAGCACAACGACGCACATCGTCAGCAACTAATACTCCAAGCATTGAGAAATGCACAAGAGCTAGGTTATTTATAATTAAAAGGACAAAATATGAACAACCAATCCATAGAAGAACTTCAAAAGGAACTGAGCCCTTACATTGATGAGAAAGGTCAACTGACTCTGCGTTCACAAGATATTTATGTGATCAGACAAAATGGCCAACAGGCGACACTCATCAATCATGAAGACTACACGTCAGAGTCGGTAAAACGCATTGAATGGTGCTACAGCTCAACCGATTATCACTTCTTTTTTGGGGCTCAAAAGGAAGGTCAAAAGCTGCAACAAATCAATATTATGGGGCCTGCGTTGACTAAAATTGTGCCGTGGAACCTAGACAATGCACAGTGTCCGCCTGAAATTAATATGTCAGATTTAAAACCTGGATATCTACTCGACCTGCGTCTTTTACAGCTCAATAGGTTACGTGCTCCCCTACACAAGTCCTCTCTGCAGGACGTTGGCAGAGACTCCCCTATTAGTAAACTTGAGTTGAACTCTAGCGCACCTGTCGCGAGTTTTGTTAACGACCACATTCCATTATCAGCGCTAAAGCAACTCAAAGAACCTGTATCTGAAAATATCTATATCGTTTCCTACGTCAACCCTTTATTAGTCAGAGATGATAACCAGTTTTATCCCTATCATGTTCACTACCTCAGCGTAAGCGATCTAGACCAACTAGAGGCTTTGAATCTAGAAGAAGGCGCAACTGAGAACCTCAATGAGTTGCAAGATACTCTTAATGAGTTAAAAGCCAGCATTCATCGGCACCAAGATGACTTAGTTCCTCATTTAGACTCTATTAAACAGAACAGCAATACACTAACAGCCCAGTCACTAGCTCGATACTATCGTGATGCCGGTGTACAAGTCGGAGCGGTAAACCCGAAAGATTTGCAGGAAGAAAGCTTACTCGTGGGAACCGTTTGCACTGTTGCAAACTTGCAGAGCTTCCTTAAATAAGAAGCGAGTTACTGTTTTGTTCGAGTATTGCTTTTATTTAAGTAATTGCTTTATTCGAGTAATTGCTAAGGAGCCAAATAGGATATTTGGCTCCGACTCTTTGTCGTTGAAGGACCATTAATGCCTCAGAAAAAACACCGAAAAGGAACGCATCGCCAGTGCTCTCCCGAGACCACTTTCGAAAGAATATCCCCCTACTTTAAAGAGATGGGAATAACCCGCGTTGCAAACATCACTGGGTTGGATCATATCGGAATTCCAGTCGTCACTGTCTGCCGACCTGACTCCTATGCTATTTCTGTCGCTCAAGGAAAAGGGGTGGACTTGATGTCAGCAAAAGTATCTGGCGCTATGGAAGCAATAGAAACTTACCACGCTGAGCACATCGAACTTCCGCTTAAGCTAGCAAATTTTCATCATCTTTCGAAAAAGTGTTCAGTTCTAAATATCGAGGCTTTGCCCAGGTTGGCGTTTAGTCAATTCTCAGAACATGAACAACGTCTGTGGGTGGAAGGAACTGAGCTGTTTACTCAACAATCTACATATGTCCCTTATGAGGTTGTTCATTGCAACTATACGCTTCCATTACCTACTGGCAGTGGCGCTTTTATTATGAGTTCAAACGGTTTGGCTTCCGGCAATAGCATAGAGGAAGCGATAGTACACGGGCTCTGTGAAACAATCGAACGCGATGCCTTAGCATTGTGGAGAGTAAAGCAACGACACCTAAGTGACCCGCACACTAACCAACTAGACCTCAATACCGTTGATGATGAGGATTGCCTGGCAATTATCGAACAATACCGTTTGGCTGGTATTGACGTTCAAGTTTGGGATATCACGTCAGATATTGAACTCGCGAGTTTCTTCTGCCGAATCATCTCTAACTCACAAGGGCAAGGCCCTTCTTATCCAGCTTTCGGTTCAGGCACTCACCCATGCAAGGCCATCAGCCTGTTAAGAGCGTTAACAGAAGCAGCGCAGACGCGTCTAACCATGATTTCGGGTTCGAGAGATGATATCGATGCCAACGCGTACCTAAGCCTAAATTCCAAGCAGAAGGAGCAAACAATTAACATGAAACCTTGTTTGCTAAGAAATTTTAAAGATATCCACTCTTGGAACAATACGTGCTTTACGAAAGACATTGAACTCATTTTAAGCAAGCTAAATAAGGTCGGTCTTACTCAGGCTGCCTTCGTAAACCTAGAAAAAAGTGAATTTCGTATCCCTGTTGTACGTGTCATTGTTCCTGGATTAGAAGGTATTGAAGAGTTAGCAGGTTACAAGATGGGAGCGCGAGCTTTAGCTGTCAAAGGCTCGTTAGCTGCGGGAGAATTAGCATGAACATCATTGTGTTTTCCGGCCCGACTCTCTCTACGACTAAGATTAAGCGTATTATAAATGCAGACTGTCGGCCCCCCGCCAAGCAAGGAGACATTTATTTAGCCACATACGACCAACCGAATGTGATCGTTTTGATTGACGGTTACTTCGAAAGTGTTCCTGCTGTCTGGCACAAAGAAATACTCTATGCCTTATCTTTAGGCATCAAAGTATATGGTTGCTCGAGCATGGGAGCTCTAAGAGCAGCCGAGCTAGCCCACTTTGGGATGCAAGGTTCTGGTAGGGTCTTCGAAGACTACATAAACGGAGTTTTGGAAGACGATGACGAGGTCGCTCTGGTTCATGGGCCCGCAGAACTGGGGTACCCACACGTCTCGATCCCTATGGTGAACATTCGTGCAACCCTAGAGCACGCCATCGAGAGTCATATAATAAACCAACAAGAGTCAGCGCTAATTATAGAGGCATTAAAACAGCTTCACTACCCGAAGCGAACTTTATCTAAGCTTTATGAATATGCTCTGGAGTTATTTGGGGACGATAGGGCTCAGTCATTACGTAGGTTTACAGAAAACAATTACATAGATATAAAAAAATGTGATGCTGTTACTCTTCTAAAAAAACTTGCTGAGTACCCAAAGCTGTTGCTCCCACTCTCACCAGAAGTTAGGCATCACTTTAAGCCAACAGATGCCTGGGAGCGGTTAGTTTCTCAATTGAACTACCAAAGAAAACTCTCAACCCATTCAATAACGAGTGAGGAACTACACCGAGAACTCAAGATCGATGGTTGCTTTTGGGAGCTCAAACAACAGGCAATTTCCCGAAAAAGCGCATTGAGAACCGCATCTTCCCATAATCCAAGCATTTCGGGTGAGCATAAACAAAATGCCTTACTTGAAATGGCTCTTAGACAATCGGCCTATACAGACCAAGTCTTAGATTTTAAGCACTTAGCTAACTGGTTAACCTCACAACAAGTCAGCAATCACGACTTTGACGCGCTTGTTTCCCATGAATCTCTGCTCGCTTGGCTAAGTGGAAACCACCAGCATTTTGACGAAGAGCTGATCGATCTGTTGAAGCTCAATCAGCGCTATTCCGACTACCAATCTCGGATAACATTTAAACGCGATACCCCTTTACTGTCTCTGTCTGACCTCAATATCAATGAAGAACAGTTATGGAACTGGTTTTTTTCAACCAAGCATCCAAATAGCCTTACGCAAAACCCAAACGACCTTTGGCCAATACTTGGCTTTTCGTCCTATAGCGAGCTAGAACGCGCCGCTATCCAGGACTATCAATTTCATCTGCAATCAGGAAGTCACTAATGAACTACGTAAATGCCCTAAATCTTATCGCGACCTTAAAGATCAAACGTGAACAAGAGAAAAAATTCATCGAGTTATCAAATACTATTTTCCCCCCACTCGCTCGTGAAACAGGTTGGAAGCTGACATCACTTTGGACTTCCAACAAACAAACTGACGAGATAACACACATCCAAAACCAATGGCAAACAAACGAAGACACGACAGAACAAGTTGAAAGTGTCCTTACCCAAGCAATGGAAAACCTAACTCAAAGTATTGATGGTTACCAACAGCAACTCGAAATGCTAGACGAATTAATTATTGAGGAAACACTGCACTATGCCAACAGCTATACTATTTAAAGACAACGTCATCTAAAGTTTCATAAATAGTGAGAAAACTCATGGCTTATTTAAGTAATCAACGATTTACAAACCCGATACACCTTAAAGCGTTCCACCAGTTTGGCCGGCTTTCATCATCCGTCAACACCACTATTAATTTACCGGACGTTTCTCGAATACACGCTATCATAGAGTTTCAGAAACACTGGTTTATCCGTGATGTAAGTCAGAATGGCGTTCGAATAAATGGGCGGATGATAGAACCCAATCGACCTCAATTACTCAACGTCAATGATCAAATTTTGTTCTCAAGTGCGCAAACAGACCCTTTCGTCATCGAAAGTCTTGAGTCACCAAAAGACGTTTTATTGCCAACACAGCAAGAAGTTTACATAGAACCTGATCTAAAGCCTATATATCTAGAGCATTATCATTTCTTGCCCAACGACACATCGCCAGAGTTAGTCGTCTTTTATGATCAGGCTAAACAGGAATGGCAATGTGAGCACTTTGAGAATAACTTGTGCAGCAGCTTAAATGATGGTGAACAGATTAAGTTTTCAGAAAAGACCTGGCAATTATTCAAAAGTGTTGAGGCTGAAGACACAGAAACAATGTGTATTGCAAAGCAACCAACCAGTAATCTTTGCTATATCTTCAATATCAGTCTCGATGAAGAACTGACAGAACTCACCATCAGAGATGAACAAAGGTCGATCGACTGTCAGGCTCGAAGTCACCATTATTTGACTGCGTTGCTAGCACGATATAAAGCAGAAGATCTAAAAAACAATGTCGCCGAGCCCATGCAAGGTTGGCGAACAATAGAGCAACTAACGAAAGACCTGGGGCTTGCAGAAACTCATATTAATATTCAAATATATAGAGCGCGTAAGCAACTTTCGGAGTTATTGGAACCAGAAGGTGTTTTAGTACCCAATCTTATCGAAAGAAAGCGTGGCAGAATTAGGTTAGCGATAAAAGATTATCAAATCATTAAAGGCAGTAAGTTAGAAGTAGATTCGAGAAACCTTGCCGCATAACCCGCTGGCCTCGTAAACCTCATAACTAAGCCTGCAGCCCCATGACTAAACTAGCAGCCCCTAAGTAAACCAACATAGCACCTGTTGGTTTACTTACTTCATTTCAAATTGTAGTGATCAAACACTTGCCTTACAGCCTCTCAAGTACATTAAATTTAGCCTAGATTAAACGCTTCCTTTTTCCCTCATTCGTCTTTCGGATCTTACGCCTTGTAATAATGTGTAATAGAACGAAGTTTCTTACTTAAGTATGTTAATAGTTAGCGAGAACAGTATCGCCTGACTAGCTTAAAACTCTTCAGCCGTAATAACGCGATTCGTGAAAGTGAACTGCATCTCGTGAACCTTAGGAATTCACAGTACTGGATAACATATTCTATTTATGCGTCATCCAGAAAAAGTTATGGAAAACACTATGAGAATTGTCGTCAGTTACATTTTCACTTGCCTGGCTCTAGTAGGGTGTTCAGACCCAGAACAGACGCAAAATGGCTCTTCACCAACTGAAGGACAGACACAAGGCACACCATCAGCAGAGGCCGTTTATTCTGTTCCAAAAACTGAACAAGGTTTCGAACCACCTAAACAAGTTGCTAGCTCTCCTTTATTTAAACTTGTCAGTATCGCAAGTTCCGAAAAGCCTACCGCTGAACTCAGCTCCGTAAATTACCAAGTTAGAGTTAAATAACTCCAATAGGATCTATCATGAAAAATATTAATATCCTACTCGCCGCTTTATTTATTTCTTGCTCCACATATGCAGCGGAGTTTAATCACAATGGTGTTCTGTACGATGCAAACAGTCAAACAACGATTGATGCTACGTTGCCAGTTGTTTTCTCTATCTATAAAAGTGATGGTCAACTACTCTGGAAAAATGAAAAAACAATCCAATTTATTGATGGTAACTATAGCGTCACCCTTGGTGAAGATTTGTCGATTGATGCATCTATTTTCGCAAATGCAGATTTGTACTTGGGGATCAATATCGACAACGATGGAGAAATGTCTCCAAAATTAAAATTATATACCACGCCACGCTCCTATCATGCGGAAATGGCTAGCTCAGTAGTCGGCATTGCTAACTTATCTGAGCTTAAAATTAATGGTGACATTGTTATCGATCAAGATGGTAAATGGGTTGGCGATATAGCAGGTTTAAAAGGTGAAACGGGGGCACAAGGTATACAAGGCGAAGCAGGACCTCAAGGTGATTCAGGAATCGAGCAAGGCTCTAAAGGAGAGACCGGTTCACAAGGTCCTAAAGGCGATACCGGCTTACAAGGCTTACAAGGTGCAACTGGCGCGCAAGGCCCTAAAGGCGATACCGGCCTACAAGGCTTACAAGGTGCAACTGGCGCGCAAGGCCCTAAAGGCGATACCGGCCTACAAGGCTTACAAGGTGCAACTGGCGCGCAAGGCCCTAAAGGCGATACCGGCCCACAGGGCTTGAAAGGAGACGATGCCGCGGCTTTAGTGAACTACTTTACTCAATCCGAGCTCGATAGTGTTGATAAGGATGCGACACCAGATGGTACGTTGGTTTTCAATGCAGGTATATCTGCACTGCAATTACTAATAAGTACGAACGAACAATCGATTGGTACCTCAAACAGTGGGAACATGAGCGCTAGTAATTCAATCAATTTTGCTCAAACGTTCACATTAGATAAGAACACTACGCTCTCAGCAATAAAGCTTATGGCGAGCTCTGCAAGTGCAATTAACATTTCAATAGCACCGACGGGAGATTTAGCAGCTATAGAGTCGTTAGCTTCAAATGTAAATATCAATGGTGGCTGGAATGAAATTAGCTTAACCACAAAAAATCTAACTTCTGGGACCGAGTATCTCTTACTGTTCGAAAACTGTAGTTGTACATACGACAGCAACAACAATTACAGTATGGGGGAAATCATTGATAATCCAACCGATGGCTCGATCAACGACCCTGGAAGCAACAATTACGACTATACATTTACGCTAGTTTTTCAAGAAACGGCCAAAGTATGGAGAACAATCAATTAGGTTCTATTTAAAAACCCAGTATCTATGTGCCTGAGTTCTGACTCAATAGAGTTTGAACTCAGCTGCAGCCCCTCAATATACGGCGAATACTATAGCTAAAGATATGACGGGTCCTTGAGACAAACTAAGACTTAAATCAAATCCGTCCGTTATAAATCAGTAACCTCTAATTGACCTTGGTGTGGGATACGAAAATTAAACTGAGCACCAGAAAAACGGCTCTCTTCTACCTCAATGCACCAACCAGAGCGGTTAACCGCAGCTTGAGTGATAGCGAGCCCTAATCCAAAACCGCCGGTCTTTGAGGTTCGGCTTTTATCCAACCGCGAGAAAGGTACAAAAACCTCCTCTCGCCTGTCTTTTGGAATTCCTTCCCCGTCATCTTCAACCATCATGCAAACTTCATTGTGTGTTCTCTCGATGGTCAACAATACTTTTTTATTAGCATATTTAATTGCATTCTTTATCAAGTTATCGACGACTAAGCGAGCCATCGTGTGGTCGCACAGAATCATCACTTCATCAATAAAATGGCACTCTACAGCCACCTTCCCATGGGGGAGCGCTTCAACACGAGATCGCACAAACCCAATAAAATCAAGCTCCATTTTACGAGCTTCGTAGAATGATGACTCTTTAGACGTTAGCCGAGAAAGCTTGATGATATCTTCGGTTAACGTATTAATATCTTCAATATATAGGTCAATATCATCAAGTAAATTAGGATCGATAGACGGATTCTTTATGCGAATAAGGTCACTCACCAGCTGAATACGACTCAAAGGAGTGCGAACTTCATGAGGAATCGCTTGAGCAAACACTTGGCTCTGTACAAGACGACTCTCAATCTCATCAGCCATACGATTAAAGTTTTCTGCCACATTACCAACGGGGTTTGGCACGTTCGTATCTGCTCTCTTAGAAAAATTTCCATCACCAAATTGAGTTTGAGTGCTCTGAAACTCTTGAGCTTGATATTGTAACTGCCTTAGAGGTAAATAGATGGCAAAAATAAAAATGGGAATAACACCGCATATCAATGAAAGAAAAAACAGGATAGACGTGGTTTTAAACCAAGGCGTTATATAGGTAAAGTAATCTTTATCTTTGGAAAAAACGAGGTAATCTAGGCTATTTGGAATTGCCATTACCGCGGTGTAGTACTGCGCTCTATCATAGATGATGGAACCATCGATTTGAGTTAACTCCTGACAAGAAGGGCAAGGTGGTGAGCCATCCCATTGCTTAATAAGTTCTAACTTAATCGTATACGAATCAATTTTTCGTTGTTGTTGTAAGTCTGCGAATAACCCGAACTCTTGCTGTTCACTCTCTATATATTTTGCTAAAAAAAGGTGACTGTCTCTTAGAAATGCCTCTGCGTTACTCTTATATAAATACCCGCCCCCAACACCAAAAATAAAGGCAACAATTAAGATTATCGAAACAAATATTCCGATATAGAGCCGACAAAACATGCTCGAACATTTATTAACCATCAACAAGCATGTACCCTTTATTACGAATGGTGCGAATCATGGTTCCAGAGCATTTAGCACTCGCCAATTTTTTTCTTAGACCAGAAATTCTCATATCGACCGAGCGATCGTTAAAGCCATACTCCATGCCTCGAAACAGCTGGCAGCATTGCTCTCTGCTCACGATCTCTCCTTTGTTAGCCATCAGTATTTGGAAGATTTCAAACTGTGCAGCGGTCAACTGAAGATCCTGCCCCTGACAACTCACTTCTTTTCTAATTGCATCGATTTGGAAAGTGGAAGATGGTTGGTGGGTTAACGAAAGGGGAGATTCTGAACTTCTAATTGGCCTTCCTTCTTTACGCCTTAATAAAGCTTCGATACGCGCTAAAAGAACATGACCTCGAACAGGTTTCGTCATGTAATCATCAGCACCAAATCGAAGTAAACTGACTTCACTCATTTCCTCTTCAGACGCAGTGAGAACCAATATCATCCCATGATAAAATTGCTTTGCCTTTACGCAAATCTCGGCTCCGCTCATTCCGGGAAGCATCAAATCAAGCAGTACTAAATCAGGTTGAAGATCATGAATTGCCTGTATTGCTTCAGCACCATCGTCAATCGCATAGACCTGATAATCATCTGCCTCTAAATACATCTGAACAAGACGACGAATCTCCAAGTCATCTTCAACGATTAGAATTTTTCCTTTACTCAAAATCTCACCTAAATAAATCAAGCTTACCGACACAATATATACTTATTGATTGTAAATTAAAGTTTAGACGACAAAGCCAAACAGATACATAACTTACAAAACCACGTGCGATACATTCGGCACTCTCAACGTACAAGCTCTTATACTGTAACAACTCTTCTTATTTCTTAACATTCGTGCCACCATCTCTCAAAAATCAGCTCAAACTATGAAATTCCTGTTCATCCCCTCTTCAAATAGGTGCAATTATTCACTATAACACGCTCAAAAATAGCACTAAAAACCTTACAAAACTTACATCTATTTATTCGACCGATTTATAAAACAATTTTAGTATACCCCTACTGTCTAATTCTGGAATTTTAACGATGAAAGCAATAATTACTGCTCTATCTGCTGTATTGATGGCGTCTCCTGCTGTAGCAAGCAGCAACATAGTTCAGGAGCTAACGTATATTGGCTTTGGATATAAGCAAACAACCCTAGAAAAAGGGGCATTTGAGGACTACCTGAATAATAAATACTCCAACAGTGAAGACAAAACACTGGCTGGGCTATACCTGAACCTTGGTATCAATATTACAGAGTCACTATTCATTGAAGGCAATGCTGATTTTGTTACTCGTGTAAGTTCAGAGATCGACACTTGGAAAATCGGAGGAGGCTTTAATGCCCCCATTACTGACCATTTTTCGATCCCGACCTCATGTGGAGCAGTCAATTATCGAGCAAACAGTGATTACAGTAGCTCATTCAGCGAGCAAGCTGCATACTGCAAGACTGGGGCTCGAGTACAAGTTGCATCACATTGGTTGATCGATCTTTCCTACCAGCACGACTTCTTAGACGTAGATAAAGACACTTTCAAAATGAACAACGTATTTCAATTTGGGCGCGTCTTTGGGTTAGTGGCAGGCATAGAGAGCTCCAAACGTCGTTACTCGGAAAAAGCCTTTAATCTGGGCATCCAATTCACAATGTAGCCACCTTAGATAATTAGGGTAATATTTAGACCAAGCACTTCTATCTTGTATGCATATGGCTAGAATACATGTCATAGTCGATGATTCACCTAAACTACAATTGGAGAATCTACAATCTTTACCATTTATTCAGGGAGCTCTAATGATTGACTCCAATGAAACCATGCGCAAGCAAGTTTTAAGTGCACTCTGCGTGACACTTATGGTTATGGCTATCCCCATGTCCATTGGCAACAGCTTTGTGTTTCCCAATAAGTCTTACGCATTATCGTTAATAGAAGCATCTTATATTCTATTAGGTGGGTACTCACTCTATAAAATTAGAGATAACCAAAACGTCACACTGCACTCCCATATTCATGTCTTCTTTATTGCGACAGCAATATGTTTTGCTGAGTACGCAAAACCCATCGAAGAGGGTATCTACATTTGGTCTTGTAGTGTGCCTCTTCTGTTTTACCTACTGTTAGGAAGTCGCAACTCATTAACATATTCGATGGGACTGTTGTTTATTCAGCTATCGATTTTGCTGTATGAAATAGCACTCTACAACAAACACGAGTACATACTTTCAGTCATCAACTTTTTGTGTGTTTACTTAGTCGTAACAGCGGTGAGCCGTAAATATGAAAAGGAACGTGAAGGGTCGAAACTCTACGCTCGATATCTTGGCAGCCATGATCTACTCACAGGAGCACTAAGCCGCAACTCTTTACTGCAAACACTCAACAATGATTTCAGTGACTATAACTCGTTCATTATGTTCGATATCGACAATCTTAAAAAAATTAGTAGCAAATTTGGTTACGCATACTCAGATAAGTTGATTAAAGACGTGGTTCAGAGAAGCTATACCATTATCAATCGAGACTACTTGTATTACTTAGGTGAAGGGCGATTTGTTGTACTAATAAAAAGCGATAGTTTTAGAGAAAGTACCGTCAATGAGTTCAACTTAGTCAACGATATTCAGCAAACTATTTCTACGACGCCATTCGCTATCAACGAGCAGAAAGTGACAGTAACACTCAGTTCAGGTATCGCTGAGCTCAAAAAATTCAATACGATTGAGCATGTTTGGTATGAAGCAGAAGGGAATCTAATTCTAGCTAGAGGTCATGGTCCTTCTAGCATTTTCAAGAATCGAACTAGTCTTGTTAGTTAACCGATAAAACTCTCATCTGTTAAGCGACAGTCTTAGTGAGATACAAGCTTGAGTTTCGTATCTCACTAATCATTAAACCCTATCTATCAGATTACGCATAAATAAAAAGAACATTAAGCACTGAGAACTCTTAATGGAATAACCACTCTCAAACCCTCAATTGATAATCGTCGCCTAAATAGAGTAACGAGCAGCAATTACAAACAGATCATTAGAAACAAAAGTAAGAAGAGCCTTTCACCGTTCCCTAGATACCCCCCTTATTGTTACATATGGGTAATAATCATTTTCTATTTAGGGGGATTATCAAAACATGCACTCACACCTATACTAGCTCCAACAAAACGAGAGAGCGGAAACAATTAAGCTCAACTACGCTTAACGGGTTGAATTTAATTGCACGGTTATCCGCTGTACTGACATATATAGGAAACATCCAATGACAATCGAAATTAAACCTGGTCAAACTCATATCAAATCAAAAGCAATGGTTGCATGGGCAGCTGGTGAACCGCTAAAAATGGAAGAAGTTGATGTACAACTTCCTAAAGCTGGTGAGGTTCTAGTTCGTATCGTTGCTACTGGCGTTTGTCACACTGATGCATTCACTCTTTCAGGTGACGATCCAGAAGGTATCTTCCCTTCAATTCTTGGTCACGAAGGTGGCGGTATCGTTGAAATGATCGGCGAAGGCGTAACAAGCGTTGAAATTGGCGACCACGTTATCCCACTTTACACAGCTGAATGTGGCGAATGTAAATTCTGTAAGTCTGGTAAAACTAACCTATGCCAAGCCGTTCGTGAAACGCAAGGTAAAGGCCTAATGCCAGACGGTACAAGCCGCTTCTCTATCAATGGCGAAACTATTTTCCATTACATGGGTTGTTCTACTTTCTCTGAGTACACAGTACTTCCAGAAATCTCACTAGCGAAAGTAAGCAAAGAAGCACCACTTGAAGAAGTTTGTCTTCTAGGTTGTGGCGTTACAACAGGTATGGGCGCAGTACTTAACACAGCTAAAGTAGAAAAAGGCGACAACGTTGCTGTATTCGGCCTAGGCGGTATCGGTCTATCTGCAATCATTGGTGCTCGCATGGCTGGTGCTGACCGCATCATCGGTGTTGATATCAACGAGAGCAAATTCGAGCTAGCGAAACAACTTGGCGCGACTGACTGCATCAACCCAATGAACTACGACAAGCCAATCCAAGACGTTATCGTTGAGATGACAGACGGTGGCGTTGAATACTCTTTCGAGTGTATCGGTAACGTTAACGTTATGCGTCAAGCACTAGAGTGCTGCCACAAAGGTTGGGGCGAATCTGTAATCATCGGTGTTGCTGGTGCAGGTCAAGAGATCTCAACTCGTCCGTTCCAACTAGTAACAGGTCGTGTATGGCGTGGTTCTGCTTTCGGTGGTGTTAAAGGCCGCTCTGAGCTTCCAGAAATCGTAAACCGTTACATGGCTGGTGAGTTTGGTCTACAAGAGTTCATTACTCACACTATGGGTCTGCAAGATGTAAACGAAGCATTCGACCTAATGCACAAAGGTGAATCTATCCGTACTGTTCTACACATGGATAAGTAATTCTCCTTGGTCTCGATGCCTCGGTATCGAGACCACAGTTCTGACTTAAACATCAGAGCGAAACTGTCTTCACCACCTCCTGCCCGGTGGGTGGTGAAACCTTTAGCTATGACTTTGGCTTTAGTATTAAACAACCCAAACACATTAATTCCGAAACCATCAACCTAACGGAGCACAATAAATGACAATCGAAAACATTAGCCAAGCAAAGGTTGCTGGTGGTTGGCACAAACAATACACCCACTTTTCAACAACGCTTGACTGTAATATGCGTTTCGCTATTTTCTTGCCACCAAATGCAAGCAAAGAAAACCCAGTTCCTGTTTTGTATTGGTTATCAGGCTTAACCTGTACCGATGAAAACTTCATGCAAAAAGCTGGCGCATTCAAAGCCGCGGCTGAGCAAGGCATCGCTATTGTTGCACCTGATACTAGCCCACGTGGCGAAGGCGTTGCCGATAATGAAAGCTACGATCTAGGCCAAGGTGCAGGATTCTACGTGAATGCTACTCAAGCGCCATGGGACAGCCATTACCACATGTACGACTACGTGGTAACAGAGCTTCCTGCCTTGATTGAGTCTTTCTTCCCAGTAACATCTGTGAAATCGATTTCCGGTCACAGCATGGGCGGACACGGGGCCCTAACGATTGGTATTAAAAACGAAGATAACTACCGTTCTATATCAGCATTCAGCCCAATCACCAACCCAATGCAATGCCCTTGGGGACAAAAAGCATTCAACCAATATCTAGGCTTAGATATTGAAGAATGGAAGCACTACGATGCCTCTGAACTTCTAAAAACCAAAGGCACTAAACTGCCAATGTTAGTAGACCAAGGCGAAGCTGATAACTTCCTGATTGAGCAGCTTAAGCCTGAACAATTAGTCGAAGCGGCTAAGGTAACCAATGCCGATTTAGAGCTACGTATGCAGCCAGGTTACGATCACAGCTACTACTTCATATCTAGCTTTATTGATGAGCATATTGAGTTCCATGCTGCTTACCTAAACAAGTAGTCACACCGAATTAGCCCACACCTTGCAAAAGCGTGAGGTGTGGGCTTTTTTGTGCCTGCTGTTTAGGCAAATACGCTGTTACTAGAGAGCAGCAACAACGATTAACACTTTCAAATACCCCGCTATACCAACAAAAAACAATACAACTAAAAGGTACGACTATGAGCTGGTTTTTCTTAATGATGGGCGTGATGGCGGAAGCACTTTCTCACGTAGCACTTAAAGCAACCGACGGTTTCAGTTTGTCTAAACCCATCCCTGCTCTATTGGTGATTTCAGGACATTTGGCTGCATTTCTATTTTTAAGCCAAGCTATGAAAGGGATGCCTGTAGGTGTGGTTCACTCTTTATGGGCGGGCTTGGCTATCGTAACCGTGAGCTTGATTTCTACGTTTGTTTACCGCCAGCACCTAGATACTATGGTGTGGGTTGGTATGTTATTTGTGGCAGCAGGTGTTGTGATGATCAACCTATCTCAAGGTCACTCACACTAGTGTAGATTGTGACTTATGAACAGTGTGTCAATTCGTTCAAGTTTCCTAACAGACAGGTGTCACCTTCACTTATTTATACTCTTACAATCGGCAAATCAAACCTGTTACCATAGCGTCTTCTACATCACCTATTTTGAAGGTTGCTATGAAAGCAATTAAGACTCTTTTCTTCCTGATGGTTTTACTGAGCGGTCTGTTTACCGCTTGGCTGTTTATCCCGATTCCAGCGACCATGGACAAGCAAACGCTCGACGTTCCATTAACGGAACCATTCAAGCTTGTGGCGTACCGCAGCAACCCGAATGATGCGAGCAAGCCGCTGACCTACCACTACTATGTGATTTCAGATGTGGTTGGCGTAGACGACATGGACCCTTTCCTGGTTACCACAGACCAGTTCGTGAAGCTTGGCGAATTCGACGATAATACATTCAACCTTACGGTTAACGGCAAGATTGAGAGCTACACCAACGATTTGTGGATCAAAAAGGCCGACGGAAAGCTGCAGCACTGGTACGTAAGTGTTGATGCGAACTATATTCGTTAGAGTAAACCTTAGATAAGATTTATCTTCAGACTGCGCTTTGGCTTCCAAGCGCAGTTTTTGTTTCTAGCGCAATTTTTTGTTTCAAGCCGCCCGCTTTACACTCTCCTCTTTTCCACTTTCACCCGCGACGGCTCTTTATCCCAAGGTGATAAAAACAATCGAAATGTCGCAAGCCGCATAGGTGTTATAAGCCCTTAAGATGTTATAAGCTCAGACTATGCTCGACGCTCAATAAATCAAAAATAATAAAGGATCACTCGTGGAATTTACGCTCGACAAATTTAACGGCATCATCATCGACCTAGCAACCGCCCCTCACGATGCGGATTCATTCAATGCCGAACTCAGCGAGATCACCGGATTTTCAAAGCAAAATAACAAAGGCATCATTTGGATTAGTTTACCTATTTCTCTCTCACACCTTATTCCGGTGGCGACTGAGCTTGGCTTTGTGTTTCACAACTGTTTGGAAGACGAAATTACACTGATCCATAAATCCGAAATTGTCGAGTTCGTGCCTTTCATTCCGACCCACACCTTGGGCGCAGGCGCATTGATCACTAACGAACACAACCAAGTGCTGATGATTAAAGAGCACGGTATGACGGGCTACAAATTACCGGGCGGCCATATTGAGTTGGGTGAAGGCATTGAAGAATCGGTTGTTCGTGAAACTCTGGAAGAGACAGGCATCGAAGCCACATTCATTTCAGTGGTTGGCATGGCGACGAGACACCCGTATCAGTTCGGAAAATCGAACCTCTACTTTATTTGCCACCTTATCGCTCAAACCCAAGAGATTGCGATTCAAGACACCGATGAAATTGCAGAGGCTAAATGGGTTAATGTTGAAGAGTACATTAACAACCCTGACAGTTACCCGTTTAACCGCCAATTAGTCGGTTCTCTGATAGGGAAACAAGGATTAGAGCTTACTCAGCTAGAAGGTAATTCAGGCCCAACCCACAAGCCAGAGATCTTCTTTTCGCAAAACTAGAACGATTCAAGCATAAAAACGCCCAACTCAAATGAGTTGGGCGTTTTGCTTATTTTTTGTTAAGCCTACTACGTTGTTAGCTATTCTTCTGGTTCATGATTCAGTCTCATTCTTCTAGAAGAATCTGGCTTTAGAAGAAACCTAGCGGATTGGTATCGTAGCTGATCAGCAGGTTCTTGGTGTTTTGGTAGTGGTCGAGCATCATCTTATGTGTCTCACGGCCAATGCCTGATTTTTTGTAACCACCAAACGCGGCATGAGCTGGGTAAGCGTGGTAACAGTTCACCCAAATACGCCCCGCTTCAATGTTACGACCCATGCGATACGCTAAGTTTGCATCACGCGTCCACACGCCAGCACCTAAACCATACTCGGTATCGTTAGCGATTTCTAACGCTTCCGCTTCATCTTTAAACGTCGTCACAGCGATAACAGGGCCGAAGATCTCTTCTTGGAATACACGCATCTTATTGTGCCCTTCCAGCATGGTTGGCTGGATGTAGTAACCATTACCGAGATCATCAGGTTGCTGCGCAATTTCACCACCTGTCAGCACTTTCGCGCCTTCTTGACGACCGATTTCTAGGTAGCTCAAGATCTTATCAAACTGCTCTTTAGAAGCTTGTGCGCCAACCTGAGTATCGGTATCTAACGGGTTACCTTGTTTAATAGTTTGAGCACGCTCGACCACCTTGTCGATAAACTTGTCGTACACCGATTCATGGATCAATACACGTGATGGACAGGTACACACTTCACCTTGGTTAAAGAACGCCAGCAACATACCTTCGACACACTTGTCTAGGTACTCGTCTTCATGGTTAAAGATATCTGGGAAGTAGATGTTTGGAGACTTACCGCCAAGCTCAACCGTTGATGGAATCAAGCTTTCTGCTGCACATTTCAAGATGTGGTGACCGACTTCTGTTGAACCCGTAAATGCTAACTTAGCAATGCGATCGCTGGTTGCTAATGCTTGACCCGCTTCGCTACCAAAACCATTAACGATGTTCACAACTCCCGCAGGCAGAAGATCAGCGATCTTCTCCATCATAACCAAAATCGAGGTTGGCGTTTGCTCGGCGGGTTTCATCACAACACAACAGCCCGCAGCCAGTGCTGGTGCCAGTTTCCAAGCCGCCATTAAAATCGGGAAGTTCCAAGGAATGATCTGCCCTACGACACCAATAGGTTCTGGGAAGTGGTAACTTGCGGTGTTTGAATCTAGCTCTGCTGCGCTGCCTTCTTGCGCACGAATACAACCCGCGAAATAACGGAAGTGATCGACAACCAAAGGAATGTCTGCTGCCAAAGTTTCACGCACAGGCTTGCCGTTTTCCCACGTTTCGGCGACTGCGATTTCTTCAAGGTTCGCTTCAATGCGGTCGGCAATTTTAAGCAGGATGTTCGAACGCTCAGTCACACTGATCGAAGCCCAACTTGCACGAGCTGCATGCGCCGCATCGAGTGCCAAGCTAATGTCGGCCTCGGTTGAACGTGCCACTTGGCAATACACCTGACCATTCACTGGGGAAGTGTTATCAAAATACTCGCCGCTGACTGGCTTCACCCACTCGCCACCGATAAAGTTATCGTATTGCGCTTTAAAGTTAACCACTGCGTTATCACTACCCGGCTGTGCGTAAATCATAGTTAGATCCTTCTTAGATTTTTAGTCGTTATTCATTCGTTATTGAGCTTATGTTGTCGAGCTAGCATGGCAGCTTCCCTTGAGAAAAGAGCTCTAAAAAAGAGTGTCACCATGTTTATGCTTTCTGTTTAAAACACTGATACTTCGTGTTTTCTTCACAACAGTAACAACGCAAATCACACGCCAGAACTTTAAAACTTGTTGTTAATAAATTGTAAAACTATGATTACCAAACGTTTACAACCCAAAGTGAGTTGGCATTGAACGGATGTATGGAAACTACTCCGGTGTTCAACTGTTCCAATTTGGTACACCCTCACTGTTACGACATGGAACAGTCATGCACCTTCAACAAGCAAACACCTCAGATTGGCTTTCATCCTCTTGGCACCGCAGCACAGAAGCGGGTCTAAAACAGAGACGACTTCCTGAAGACATTCGCCTGCCACAATCAATCCTTAAACAGCGACGTCATCAATCGTCCGACTTGATTCAAATAGTCGAACGTAATGCTCTCCCTCTGTTTAATCAGATGTTTGCACGCACTGACAGTCGTTTGATCCTGACCGATATTGAGGGCGTCATTCTGGCGAGTTGGGGACAGGAGCGGTTTAAAGAGAAGCTGACGTCAATTGCACTCAGCTCGGGAGCATGTTGGCAGGAACAACTTAAAGGCACCAACGCGATTGGCACCGCCATCGTTGAAGCGAAACCAGTATCCATCATTGGCGAACAACACTTCATCCACCAGCATCGATTTATCAGCTGTTCAGCAAGCCCGGTGTTTGATCATCAAGGGCAAATGGTTGGCATATTGGACATCACCAGTGAGCAACAGCAGCACGACAGTTCCGTCCAATTGCTGGTTCAAAATATGGTTCAGCTTATTGAAAATCAGCTTCTGAGTCATATCCCACAAGGCACCACTCGAATCGACCTCGCATGTGAAAAATCGTTATTACACAGCGGCTGGCAAGGAATTGTGATAGCCAATGAAGCTGGTGAGGTTGTGGCGCACAATCAGGTCGCCTCTCAGCTGCTGGATCAAACCTCGATCGTCGGCGAATGCATTGAGACTCTCTTCAATCGAGCCTCATTTGATGCACCTTTTGTATTTGAGAAACAACACCTCAAACAACCAACCATCAAGCGCACGCGCTCCATTTCAGCGTCGTGCGATCTGCACCATGGCGAGCAACAGATAGAACACGCTTGGCAGCAAGCTAACAAGGTTATCGACAAAGGGATCAGCCTATTAATATTAGGCGAAACGGGGGTCGGTAAGGGCGAGTTTGTTAAAGCGTTACACAAGCAG
The DNA here is from genome assembly GCF_030563405.1 of Vibrio sp. SNU_ST1. Classification (NCBI taxonomy): domain Bacteria; kingdom Pseudomonadati; phylum Pseudomonadota; class Gammaproteobacteria; order Vibrionales; family Vibrionaceae; genus Vibrio; species Vibrio sp. SNU_ST1. The sequence continues at coordinate 1,362,331 of NZ_CP130749.1, forward strand.
AGCCAACGTAAATCTTCGCCCCTAGTAGCAGTAAATTGTGGCGCGCTACCGAAAGATCTTATCGAATCAGAACTGTTTGGCTACGCGCCGGGCGCTTTTACTGGCGCAAGCCACAAAGGATTCCAAGGCAAGATCCGCCAAGCGGATAAGGGAATTCTGTTTCTAGATGAGATTGCCGACATGCCATTGGAGGCTCAGTGTCGATTGCTGCATGTTCTACAAGACAAATCCGTAGTCCCTGTTGGTTCAAATCAGAGCTACCAAGTCGATTGTCAGATCATCGCCGCCACTCATAAAAATCTGGAACAATTGGTCGCTACGGGGGAATTTAGACAAGACTTGTATTATCGCCTAAACGGCTTAGCCTTCACCTTGCCAAGCCTGCAACATCGACAAGACAAACACGCCCTAATCGAACACATTCATCGTAAATATACCGAAGACGAACAGACAATCTGCCCGCACTTAATGAGCTTACTGTGCGCCTATTCATGGCCCGGTAATATCCGTGAATTAGATAACTTACTTAAGGTCGCAGCCCTACTCGCGAGTGATGAACCACAACTCACACTAGAGCATGTACCTAGCCATCTTGCTCAGCACCTCACCTCTTTAGCTCAAGATAGTCATCACCAGATTACTGCTTCTCGTATCATCGAAGGTAGGCCAAATGCAGATTTAAGAAGTACCGTTGAAGAGACCTTGCTACAAACCTATCAAGCCAACCAAGGTAATATCAGCAAGACTTCGAGAATACTGGGTATCAGCCGCAATACCATTTATCGAAAGCTAAAGAGCTTGGGGATTCTTTAATAATGAAGATGATCAATGGCCCAGTTACTTGAATTTAGTCTGCAAAGTATAAATACACACTTTGTAAGTGGGTATCTTGCGCTTAGAACTAAATTAAAATGTGATTGATATCATGAAATGAACAATCTATATTCTGAGAATTTTCAAATTACAACATGTTGATTTTTAGAAAAATAAATTTCATCAATAAATTTAAAAGATCAATAAATACAAATAGCTAATGAGCTAAAAATGGTTATTTACTTACCTTATAGAACTTGCCTGCAAGATATAAATCTAAGCACAATACCATCCTATTTATATTTTTAATCACCCTATTCTTATTGTGTTCATTATTTCGAATTTTCCATTCACATATCTTGTTTAAAATCTCTGAAATTTACCACTATTTGGCTAGAGAGATCATATGTTTAACAGTATACGAACGCGAATTGCGGTGAGTGCCGGCGGAGCGATGGCTTTCACTCTGTTAATCGCCATGGGAATGACGACCAACGCATTTACCGATGTGAATAAACAAGTCACTGAAAAAGTAAAAACGCAGCTGACAGAGGCCACGGCTACGGATTTACAAAACACGGCACTTCAACAAGGTTTGAACATCGCTAACCAGCTTAACCCCGTATTAGCGAACCTTAAGCAAGTGCGCTCAATCATCGAATTAAGTTCAGAAACCGACGCAAGTGCAGAGCTTATCGTGAAACAGTTTACTGCCGCCTTGGAAGCACAAAACAAAGCTGTATTTGCCGGTTACATGGTTTGGGAAGATAAGACATGGTCACAGCCGTCTGTCTTGAATAACGAGCTCAACGTGAACAGCGAAAATGGCTCAAATACGTCGCTGATTTCAGATAACCAACAAGACTCGAATATCGAATCTGGCTCAAACATCGAATTAAGCTTTAACACTGAGTTAGGTTTTAACAGTCAGGGCTACCTTGCGCCTTTCTTCTCTCCCAATGACCAGAACAGCTTTGATGCTGTCGCAATGGAAAGCTTTAGCAATACCGAGCTCAACAGCAACGGTGAGCGCAAAGATGACTGGCACTTAATGCCATATCAAACGGGTAAAACGTTTGTGATGGAACCGTATTTTTATTCAGTGCGCGGCAAACAAGAGCTCATTACCACCATCAGCCAACCAATCAAACATGACGGAAAAATCATCGGCTCACTAGGCTTTGATTTGTCCCTACATGAACTCCAAAGCCAAAGTGAGTTACTTGCGCGTAACCTGTTTGATGGCCAAGGAAAAATCCTAATCACTTCATGGAAAGGCATTACACTGGCCAACAGCCGAACTGGAAATATGGTGGGTAAAAAAGTCTCTTCTGAATTGGAATCTGAATGGTCAAAGATTCAGTCTATCGCTAACAGAGAAGGCGCCGGTCTTGTGACTTTCGGCGGCGATGAGTACGCGATTACCGCAATTGATACCAGTGATGCGCCATGGGTAGTCATGGTGTCTGTTCCTAGTAGTTACCTAGCCAAAAGCGTCAATGACTACACCGAGTGGAGTGATGCTCAGAATTCAAAAGCACTTGAAAAAGGTGTGTGGGCGGGAATCATCGCCGCTCTTCTAGGCATTGCCTCAATGGCGTTCATTGCTAGCTCTTTGGGCAAGGTTTTGAACAACTTAGTGGAACGCTTTAAAGATGCAGCACAGGGTGAGGGTGACTTAACTTATCGCATTGAAGTGAAAGGTAAGGATGAAACCGCTCAGCTTGCACACTGGTTCAATACCTTCCTATCTCGTATACAAGAGATGCTACTTACCGTGATGGTAACCGCCGACCAAGTGGATAAAAACGCGACAGAAGGCCAAGCTCGTGCTGAAGTTTCACGTGACCAGCTGAATTCTCAAGTTAACGAAGTGAACTCACTTGCCACTGCTATCAATGAAATGAGTGCAACAGCGCAAGAAGTGGCGAGCTCAGCGGTTCAAGCAGCTGCAGCAGCAAGCCAAGTGCAGAGCAACAGTCTTAATGGTATGACGCGCATGGACAATGCCGCCAGTGCTGTAGACAGCTTGGCTGTGCAGGTTAACGATGCGCAGCAACAAACACAGAACTTAGTCGATTCGAGCACCGCTATTCAGGGTATCTTAAGCGAGATTGGTGGCATTGCAGAGCAAACTAACTTACTTGCACTGAATGCAGCGATTGAGGCGGCTCGTGCAGGTGAGGCTGGTCGAGGCTTTGCAGTGGTTGCTGATGAGGTTCGTAACCTAGCGAATCGAACTCAAGGCTCAACAGAAGAGATTCGCTCTATGTTGGCTCGCTTAGAACAAGAGACTCAATCTATTGTGGTACTGATGGAGCAAAGCCAGAGCCAAGCGAACAATACAAAAAGCGAAACCGAAGCTGCACATCAAGCCTTGTCTGAAATCAATCAAGCGATTGAAGTAATCAACGACATGAACAACCAGATTGCCTCGGCCGCTGAAGAACAAAGCTCGGTGTCAGAAGAGATTAATCGTAATGTAGTGAGCATCAATGACACTGCCGTGGAAGTAATGGACACCATGACATCATCAGTAGCAATCAGTAATGAGCTGACAGTGAAAGCCGGTGATTTACACGGCGAACTGAGTAAGTTCAAGCTTTCTTAATTACCAACAACGTCTAACAATAACTAGGCCGAGAACCACCATTTCCTCCGCGAAACAGCATGTTCTCGGCCTATCTATTTTAGCTCCGCACTCAACATTATCCTCACCGAGCAAAAATCTAATTGGAGTCCAACTCCACAAGTTGATTCAGCACTTCTTTGTCTAACACTGGGTGATGTTTGCTCGCTAAAATCAGCACAATATCCACCGAAGGCAGTGGTGGCATACCTTCCAGAATGTTCAAATCAGAAGTCACACTCAGCTTACCCATCGCGCCAATCGCTAAACTCGCTTTAACAATGGCACGTTGCGCCGAAGCGGTATTACTGCACGCCAACAACTGATAAGGCGTACCCTGTTTAGTTAGGCCATTCACTGCCGCTGCGTGATACTTACAATCGGTCTGAAACAAGGCTAGTGGGACGGGTTTAGAATCATCGAACACATAGTCTGGGCTGCTTATCCATACACCCACATCACTGGTAAGCCAATAGCCCTCTTCACTGTCAGGCGCTCGAGTGACAATTGCAGCATCAAGCCTGCCATCATCCAACCACTCTCTGAGCGTAATGCTTGGCAGGCTGAATACTTGAATAGAACAGGTGGGTTCTGCTTTCCGCAACAGGCGAATCACTTTTGGCAAAATAGTGTCATTGTAGTCTTCAGGACAACCGAGTCTTAGAGGTTGTTTGTCTTCGTAACGCTTTACTTGCTTGAGGGCGGTATTGTGGAGGGCGACCAACTGTTCAGCATGAGAACGCAGCGCTAAGCCAGCCTCTGTCAGCACGAGATTACGGCCTTCTTTCTGGAAAAGGGTCACGTTGAGTTCTTCTTCCAGTTTGCGCATCTGCGCACTGAATGCCGATTGGGTGCGATTTATCTGTTTCGCTGCACGAGTAAAGCTACTGGTTTCTACAAACGCGAGAAAGCCTCGCAAAGCATCAATATCCATATTGAAATCACCACCCATCGTTTTTATTAATGTAATGCATCAAAATTATCCGTTAGTGCACCGCAATACAATCCCCTAAGCTCAAATGCATCCCCCTAGGCTCAATACATACCCACTAAACGCAAGGAAGCAACTATGCAGCTTTATATTGGAAACCAGAACTACTCAACTTGGTCATTACGCGCATGGCTAATATTCGACAACTACAACCTGAATGCGGAAGTCATCAAGCTCAAGCTATTCACGTCTGATTTTTACGACACACTAGCTTCAGTGACACCAACAGCCAAAGTTCCAACCCTAGTTGACGGTGACGTTGCTGTGTGGGATTCACTGGCGATTCTCGAATACGTTAACGAAGCCTACTTGGACGGCGCAGCATGGCCTAAATCCGTGAAAGAACGCGCCCATGCCCGAGCAATTTCGGCAGAGATGCACTCTGGATTTTTTGCCGTCAGAAATGAAATGCCGATGAACTGCCGCGCTCAACGAAAGCTTGCTTTGAGTGAAGAAGCATTGAAAGACATCGCTCGTATTGATGCCATATGGTCGACGCAAATGGAACAATATCCAGAAGGTTGGTTATTTGGTGAATGGTCGATTGCCGATGCGATGTTTGCACCTGTGGCGCTGCGAGTCGAAACCTATGGCATCAAACTTTCAGAGAGGGCATCACAATATCAACAACGCGTGCTTAACAGCCCATCAATACAAAAATGGCTAGCAGAGGCGAGTTTAGAAACCGATGTGGTGGAAGAGGACGAGGCAGGAAAACCTGTATAGATAGAGTAAAAAAGAGTCTCGATACAATATCGAGGCTCTTTCATTTCGATTGGATAGAAAAATTTCTTACCAACTATTCTGCAGCCACGCTGTCTTGATGATCATTCGGTTTAAACTCCAAAATATCACCAGGTTGGCACTCTAAAACTTCACACAGTTTGTCGAGCGTCGATAGCCTTACTGCTTTGGCTTTATCATTTTTTAATACTGATAAGTTAGCTTCTGTAATCCCAACTTCTTTTGCCAATGTCTTTAATCGCATTTTCCGTTTGGCCATCATAATGTCTAAATTAATGCGGATAGTCATGACAAGTCCTTTAAATCGTGTGGCTGTGTTCGTCAGCCAGAATATAACCTTCTTTCATCACCCATGAGATGATCAAGATAATCATACCCAATATCAGGGTTAAAAGGTCCATACCAACAAAACTAATTGCAAATATTCGTTCGCCAGGGGGATTATTGAACGACAAAACTACAGACATCACTGCACCGTAGATGACTGACCCAAACACCCAGTAAAACAAGCAGTAACCAAGCTTCTGATAGGACATTGCGTTTTCTAAAGAGAAGACTTCTCCTCGTTCATAGTTACGGAATAAACGTATAAGAACCATTAACGCATACACAACAATGCTCCACACGGCCAAACTTGTGAACATAGCAATGACTCTTGTTGTCAAAGTTAATGGCAATGTCGTTAGAGATTCAATTTCGTAAGAGAATTGAACAATCCCCATAGTAGTAAGGAAGTCATAGGGAGTTTGAACGACTAACCAAAAGTAACACACCATTATTGGTACCAGTACAAGAAGGCATTGCAGTAGTACCCGTACTCGGCGACTTTGTTTTTGAATTTTAGACATACTTATATTCCTGTTGAGTTGATGAAAGAATACTAAGATCAAAACAAATGATGATCAACAATAATTTATCGACAAACGATAATTTTTTATTACTTTGCATTTCAGCGAGACAAGCCTACATAGTTCTTCACTTACACCACAATAATTTAGTCGATTGTGATCGCCTAGTCACAATGTGCAGATGTGATTGTTTATATTCAACTAAATTCAAATAGTTAAGATAAACGTTATGTTACGAGCAACCATCGCATTACTCAGTGTCACCAGCTTCGCCGTATCTGCCAATGTCACCCTTCCATCTGGAGAAGACTGGATCAATCATGCTTCTGAAGGGCTCGCACCTTACTGGCTTATGCCGAGCGCACAGGGAGAACCGATAGGCAATTTCCCTACTTTCCGCTGCGATGATGGTACCTTGCTCGATGTCTCTGATGTGTGTCCTGAATTGAACAGAGGCTGGATCACTCCGCACTTTGGCAAAGAGTTTACGCGCATGAAATCACGCCAAACCTATGCCTACGGCGTGCTCTATCACCTTACTGGAGACAAACAAGCTTTAGCGCTTGCCAAGCAAGGTGCCTACTACCTCATTGATCAACTAGAAGATAAGAAAAATGGTGGCTTTATTGGCTACACAAAAGAGGGAAAAATGGGTCAAGATTGGCAGCAACGTACCTCTCAAGATCAAGCGTATGCGCTAGTTGGACTCGCGATGTACTACTACCTAACCCAAGACAAAAAGGTAGAAGGAGCACTCATCGCCCAACAAACTTTTATCTTTGATAAATATCGACTTAGCGACAACAGCGGTCTTGCTTGGGTACTCGCCGACGGTGAAGATGGCAGTGCAAAACGACGTGAACTGGTCGCACAACTTGATCAAATAAACGGCTACCTGTTGTTAGTCGCTCCTCTGCTCAAAGAGCCCGTCAAAGCCAAATGGCTTGATGACTTAAACTGGCTCACACAAGCCATGATTGATCACTACCACTCTGAAGATGAACAACGTTTCTACGGCGCAATTCACGACAAAGCGGCAATGATGCCGAACGCCAATCACAACGATTTTGGGCACACCATTAAAGCGTATTGGATGACCTATCTAACTGGTCATGCATTAAAAAATTCCGATTGGTCTGAGTTTGGTTTAGACGGCATGAAATACACTTTGGCTCAGGCGCAATATCAAAAAGATTTTGCCAATGTATCTAACTATTTTGGCGAACGACTTCAGAAGATGTGGCAAGGGCAAGATATCACGGGCTGGCAAAGCAGACCGTACAGCCAGTGGGCGTCATCATGGGAATGGGCTGAGCTTGATCAAGCCGCAATGACGGTATCGCTTATCGATGGTTCAATGAAAGACGTCCTGCAATACACCCTACCGACCTATCATGATGTATGGGTCGACCACAAATACGGTGGTGTTGGGCTTGAGCCTAAGCGTACTAAAGCTTTCCATTGGGGCAATGGCTACCACCAATTTGAACATGCGCTGATTGGCTATTTATACGCTCGACAAGAGGAAGGTAAACCCGCTGTACTTCACTACGCAAGGCCAACCAACAGCAAGATGCCAATGGAACCTTATTACTATCAAGGAGATGTAATTAAATTAGAGAATCAGAGTGATGGAACGCAAAAGGTCAGTTTCAACAACATTCGACCTTAATACCTGATATTCACTCATCGGTATTTTTAGAAGTGGTTAACGACTAGACGGAACTGATGAGTGGCTAGCTGTTAGCAAAGCCTGAAAAGAAGATCTTCAGGCTTTTGAAATACCGTTGAGCAACATTTATTGGTAGGATTTTAAATGAATACATAAGCAAGTAAATCTTGTCGGATCTTTAGTTAAACCATATACGGCATCACGAAATCACTTCTTATTATTCTGCTCAACCAACTTTTCATTCCACGCTTCGTTGCCGTCTCGCTTACTGACATCATACTCAGAGCAGAACTGCGATATGGTCATGTTGTTATCGCCAGTTGCTAACTTTAATGCCAATTGAACTTGTTGAAGTTTGCTTTGCAGACGAAGGTTTTGACCTGCCTTTGGGCTTTTTTCTTTAGCAAACTTTAAAGCAGCATGTTTACGTTCGGCAGCTCCCGCTCGGCGATCCGCTTCTGATAATAGATATTTTAGCTGCGCGACACTCTTGCCCTTCTTAAAGGCAGGCTCAAGCAACTCAACGCATTCATCAAATGATGGATTTATAACATATGGATCAATTCTATGCGCTTGTTGGCGCATCCACTCTAGCGCGAGCTTTTCATCTGACATAATTACATCTTTACCAAAGAAATAGCCGTACATGGTATCGCTCAATAGCAAACCGCTGCAACTATAAATTAAGCTACAGTGTCACATTTTATTTCAAGAAAATTGCAATTTTCTAAAAGAATCCTCCTTTCACTACCACTTATTCAAACTGGATGATCGGAATAAAGCGATGCTGCGTAAATATGTTTTAGTTTGGTTAGTAAACAAGTCGTCGAAAACAAAAGTGAGAAGAAGAGAAGATATGAAGGCAATGACCCTTTCAAAACAAAACATCCAAACGATGGATCAGCGAGAACGTGCTCGTTTAATTAACTCCTTATCGGGGTTCAAAAGCGCCAACCTTATTGGTACCTGCGATAAACAAGGGCTAGAAAATCTTGCAGTAGTAAGCTCCGTGGTTCATTTGGGGTCGAATCCACCTTTACTTGGCTTCATCATCCGGCCTGCGGAAAGTCGCCGTCATACACTAGAAAATATCCTAGAAACTCAACACTTCACTATCAATAGTATCGGGGCGGGCTTTGTCCAAAAAGCTCATCAAACTTCCGCTCGTTATCCTAAATCAGTCTCAGAATTTAACGCGGTCGGTCTCACGCCCTATTACGATGATGTGTTCCCTGCTCCGTTTGTTTTGGAAAGCCCTCTGAAAATAGGCTTAGCCTTCAAAGAGCAGATAACAATTGAAAGTAACCAAACTCAAATGTTGATTGGTGAAGTTGTTACGATTCACGCGCCAAAACGTGCTGTGATGCCGGACGGCTACCTAGATTTAGAAGCGTTAGATTTAGTCACAATTTCAGGGCTAGACAGTTATCATGTCACGCAGAGGTTACATCGTTTAAGCTATGCAAAACCAAATAGGTCACTGTTTCCACTGACCCACGAAGGCAACCCAACGTCATGGGAGGCTTTCGAACACAATCTCACTCATTTTGTTCGGTAATTTACTGACAAAGGTGCTAACTTTCCCAACTTAACCCTGTGCACCACACAACAGCGCTAAACTACATCTATTTCCAAGGACCCTTTTGAAGTTAACCCACTTTAAATACAAAACGCGCAAAGGCCCAGACTACCGACATGGCGATCAGGTGTCATTCATGGACATCAAACAGACCTTCGGTATGGGCAGCATTCGTGTGGGCGCTTGGGTAACGAAAGAAGAGAAAGCGCTCGCTGCAAATCTGATATTCGACTCGTTAGCAGACTTGGCTTACATCTTGGCTTTGCCACCAGAAGCAATTGGCTTGCGTGGCACATTAGGCTTGGCGTTCGGCAGTGGTGGCAGAAAGGGTGTACAAGCACACTACGCACCGAACCAGAGAGAGTTAGCCCTCGCTAAAAACGCTGGTGCTGGTGCACTCGCCCACGAGTTCTGGCATGCATTTGACCACTATATCGCTGAGAAGGCGTTTGAAATCGGCGATACCTCTGGCCCTCGCAAGCAAATCTTGTTCGCCAGCGACTGTTGGCTTCACGATAGAAAGGTGCGACCTCATCCATTAAACGAGAGTTTGATGTCACTGTTCGATTCCACACTACTCAGCGACAATAACCTAGACAAACACGATTACGTGGCGCGAAGTGTTATTGCCGACAAGGCGATGTCTGCCCGTTACTTCTCACTACCAACAGAGATGATGGCGCGAGCCTTCGAGTCAGTGATTGAATCCTGTTCTGATATCAAAAACGTTTATTTGGTAGATGGCACAACCAAACCGGATATGTACCCCGTGTACCCTGATATGGCGCATCGCAAAAAGATTTATCAAGCGCTGCAAGGTTACTTCGCGCCGTTGGGTCGATCTCTAAGTAAATAGCGTTAAGGCAAAACATGGCGCAGTCCTTACAATCAAAGGTTTAGCCAGCGGCCCAAGTTTGGCATATAGAAGCGATAACCAAAATAAACTAATCCACTTTCAAAATCTGAGCGTTTGGGCGACATACCAAACGGCTGTAGAGTGAAATCATCACCACTTACTTGACCGCAAGGCGAATAACCTCTCTGGCTGAGTCTTTCGCCAGCCTGGTCAAACACACCATAGACATGACCGAGATGGATAGTCATGTAGTAGATATTTTGCTGGCTCTGCTGACGCATTAATAACCCAGCGACACCGCCTTTTCTATCTGGTCGCCATAGACACCACCTTATTTTGCAATCATTTCAGTTGTTGCTCGAAAGGTCATCACCTACTTTTTTGAGACTAGGCCTTTTGTCCTATTTCAAATGACAAAACCTGGCCAAGTCAAATCATTGCGTTTATTTCCGTAGTTTTGAAGCATCGGGGTTACATGCTTCTTCATCGATCAAAGTTGGGTAATAATCTTTTTTATCTTCAAGCCCATAAAACATAGTTCCATGGATACCTTGAACATCGCACTTGCGTACTCTTCGACCCCACAAATTCTTTAGAGCCTGTTTAACAACTAAATTGTCCGAATCAATATCTTCTATAAAAGCAATGTTCGTATTGGCAGGAAACAACAATGAAAACTCCTCGTCCGTTGCCGAAAAAATATCATATGTTGCATTAATTGCGTCATCTATAATCTGTATGTTCTTCATTTTCTCACTTTTCCTCCTGGGTATACATTACGATATCGACCGCGCCTTTGACCCGGTTGCTTGGGCGTCTGCACATCCCAATGGTCTCCACCATGGTCAGCTTTTCCCCCTGTAGGAACCCAGACCTCCCCTATATGATCTTCCCAACCTTTCCCTGACCCGTTTGGGTTCTTTACCCGTCCACTAGGATCGCAGTTTTTGGGAGGCTTCTTGGGAGGGATAAAGCCGTCGTCTTCTCCTGGCTTTCCAGGAGCAGGAAACTCACTTTCACCAGACTCATTCCAGTCACAGAGATCGGTAAGTACGCATAGTGCCACTCCTGCAGTCGCACCTACAACACCACCGACTACTGCACCAGGAGGACCAGCTAAAAGCCCACCAGCTACTGCACCAACTGCCATAGGTGAACGCCCATCCGGATCCACATACCCTAACGGGTCACCATTTACATACGCATAGAGGTTAATCCCGCCTTGCTCTTGCAGTGGGTCGCGGTTTAGCCAGCGGCCCAAGTTTGGCATATAGAAGCGATAACCAAAATAAACTAATCCACTTTCAAAATCTGAGCGTTTGGTCGACATACCAAACGGCTGTAGAGTGAAACCATCACCACTTACTTGCCCGTAAGGCGAATAACCTCTCTGGCTGAGTCTTTCGCCTGCTTGGTCAAACACACCATAGACATGACCGAGATGGTTAGTCATGTAGTAGATATTTTGCTGGCTCTGCTGACGCATTAATAACCCAGCGACACCGCCTTTTCTATCTGGTCGCCATATATTGTTTGCTAATACGTTGTTCTCGCTGTCACGCTCTTGAAGCTCAATCAGGCCTAAGCGAACAAAGCGTTTCTCTAAGGTTTTAATATTGCTTTCAAAACGCTGATACACTCTTAGAAAATGATCGTGACCATACTCAAATCGTTCCTCAATCTGAGTGCCACTTTTCTCAAAACGAATCGCGGTCAGTCTGTTTTCAGCGTCATAATCTGCTTCAAAAGGAGTCTCACCTGGCAATAAGCCTTGTACTAAGTTTCCATCAGCATCATAAACAAAAGCGCTGCTGTCGCCATCCCACGAGGAAATTTGGTTAAGCGAATTGTACGTGGCTTGTGTTTGTGGGCGCTCTAGAAGGAGCGGTTCGTTAGACTCTAATTGGGTGAGTTTACCTGCAACGTCAAAACCGAAAACAAACTTGCCGATTGTATTCACGCCTTTTCGGTATTCGAGCTTGGAGAGATCGCCAATATTGTCAAAGCTCAACACTTGCTTGATGCCATTGGGGTAAGTTAAGTCAGCCGAAACATTATCAGGCGAATCATCGTAGGTGAGTTCAAAGACCTGTTCCAGTGCCGAAACTTGCTTTAGTCGACCCAGAGCGTCGTACTTGTACTCACCGTAGTTATCTCCATCCAACATCAATGAAGACAATCGATTCAGCTTATCAAACCCAAGTTCAATGGTATCGTTGTCCCAAGGGCCATCAATGCTCTCAACTTTACCGTCCGAGAAATAAGAATATTGTGTCAGACCTTGGCCATCAGAGACTGATACCAGCTCTCCTAACGAATTATATTGATAGGAAACTTCTGGTGTAGCGTCGCCATAACTTACACGAGTCAGTTGGTTATTTTCATTGTAATGAAAAGACTTTGTAACGCCTCGAGCATTAGTGGTGCTGTTGATATAACCTTGCTGGTAATCAATTTTTAGCGCGCTGCCATCTGCGTAACGCTTCGTTGTAAGCTGACCCACGGCGTTATATTCAAATTCTGTTTTATTTTGATTGGCGTCAATTAAAGCCGTAGTGCGTCCTGCCGCATCTCGTTTTAATCGTGTAACGCCCAACATAGGGTCAATAAGCGCTACCAGTTGCTTTGCTGAATTATATTGATATTGGTAAGTTCGACCTCCCGGAAGGGTTTTGCTCTCTACAAGGCGAGGACAACTCCCATAAACAATCTCAGTATCACGATTTCCCTCTCCGCTGACATGAGTGAGTTGGTTAATTCGGTCATAACGATACTGCGTGGCGTTACCATGTATATCAATAACTTGTGTTACGCGCCCTAGCTCATCATATTGATATGACGCCAGCGCCTTACCCTGACTAACAATCGAGTCGAGTCGCCCAGATGAATAACCAAAGTCGACAACGTTACCGTCAGCAGCCGTTACTTGTAATAACTGCCCTTGGTCGTTGTATTTATAGCGAGTTTTAACACCGTTTAAATTAGTAGCACCAATCAGTAAGTTATTTTGGCTGTATTCAAAACCCTTTTCGCCTGTCGGCGTGACAGCTTTAATTAAGTTTTGACGATCATCGTAAACATAGATCGTGCTGTTATTGAGCGTATCAGTAAACTCCACAACTTTACCAAACGAGTTATTGCGATACTTTACGGAATTACCATCTGAATAAACAGTTTTGGATAGATTACGATTTTGATCGTATTCGAAACGAGTCCATGTACCATCCGGTCTAGTAACCTGTTGAACACGAGAATAACCTTTGGAGAACCGCTGATAGTCATAGACAGTTTTAGGAACGTCGGGTTGGTCATTGTTAACATTAACATCCACGTAATTGATGTAGTGCTCTGGTGAGATGTACCACGCTTTGCCTGTTTCTGAGTTGTAGAAAAACTCCTCTTTATAACCCAGCGGATTTATCGCAGTCACTCGGCTACTCATTCCCATTGGGTCACCAGGTGCTGGATATTCATCCACCCGATTTGAATCAGCGTTGCCTAGCTCAACAATAAATTGGGTTTGTCCCTTAGCATCAGTGATTGACGAGATTATCCCCATCTCATCATAAGTGATATCTGCGGAGTACCCTTGCATGTCCTCAAGCGAGATTAATTCACCTTTCTGGTTATAGTTGAAGTGAGCTTGATACCCCGTCGGGCCTTTCACCGAGACAATTTGCTTGGCCTGGTTATAACTAAAAGTCAGAGATTGATCTAATGCGTTAGTCACACTCGTTAACTGGTCGTCTTGGTAAGCAAACTTAAGTGCGTTACCGCTTTGATCGACCGTGGAACTTAATCGGTAGTCGCCACTTTCCACGTGAGTGAACGTTTTGTAACTGCCGTCAACGTAAGTCGCCTTAATCACGCCATCTTCAACACTCAACCGAGGCAGCAAAGTCGCTTCTCCTGACAGAAGCGATTGTGAATTTAAAACATAGTTAGTACCAATTTGTTGGTATTCATCGACGCGTCCTGTTCCCGCAAACAGAACTAGCGAATTAGATTCATTCGGTTGGGTTATATAGTCACTGTAACTATGGGACCATCGAGAGCCAACCGAATTATTTGTATTTTCTTTTCCAAGCGCATTGTAAGTTAATGTGAATTCAATATTAGGTCCATACGCCGAATCAAACCAGATTGGCGTATCTTGAACAACGAGGTTGAGATTATTGAAGTCAAAGTGCCATATTGGTGCTCCTCTCGAAGAATGGCAATCATCTCCTGATTCCCCCCCTTTTTGAGCTTGACCTTGTTCGTATGAACTATTTGGCCCTAAAGGGCCTGTAGGTGGTTCAACAGCAGGCGCACACGACTGCAGTAACGCTAACAATACGATTGCAAGCGCGACAAAAATTGCCAAAAGCATCTAAGTTTCCTTAATCGGATTTATGGGTTTAACGGAGTTTCAATTAGAAGGCTTTCTGCCGAGAGTAACGCATCTAACTTATTGGTAGCTTTGTTCATTATCAAAGGACCCAATCTGAATTCGAAATCGTAGTGCATAGCAAGTGACGACTCAGGTCCACTCGACACCTTCGACCTACGATTTATTAATTCTTCATCCGTAAGCGCTCGGTTCCAGAGTTGCACGTTGTCAATCTGAGCATTTACAGGATAAGCCCCCCCAAATGTAATAGGCTCCGTACTCTGCCCGCTAAAACGAATGTTCGATAAGGTCCCAACTAACTGACCATCAATATATGCTTGAGCGTTAGGGGCTTGGTATCGAAGAGTAAAGTGATACCATTGTTCACTATTTAAACTAGCACTATTATTTCGACTTTCATCACCAACGCCGTAACTCAAATCACCGTTTTTATTTAAACCAATGTAAAAACGATGTTTATTATTGTCATCAGAACCAACGTACTGTAATAGCCCCTTAAGTTGGTTAAACTTGATATCAAACATTAATGTTTTGTCTTCAGAATTAGGATAAATCCCCGTTACAACGTGGCTATTTTTGTTACCATCCAATTGCAGTGCACCACTCGATATAGATATACCTTGCTCTCCTTGAGCCAACTTTACTGCTTTGTACCAATCAGTAAATGAGTACCAATTGGTGATACCATCACTATTGCTGTCTTTGTTGCCATCCCTAACACGCAAAGCGCTCCCTTCTTCAAGCTCAAACCCATCGAACATGCTATCCCCATCTATATCTGGATCGCATGCAGAGACAAGTATTTCTAATTCTTGTCGATCGGATAATCCATCGTGATCGGTATCGTTTGTTGTGGCATCAACACACATTTTCGCTTCAACGTAATCCGGGATAGTATCTAAGTCAGAGTCATTGACTTGATGACTTTCAAGCTCAATATCATCGACCAACTTTAGGTCGAATTGATCATTGGCGTGATTTTTTACCCATTCTCCTTTCGCCGACGAAAAGTCATAAGACGCGATTAAACCCTCGATATGCTCCTTAGGATGCAGCGCCATGAAGCGGTGGAGTTCTGGTTCTGACAAGGCTCTGTCCCATATCTGCACGTTATCAATAAGGCCAGTGTAAAAATCAGAAGCCATTCCCGACTTATTCAAAGCGCCCAACCAAAGTGCATGTTCGAAGGGAGCAGAAATCGTCGACCAAGAACGTATTGTTTCTTTTGTTAATTGTCCATTGAGGTATAGTTGAATATGATCATCATTTACGACTAACGCGATGTGGTTCCAATCATCCGTCGAGTATTCCGCCTCTCTAAAAGAATAACCACTCGATTTGTCTTCACCCCATGCGAACTTCTTCTGCGCATACTGAATTCCAACGTAATAATGCTGGTCGGCAGTTTCACTTACACCGGATAACTGTGATTCTTCACTGGTTGATTTAAACCAATACATTAAGGTTGAATCACCGTTTTCTGGGAAGAAAGACGTAATTGCATAACCTTTACTCGCCGACAAGGCGCCAAATTCGACCACTGTTTCAGGCAATTGCTCTGTTTGTATCTTTCGATATTCATCCCAGTTGGAAATACCGTTGCCATTGCTGTCAAAATTAGCATCAGTAATCAAGCCATCACTACCGTGAGAACGTTCAAAGTCATCCGTCAAGCCATCATTATCACTGTCAGGAGCGCAAGGGTTAGTAATCAAAATGAATGGTTTGCCCACTGAGAGTTCATCACCATCATTAACGCCATCACCGTCGCTATCAGCCGTTAACCCATCAGTACAAAAAGCTAACTCTAATCGGTTAACAAGGCCATCGCCGTCAGTATCTTCGTCTGTTGGCTCAGCAACTAAGTAAGCGCCTTGCGTTAATTTGAGATCGTATCGTCCTGTTGCTTTATTTTTCACCCAATCACCTTGGGAGTGAGTAAAGTCATACCATGCAGCAAGATTGCTATCCGAAGCTTTGGGCGCAGTAAACATATACTGGTAAATTTCAGTTGCGTTTAATGACCGCTCCCAAATACCAACATTATCAAGTAACCCCTTCATATGTTCTTTAGAGAAGCCTACATCATTAACGGCTCCAAGGTAGGTGGCCCACACATTCGGTAAGTCTGCGCGCGATGGGTATTTTTCATCTACGAGTTGCCCGTTAAAGTATAATTTTGCTTTTCCTTGATTTGACAAGACGAGAGCTAAATGTGCCCATTCATCCGAATTAAGTTTTGCGGCAGTATATGATGTGCTGCGCTCGTCACCATATTTTACTTTATCGTATGAAAAACCAAGTTTATGTGTATCCATGTTCCCTGATCTTTGCTCTTTACTTGGCTGATACTTAACCCAAAACATCAACGTCATGTCATGCGACAACGAGAAGTGATTGGTAATTGCGTACCCATTGTTATCCGTTAACTGCAAAGAACGTGAGGATTCAATGATGTCGTCTTGTGACAACTGTTCAACTTGATGCTGGGCATACTCTTCCCAAAGGCTCAAATTGGGATGATTTACAGAACTTTTCCCTGCGTTACTCTGAAGCGGATCACTGTTTTGTTCTAACTCAAAATCATCCGGAATATTATCCCTATCACTGTCCCATAAACAGGGGTCTGTAATTGTTAAATATTGGGAATTGACTCCATATTCCTGACCATCCAATAGACCATCACCGTCTGTGTCAGCTTGGGTTTCATCTAAACAGCTTGCAAGTTCTAACTTGTCATCTAAACCATCCAGGTCTTGATCAAGTATCGCTTGCTCTGGAGAGATTTTAGCTCCTTGAACCAGCTTTAAATCATACAGCCCTGTGACGCCATTTTTTACCCAACCATTCCTAGTGTGGTTAAAGTCATACAGCCATTGCAATGAGCTGTCTTGTTGGGGAGTTGGTGGCGTAATCATATAGCGTCTAACCTCTTCTAGGCTTAATACGCGTTGCCACAACATGACATTGTCCATTTGGCCGTTCATATGACGATCCGCTAGACCTTCAATATTAGTTGCACCCAAGAAAAAAGGATAACCAATCATTTTAAGCGCATTTTCACTCACATCTACCATTTGACCATTAACATAAAGCTTCGATTTTAAATCACTTATAGTTAACGCAATGTGGTTCCACTGATTATTGATTAAATCGTGGTGATGAGCGACAGAACCACTACTACCAACCCAATAAAGAGGGCCATACATACTGTGTCCTAAAGACAAAATCACATCATTCGTTATATCACTAACACCACTCATTGATTTGTCATACACGAAAAGATCTTCGTTCGGCTTATACCAAAACATAATGCTGGTAGGTTGCTCTTTTGGGTAATAACCTGAGATGGCGTACCCTTTTGTCTCTTCTATATCCAAAACGTTAGGCGCAACCTGTTCAATAGAGGAGAGAAATTCGTCACTGCGGTTTATATATTCAACATACCTATCCCAGTTTGGCTTATTAACTTCAGCATCAATAAGATGGCCATCGACTAACGTTGGATTCATGTTGTTATCGATTTCAAATGCGTCATCAATACCATCATTGTCAGTATCAGAGGAGCAAGGATTAGTGGTGAACTTTTGGCCATTGATAAGAAAACCTTGATTGAGTTCGTAACCATCACTAAGGCCGTCACCATCACTGTCTAACACTTCAGGATCAGTACAATAAGTCGCTTCAAACTCGTCGCTTAACCCATCTCTGTCACTATCGTAAGTTTGCTCAGATTCAATGATATGTGCACCCTTCACCAATTTCAGATCATATTTCCCGGTAGCCCTATTTTTAACCCAAGCTCCAAGATGATTTGAGAAGTCGTACCAAGCGACAAGGTTTTCGTTAGTACTATCAGGCCGTTGACGCATATAATTAATTATTTCCCTTTGGGCAAGAGCTTTATTCCAGAACTGAATATCATCAACTTGACCATTTTGATGTTTCACATCCAAGCCTTTATAGTTAACCGCACCAAACCAAAGTGTATAAGAGGACCCAAAATTCTCATTTCGTTTATCAATAATCTGCTCTAATTGCCCGTTAACAAAAAACTTTTGGGTACTTTGAGAGATAACAATCGCCAAGTGGAGCCATTGATCTGATTTGATCGTAATATCTGATTGAAGTTTTTGAGAATTTGAACGAACTAGCGGCTTATCATTTCCACTAATACCTATGTAACTGCCTTTATAAGTATCAGTTTGTACGCCACTAAATTGATCTAGGCCTTGCTTGTTTGGTTTAAACCAATACATCAATGTAGTTTCGTCATCGTTCTTCTCTCGTTGAATATCAGAAACTGCATAACCTAAACTGTTCGACAGGTTCAACTCACCATCTAAGTGTTGCACTTTTTTGTCTTGATCTAATAGGCGACTCACACTCTCTTCGGCATAGGTTTCCCAGTTGGCAATCTCTTTATCATTTAATACAACATCAAGGTCATGTTTTGTTGGATCCATACCATTGTCTTGCTCAAATTTGTCATCAATACCATCGTTATCGGTATCGCTAATACAAGGGTCTGTGGATTTTAAAGGTGCCAAGGGTGTCAGTTCATTTTTATCTAAAATTCCATCCTCATCACTATCACTGTTATATACGTCCAAGCATTTCCCTAATTCAAAAGCATCAGAAAGGCCATCGCCATCACTGTCTCGCTCTTTGTCCTCTGGTTTTAAGCGAGTAACATCGGTCAACTTGAGATCAAAGCGACCACTCACTTGATTCATTACCCAATCACCACGCGATTTAGAAAAATCATAGGATGCAACAAGCCCTTGAGTGTTTACTTGAGGTGCTTCGGTCATGTAACGACGAACCTGATGTTGCTCCAGGGCTTGAGTCCAAATCTGCACGTTATCAAGAATGCCATTCATGAAATATTTCGGCTGACTCGAATCATTCAATGCTCCGATCCATATCGCGAGTATCTCTTTTCTATTAAACCAAGTTGGCACACGACTCGAGTAAGCTAAATTCCCATCTAAATAAACTTGGGTGGTATAAGTGTTAGAATCCCAAACGAAAGTAAAATGATGCCAATTATCAATAGTGATATTTTGCTGAAATCTCCTAGGATAAAAGGAAGTATTAATAATTCCTTGTACGGCATTATTAGTACCTATTCCTAATTTTGTTTGGTGCCACCCTTTACCGCTAAATCCAGAATATTGTTCGGATTTATCCTTAGGTTTAAACCAGTACATAAAGGAAAAGTCTTCTTTATTATTCGACAATCCAGAAATAGCATAAGTATTGCTACCTGTTACATCGAAGTGCCTATCTTCTTCAATAACCTGAACCTCACTGTCTCTCTTTTCAACGTAAGAAACATACTTCTGCCAATAACTGTTCTTTGAACCTAAATGACTTTTAAGCGCATCGTTCTTCGCTGGGTTCATTGAGTGGTGATATTCAAAACCATCAGCGATACCATCGTTGTCAGTGTCGGCATTGCATGGGTTTGAAGTCACATCTAGCGATGAGCCAATGCCTAACTCTTCACCGTCAGGAATACCATCCGCATCACTGTCGGAGTTATGACTATCACTACACAGAGCACTCTCGAATATATCAGGTATACCGTCACTATCTGAGTCGATATAGTTTTCTTCAAGCTTCAACTTCGCTCCAGCCACTAGCTTCAGGTCAAACTTATTCGTTACTCTATTTTTAACCCATTCGCCGCGGCTTTCATTAAAGTCGTAAAAGCCAAGTAAGTTATTACTTGTCACTCTTTCGAGACTAAACATGCTTTTTGCGACATCTTGTTGTGATAGCGCTACATTCCAAACACTAAGATTATCGATCACCCCCTCAACACTTTCTGGTTGCCAAGCTCGCTTGTGATGACGAGCACCAATCCAAAGGGCATATTGGCTAGCTTCTTTAAATGCCAAAGATCTCATCGTATGCTTTAGTTGACCATTAATATATATTTCTGCCACAGAGCTTGAATAGGCCAAGGCGACATGCGTCCAATCCTCATCCTCAATCTTCACTTTACTTAACGTGACAGATTTATTTCCAACACCGAACGTGACACTATTTTCTTGATCAATACCGGAATAGAACCGACGACCACTATCATCGTCACTACCCATTGTCTGTTGTTCCTGACTTTCAGCGTGTTTAACCCAGTAAGTCATACTCATCGATTCACTACCTGGAGCAAACCCAGAAATTGCATAACCATTGGTATTTCTTACATCTAACAATCTGCGTTCGGATATAACTTCCAGTTGCTGTTGCTCATGTTTCTTCGCAATCCAATCAACATAATGCGACCAGTTATCTCCTCGATAGCTATCAACCACCATTGGATCACTGCCAGCTTCAACTTCATACGCGTCTTCGATTCCATCAAAATCACTATCTTGTAAGCAAGGAAGTGAGGTCATAATTATTGATTCACCAAAACGCATTTCTTGACTATCTAAAAGGCCATCATTATCAGAATCGGGGATATGCGAAGACATGCATAGCTTGTCTTCGATGTGATCGGGCAATTGGTCTCGATCACTATCTAGTGCAGAAAAAGTATAAATTGGACTTTTGGAGTTAACGCCTTTTCCATCATGCGCGACAACGTTCCAATATCTAGAATGGCTATCTGAAATATGAGACAAATCCAACTTTAGTGAAGTAGCTGTAATACCAGTTTTAAATTGACGTAATTTTCCTGGTTCATCGCCAAACCAAAAATCGTAATAGGAAGCGCCTTTAATTGGTAACCAAGTAAAAGTAATGGATTGTGACAAGTTTTTTATCGAATAATTATCTGGAGCAGTCAGTGTGATAGGATTAAGGTCTGAAGAAAACTCGCCTTTGCTTATACTTAGACGATTACCAAGAGCATCAACAGCATAATAGTTAAATTCATTATCGGCTTTTTCATTGATTAATTCTCCACGTAGATTGTATCTATATTCTACTTGACTTGCATTAATGTAGAAAAGACCAAGTAAGAGATATAACATCAACGTCTTTAATGAGATATTAATAAAAGTCACGAATAAAACTCAGGTTAGAATAATCATTGTTAAATGCTATTTAAAAACCTCACAAAATCCCAATCAATTTAATTTATATAGTTATAACTGTTAATTATAATCGAATCATCAACATTATATTTATCGAAAGTTAATTACAAATCAAACAGCGAGCAGTAGTTTATTGTTCTTTCTATAGGATAAATCACTAATACCTGACTTAAGCTTCAAAAGTGTTTATAGTCCAGACATACACTTCAACATCCATAATTGAAAGGCAGTAATGATCAGTTGGCCATCTTTGGTAAAACTCGACGGTGACGATGAACTTATTTACGTCGCATCCGAACAAGAATTTCAAGCGGAATGCTCAGAGATGATCTTAGGCGAAGATGATTACCTCATTGATTCTGAAGGCGATAGCTACTCGCTAGAATCAAGATCAAATCAACTGTCTCTCGCGAAACAACCTGAGCAGTATTCAGTTGAAAGCGTGACCAACCTGATTCGAAATCACGAGTTCCAGAAGGCTGAAGTGTGCTTGATGAAGATCCACTTCCTAACTATCGAAGAAGCGATTCAGTCACTCGCCTTTGAGCCTCGTTAATACGTCCAAACAGAACAAATAGAAACAGCGCCAAATTAGGCGCTGTTTCTATTTCTTGCCTCGTTATCACAAAGCTGGATTTATCTTCGTTTAGATAACTTCTTTTGAAGTATCCGTGATGATAAAGTTATCGATATACCCAATAACATTGACCTCATCCTAGGTAATGTCCGGGGGTTTAACCGCTTTATCTAAGCCAATTAAGGTGTGAATGAGTATTGTAGGCGAGATAATCCCCTCTTTTGGCGTACCTACTTGAATTAAGTGGAACTCTACTTTTCTGTATGTACCGAAATTCTAATGACTTCCTAAGGATTACTCTATCCATTGGAGCATGTTTAAGAAGCCATGAGTGCGAGATGTCATCAAAGCAAGACTTTATATCTTCCTCGAAGATCCATTTCGCCGCGCTCACCGATCAACCCTAGTTTAGGAGTTTAAAATGGCAAATCCTTTAGAACTCAATATCGATTATATTTTAAAACCCAACGGCAGCTTTCAGCCGCCAAGCGCCTGTGACATCGAATTTAAAAGATGGACAGGTAATCTTTATATGGCTTTTAAAAGCAATAAGGTAAAAGCGATACCTTACCTGCAGAGAGGTATTGATGCCGTTTATTCTCATCTTGAAGCGATGAAATATAGACACCATAAGAAGCTAAGTAGCAGTTATGGTTTTGGTGCCTCAGATGTGACAAATGATCCGGTGTGGATGGTTCTGTGCAGTCAGATTAGAGTACATTTCAAAAAAATAATAAGAGAAGTTCGCCCAAGTAAAACGCCACTGGAAAATATTCGCTTTAAATGTATTAACCGCACTACCTATAATTTTTTGCTACAGCAGATAAAACTCATTGAATCACTTAGAACAAATATTGTAAGAAACGGTGAGCTAGGACGTATACAGCTTGAAGTGATTGATGCACAACTTGATAGCCTGAAAAGTTTGTACGATCAGAAAGAGAACATTGATAATAAAGTCTGGCAAATTCTCAATGATCAGAACAAACGCACTGCATACACTACAATCCGCCAAAAAGGTAAAGGCGTAAAAACCGGTTATGAAGATAAAGCATCTGCAAAAGACGGTGAGCTGAGTACTACAAATACTCTGGATCTTTTTGCTGAAGCCAAAATTGAAATAAAACGTACTTGGGATTTTAAAAATATAGTCCGTAACCAAGTTTCCGCTAAGGCAACGGGAGGAGGCCGAGTTAAAATAAAAAGTGACTTGCATGCAAACTTCGGCAGCAACGGCGGTGCGGGTTTTATAAAGGGGCGGGCTGGCGCCCCGGAAGTCGGCATAGCAAGCAATGCCGGTGTTGACCAAAAATTAGGGAAAATAACCAATTTTTCAAAGGATGAACTTGCAGGACGTAATGGTTTTGCACCAATGCAGTTGATCCCAGGCATAGATATCGGTGTAAACGCTGAACTGGCGGCAAGGTTTGGTTTAACGCTTGAAGTCACTCATGAACTGAGTATCGGGCAGCTATTTGATCTAAAGAGCGAAGCATCTTTATTTGTCGGTGCGGAAGTTAAAGCGAAGATAGACGGAGCATTCAACAGCAGCAATATCCTCGGGGCTGATGAATTTATTGTCGGGGCCATCGGTGGTAGTGCTTTTATCGGTGCTAAAGCTAAGGGGGCGGCCACAGCTACTTTTAAGGCGCGCAGCATTGATGCTGCACGTTTTAAAATTGAAGCAGGGGTAAGTGCCGGCGCTGGAATAAACGCGGGGGTTGAGGCTGTTGTCCGCGGCGGCGGCGATGTTAAAGTAAGAGCGGCTGCAGGCTTAACAGCAGGTATCGGTACCGATGTAGAGATGGATACTATGGTTAACCCTCTTCTCCTAAAGGTTTTGCTATGGGACAAATTAGCTATTCATTTAACCTCAAAAGCTTATCAAAAACGTAAAAATGAGAAGTTTGACCGTAGTGTCAACATGATTGCACTTGATCGCTGTAAGAATAAAGCCCGCACTTATATGATTTTATTAGATCAAAGCTATAAGTTGCTTGCTGAAGAATTATGGCGAATTTCAGTTATCACAGACTTTACTGAATCTGACATTGATGGAATGAGGGGGACTCTTCCGAATTTGTTCAGACCACCGGAACTTGAAGCCGCCTATTTAAGCTCAACGGATAACAGTGACGACGCATTGACCAATGCCCAGCTAGGGGTTGAAATAGCAGCTAATGCACGCTTTAAAGACAGGAAGAAAACAAAAAAACACGCACAGAAGGGCAGCTTGCTGATCTTAGAACCTCAAGTTTAGCCTTCAAAAATTACGCTTCTGTTGCGAATAGTAAATTGGATATTGCCCGAGAGGGTGAGCTGTAGTTATAGCTGTGGTGGTAATTATAGTTATAGTTATAGTTGTAGCGGTAACAGTCGTTGTAACAGTAACTGGCGAGAGAAGAAGCGATTCAATCACTCGCCTTTGAGCCTCGTTAATATTGGTTATTAATTCGAAACCTAGGTTCATATCAAAACTTCCAAACAGTAAAAACAAAAACAGCGCCAAATCAGGCGCTGTTTTTCGTTTCTGATCTCGTTATCGCTTGATTAAGCGATAAAAAGTAAGCCTAAGCGATGAAAATCTGTGCGAGAGCGTAGCCTAAGCAACATGCACCGACTACACCGATTAAACCAACCGACATGAATGAGTGGTTGAAGTACCACTTACCAATCTTAGTGGTGCCAGAGACATCGAAGTTCACCGTTGCGATGTCTGATGGGTAGTTCGGGATGAAGAAGTAGCCGTACACCGCTGGCATCAAGCCGATTAGCAAGGCTGGGTCTAACCCTAGACCGAGGCCAACAGGTAGCATCATACGTGCAGTAGCAGCTTGAGAGTTCACCACAACCGATACGATGAATAGCGCTAGAGCAAACGTCCACGGGTAGTTGGTCACCATTTCCACGATGCCCGACTTGAACTGAGGCATTGCGTATTGGAAGTAAGTATCCGACATCCATGCAATACCGAAGATAGCAATCGCTGCCACCATACCCGATTTAAATACCACGCCATTTGGCACGTCACGTGGGTCGGTTTTCGTTGCCAGCAAGATGATACCGCCGAAACAGAGCATCATCATTTGGATGATCACCGACATTTTGATTGGCTTGTCGCCGTCTACGATGGTTCTGATCTCAGGTACCATCGCCACGATAACAATCACCACAATCGACAATAGGAAAATCAAAACCGCATTACGAGCCGAAGTTGGAAGTACTTCATCCAAAGATGTCGCAGTGGTGCTCTCAATGCGCTTTTTCCACTCAGGATCTTTTAGACGCACTTGGTATTCAGGATCGTCGTTCAGTTCTTTACCACGTTTCAAGCTATACAGAGAAAGCAAAAGTGTACCGAACAGCGTTGCAGGAACCGTCACCATCAAAATAGAAAGCAGAGTAATAGAGTGTTGGATATCAGAAAGTTGCGCGAGGTAATAGACCACTGCTGCCGAGATTGGAGATGCAGTAATCGCCAGTTGAGACGCAACAGATGCAGCCGCCATTGGGCGTTCAGGACGAATACCATTCTTTAGCGCAACATCGCCGATGATAGGCATGATGGAGTAAACCGCATGGCCAGTGCCCAATAGGAAAGTCATCGAGTAAGTCACGAACGGTGCTATCAAGGTGACGCGTTTCGGGTTCTTTCTTAACACCCTTTCCGCCACTTGCAGCATGTATTTCAAGCCACCAGCAGCTTCAAGAATAGAAGCACAGGTAACAACGGCGAGGATGATCAGCATTACGGTGACAGGTGGAGACGTTGGTGGCATCTTGAAGACAAACACCTCGATAACCAAACCAATACCAGAAACAACACCTAAGCCAATACCGCCATACCGAGACCCGATATAAAGTACGACTAATAAAAATAGAAACTCAAAATACAACATAAGCAACCCTGCTAAAAATGTGGACTAATGATATTTTGTCCCTAAGTTCCGCCATTTACTTATTGCTTGGTCACACTATGATTGCGGACTCTCGCAAATTGTTTTTTCTAAGATTATGGTCACGCTAACTGAACCGTAAGTTTATGAAATGTAATAGGAAGACAGACTCTAAATCTAAATTTGTTATGTACGATAACCATTATTGTGACTGTTAGATCTGTATGGCCTATAACGTGCTAGATTCATAACTTAATGATATTATTTCATTCATAATCAATCATATACAAAGCCCTTCAAAAGCATATTTCCGATCTAACTAAGCATATTCTTACTGAACACTGACTCGCCTATCTCGAGACACTATGTCAAAATACTCGCCCTCACGATGACAACACATAAAGAACCACGGATATGAATTTTCAAGCTGCTATTTTTGATATGGATGGACTGTTACTCGACACCGAGCGACTTTGTATGCAGATTTTTGAAGAAGCATGTCACGCGCAAGATGTTCCGTTCTTGCAAGATGTTTACTTAGGCATCATTGGTTGTAACGCAAAAACCATCGAACAGATTTTTAGAAAGGGCTACGGCGAAGGGTTAGATTACCCGGCGCTGAACACCGAATGGCGCACTCGCTACAATGCGGTTGTTAAGCACCAAGCAATCCCAGTTAAAGATGGTGTTATCGAACTACTTGAATGGCTTAAATCAAACGACATTCCAATCGCGGTAGCGACCTCGACTCAGCTTGATATCGCGAAAAAAAAGCTTGAACTGGCTGGCCTAGATTCTTACTTCGCTTCGTTAAGCACAGGCTGTGAAGTCACCAACGGTAAGCCTCACCCAGAGATCTACTTACTAGCGGCAGAGCGCTTAGGTGTTGAACCTGAAAATTGCCTAGCGTTTGAAGATTCAAACAACGGTATTCGCGCATCTATGGCAGCGAACATGATCAGTTTCCAGATCCCAGATTTGGTAGAACCATGTGACGAAGTGAAAGCACTTGGTCACACGATCAGCCCCTCCCTACATCATGTGTTAGCGCAGCTTCAGCAAGCCGTCGCTTAAGCTCTAATTTCCGTTGATAATGCTTTAATCAACGTAGAAGAGCCTCTCTATTAAACCGACTCACTGAGTCGGTTTTTTTGTTTATATTCCTTTTATAAAAGATAAAACATCGCGCAAGAAACTGTTACAGTCGATATGAAACGATACTAATCGATAAGCAACATTGATAACGTCTACAGATGGAGAAAGGGACGCGTGATTAAAAGATTTGAAAGCCAACTGCTTGATTTTGCTCAGCAAGAGATGACACAGGATGCCGCGCACGACATCAGCCATATCAAGCGAGTAGTCAAAACGGCTGAGGTTTTGTGTACTCAAGAACAGGCTAAGCTTGAGGTCGTTCTTCCTGCCGCTTACCTTCATGATTGTTTCACCTTTCCTAAGAACCACCCAGACAGAGCCCAAAGCTCACAAATGGCAGCTGACAAGGCGGTCTCTTTTCTCAAATCTATCGAGTATCCCGCGTCCTACCTCGACGAGATTCATCACGCCATTGTCACTCACAGTTACAGCGCCAACATCACACCAAAAACCTTGGAAGCTCAGATTGTTCAAGATGCGGATCGCCTAGATTCTCTCGGTGCGATTGGCATTGCTCGCTGCCTATACGTTGGTCAGAGCTTTAACGCAGAGCTCTATAACAACCAAGACCCATTCGCGAAGCAGCGTGACTTGGATGACAAGCATTACAGTGTCGACCATTTCTACGTGAAACTGTTTAAGCTCGCTGAAACCATGAATACAGAATCCGCCAAATTAGAAGCCAACAAGCGCACCGACTACATGCGTGGCTTTCTTGATCAGTTGGGCGGAGAAGTTTAACGGCTTAGAAAAAGAGACACGCGATAAGGAAGAGAGAAATATATGGAAATAAACCGCTTTAAAGCATCCGACGCCGAAGAGATCGTCACTTGGTTTACATCCCAAGAAGACTACATTCTATGGGGCGGACGAACCTTTGGCTGGCCATTGGAAGCCACTTCGATCATCGAACGATCTCAAGAATCACATGTCGAGCTTTACACATTCTCCACGCCTAGCACTAACTCGAATACCAATGGCTTGCTTGGCTTTATGGAGTTTCAACGCATGTCAGACAATGAACTTCGTTTCTGCCGAGTTGCGATTCACCCAAACCAACGAGGCAAAGGATTAGGGCAATTGATGCTTGAAACGGCCTTAGAGGCGGCGAAAGAAATCCCAAATATCACCACCATCACCTTGGCCGTATTTAAGCAAAACCACGGGGCAACGCGCTGCTACGACAAAGCGGGATTTCAGGTAGTCGACAAAGAGCCGAGCGTGAAAGAGTTCAATGGCAAAACCTGGCCCTTGTATCAGATGGAATTAAAGCTAGGCTAATATGTTTTGATCAACAGACTGGTTTCAATTGCCAGATTCAACCCCATATCATTTAGCATTGGCTACACAGATGTAATTTGGAACCTTCATGACCCAAGAAAAATTCGACACCATTTATCAACGTGCGGCTCACCGTAAAGGCGGAGCAGCCGAACTCGAAAAAATTGTTCGTGCGCCCCTTTCCCAAGCCGAGTTATCGCAAATCACCGACGACCGTTGGCTAGCAGCCTTTACCGAAAAGGTATTCCAGTGTGGTATTTCATGGAATGTGGTGAGAAAGAAATGGCCGCAATTTGAAGAAGTGTTTTTTGAATTCAATATCGAAAAAATGCTGATGCTGCCGAATGAAATGTGGGAACAGAAAGCGCAAGACCCGCGCATTATTCGTCACCTTACTAAGGTGATGACCATCCCTGCCAATGCCACCATGATCCACAACGCCAAGCGTGAAGCCGATTCATTCTCGCAAATGGTTGCCGACTGGCCATCAGAACGTATCACTGAACTTTGGGATTACCTAAAAAAACACGGCAAGCGACTTGGTGGTAATACTGGAGCCTACACTCTGCGTCAAATGGGTAAAGACACCTTCATCCTGTCATCCGATGTTGAAGCGCACCTGCGCAGCACCGATGTGGTCGATAGCGGCCGTAACACCAAGCGAGCACAAGTCGCGGCAAGTAAGGCTTTCAACGAGTGGCAGCAGCAATCAGGTCGTAACCTGAGCGAAATTAGCCAGATCGTTGCCTACAGCTGTGGTGATAATCGCGTCTAGTGGTCACCGTAGTTAATTAAAGAACCCATCCAGATTTATCTAGCCTTTAAAGACCAGTTTCTGATGCCACTGGTCTTTTTTGTGCTTCATTCAAAGAAATATAAATTAACCGCTCACAGACAACGATCTTCGGTGACGCCAACTCATTATATTGATAGGTTAATACTTATACATTTCGACTTCATACTTCACTTTAGCGTCTCTCTCGAACATTCGTTTCTCCGCTAAATGGATGTACTAAACCTAGAAAGGAATTCTATGTTCGAACAGGTCATCAGCATTCTGTTTCCCGTTTTTGCTTTAGCCAGTGCTGGCTTTGCGGTCGGTCGTTGGCTCAAGCCCGATTTCAAACCGATCAATCGCATCAACATGGATGTGTGTATCCCTGCGCTAGTGTTTGCATCGCTGACCACCATGCCTCTCGACACTGAGCAATTGCCACTCATAACCGCTTCTTTGGTCGCAGTGTTAGTGCCTGCATTGTTGATGGTTCCGATCTGTAAGATCTTTAAGCTCAATTTCAAAGCTTGGGCTCCGCCACACATGTTCCGTAATAGTGGCAACCTAGCAATTCCTCTATTCACCTATGCCTTTGGCGAGAGCGCATTAGCCCCAGCGGTATTACTATTTGTGGTATCAGCATGTGTCCATATTAGTGTCGGCTTAGCGCTATTGAGCGACGGTAATCCGATCAAACAGATCTTCAAGATGCCGATATTCTTGGCGGCTGCTCTAGCAATGACGCTCAATCTATCTGGGATTGGTGTATGGAATCCAATATATGAAGCCACATCACTGCTTGGGCAAGCTGCTGTTCCTATCATGCTGCTGTCGTTGGGTTCACAAATGGTCAACTTGAGACTGAGCGGATTAAAAGTTGGCTTGTTGTGTACGGCTCAATCCCTATTTACTGGGGCTATCGCTTTTACCATCATCTACTTATTTATCCCATTGCCTACGCTGCATCTTCAGATGATGGTGCTGTTCACCATGCTGCCACCCGCTGTGATGAACTACCTGTTTGCAGAAAGGTTCAATGTAGAGCCACCCAAGGTCGCATCAATGGTTTTATTCGGTAACTTCCTGAGCGTAGTAACACTACCGATATTGCTATCATTTGCGTTATCGTTGTCGACCTGAAGGCCGTAAACCTTTTACTATCGAGTCGGATAAGCCTTCCCTTCCCCCTGAGAAGACGCGGCCGATGAAGCGTGTCTGTGCAGCCACACCCAGCGGTCCGTTTTCTTGAGCATCACGCTCCAACGAACAGGGATAGACAAAAACGACCCACCCGCATTCAAATGGATCGTTAAACATTGTGAAACCACAGCATGTTCCCCCGATATCACAGTATCTGACCAACCCCATTCAAATCTCATCGCTGTGGCTTCAGAAAAATTTCTCAGAAATAGCCGCTTTACTGATTCTGCACCTGAACACAACTCATCTTCACCCGTCCCTATCACTGAAATGTGGCCACTCACATCAAATACACGCATCAGTGCTTCAATATCTTTTGCACAATACGCATCTGCGTAATCATTTAACGTAGCCATAATGTCGTCGAGATCTTTCATTAGACACTCCTTGGTTACCATGAAGTGTAGACCAACGCTTTAAAAGCATTCGATCCAAATCAAGGCTGTCACCTACTCTGTAGTGTCATCAGAAAAGAGGGAGTCACGAAGAGAGTTAGAAGGGAAAAATAAAAAATGGGCAGATAAACTGCCCATTTTTGAATTCAAAAAGTTAGGATTAACTACTTCCAGAATTGAATGCTATTAAAGTCTTTGTATTGCTTCGTCGCCGCATCATATTTTGCTTTCATTGCAGCAAACTCAGCATCCGTTAAATCAGAAGCTGATGTAGAGTCGAGCTCCACTGCCTGAAGAATGTCTGAAGCACTTTTTTGCAAGCTAGCAACCGACACTTTCTTACTGCCATCATTTGTAAGAGTAGAAGTGGTCACTTTCTTTTTACCAGCAATATCAGCCGCTGTTGCTGAGCAATCCTTTCCTCGATTCAATCCAGTGTACCAAGTTACCGTCGTTTTCCCGTCAGCAATTTGCTTAATCGTACAAGCGTCAGGGCTTAGACCTACCAATTTATTAGCATTATTGAAATTGTAGGCAATTAAATCTGACGGTGCTTGTTTAGAGTACATATCCTTCTGTGTGATCTTGTTATCCACCGAGCGAGCTAGACGACTAACAACTGAAGAAAAATAAAAGTCCCCGTTGGCATTTGAAGGTGATACATAATCCTTTATCGCCCAGTGAAACGGTGTCTTCTGCTTTTTCAATTCTACGGTAGAGCCATATTGATATGACAAAGAATTAATAGTTACTTTCTGACCGTCTGAGAAGTCGTTAGCCCATTGATAAGCTCTATAACCGATCTTAGTGCCATCTTCTGGACCTGAATCAACGTAATGCTCAATAGTGTACTTACCAGCTGAATCTTTCTTAACCTTCGCAATATCACCTAACAATTTACCCTTAGATGTATACAAGAACGTATTAGAAACTTCTTGGCCATTGAGACTAATTTTATCAATCGTATATTGAGTATCATTTCCGGTTCCGTAACGTTTAAAGAAAATAAGTTCTTTAGACGTTTTAGCCATTGCTTTATGTACTTTATTCAAATCAAAATTACATGTAGCAACACCATCGGCTTCATAAGCAATCGTAGCGCCATCTTTAGAGATCACGCAGACTTTATTGTTCAATTTAAACTCTTTCGCTTTTGCCAAAAATACATCGGCATGAACGGATTTACCATTAGCGAGATCATCAATAGAAGCTAGAGTTTGTGGAGACGACCCTGGAATAAGAGAGAACGCCTCATCTAAGTTCATAAATTCAATTTTGTTTTGCTGAATTTTATCTACAGCAAACTTAATCGCGGCTTTAGACTTATAGTAACCTTGTAGATTAATATTTTCGTTTGCATGAGCTATCGTTGTAATTGAAGACACGCCTAGCACTAGAGGTAAAAGTATCTTTGTCATATTTATGTTCCTTCTAGTTTTATTTAGACTGACTTGGAGCTTCAAAACCAGTAATTTTTGCCGAAGAAAACTCGACTGCACTCAATTTCTTTACATCAATACTACTTAGCTTGATAGCTGTACGCTGAGCTGTTTGTTTCGAAGCTACGGTACCAGTAGTTTTACCGCCACCACCGCCACCGCCACCGCATGCTGTAAGTGAAGCTAACAAGATTAAACCGACGATTTTCTTCATAATACATTTGTTCCTAAAACTAAATTTAGACCGTTTGTCTGTTTTCAATTAATCCAAGAGAGAATCAGAACACAGAGCGGAACAAAAAAAAATTAAAATCATTGTTGGTTATGACAGTTATGTTTAATATACAAATATCAAGGTAAAAATCTGCGTATCAGCACCCTGAACAGAACGACCAAGATGGACAACAAATACACATTTTCTTTGGATTGGGTTTCGAAGAATTTCATCGCTTTGGCGTGACAAGACATAAAGTACGACCAAACGCCTTACTCCACTATTACTATCTTTTGTAAGTCATATGAAAATAAAAAATGTAATACCTCTACTGCTATGCCTTTTCTCTCATCAAGCAATATCTGCGGCGAATTTCACAACTGACTTTGTAGAGCTTGGGATGCAAGCAAAGCCTATGGGGTTAAGCGTGGATGCTGGACGCGACATCAACGATAGCTTAGCAATTTTAGGTGGCCTTAGTACCAACACAGCCCAAGATGAAAGTAACTTTGATGCGTACATCGGCCCTCAAGTTTATGGTCCAATAACTCAAGCGATCGACTTAAATACACAGCTGCTACTCCATTTCAACAAAAACTCATACGCAGCCGGAGAAACTAAAGCTTATGTCGAATTCAATGCGGGTATTCGAGCGTGGATCACTCAGAGAGTAGAAGCCCACGTACTTGCGGGCTCTAACGGAGAACACTCAATCTTTACGTTTGGAGCTAGGTTCCATGCCACAGATAAAGCCGTGTTTGCAGTTGCTTCCAAAAACAACGGTCTTTACGGCCCTCAATTACAACTTTCGGTTAGATACCAATTTAAGTAGCCACCTTTATAAACAACTTTCCGCTACTGTTGGATCCAACATAAAAATAGCGTCAGTAATTCAATACTGACGCTATTTTTTTCTTCTCTCTAATTCAGACACATCCTATTAGTTATACGCTTGCCTAAAGTTATACGCTTGCCTAGCTATTGAGTTATCCATTGATATAGAAATGAGCAGCGAACATTCAGTGAACTATGAGCATTTATCCAACTTGAGCTCTGCTGTCACCTTAGTAAGACGTAGTGCAATCGCGAAACACACTAAGTAAGGACTCACATACCAAAAGATACTTTCTAGCGGCTGCTTCACCTGCGCTTCTCTGGTTTTTATATATTGGTTTTTCTGCTTTTCATACTGACTCAGCATACCATCCACCCACACCGCATCACTTTCAACTAACGACACGCTAGGCGCAGGAACCGTAAAATCCGATGCATTGGGTAGCAAGGTGAAATCGACATCTTTAAACGTAATCGCCGTATTCAAGTACCACAAACACGCGTCGTGGTGCTGAGCGTGATTATCTAAAGAT
This sequence comes from Vibrio sp. SNU_ST1, assembly GCF_030563405.1. Taxonomy (NCBI): domain Bacteria; kingdom Pseudomonadati; phylum Pseudomonadota; class Gammaproteobacteria; order Vibrionales; family Vibrionaceae; genus Vibrio; species Vibrio sp. SNU_ST1. The sequence continues at coordinate 1,396,204 of NZ_CP130749.1, forward strand.
GGCTGACCTGTACAGGTATCACTTCTCAGCTTATCCAAAGAGAACTGCTGAACAGATTCTAAAATCGCCACCGCTCTGGTTTGTTCGGTTTCAACCCAATCACCCGCCACCTTCGCTCGAATCTCAGACACGGCACCAAGCATTCCGATACCCGCTAAAAACGGCCATAAATAATCCATACGCTTCCATTTTCGCCGGCTCAGGTTGAATCCACACCAAATTGGAATATGTAAGAGGAGCGTTAGTCCAAGTGACAGCAGAACGAAGTTCAAGGAGCTAGAGAGCATGAGCTCGCTATCGAAAAAGTTCTTCATAATGAGAAGCTTGCCTGTATAACCAAGAGAAATTTGATACTAGGTTCGATATAAGAAAAGTGTGTAAGAGGAAAGTAAAAACAGCACTAAGAATTGGTGTTAACGCTGTTTATTTTGGCATATAACCACCGATGGCAGGGCTTAACCACTCGTTACTCAGAAATGGCTCAGTTGTTCACGATACACAAGATGCTAAAGGTTCTTACGCGCCAGACTTGAGGTAGACACCTACTTCTCTTAGCTGTGCTTTAATGTCTAACATTTGGACGTGAGATAGCACTAATTGGATCAAATTGAATATTGCTCCAGCGAACATCAAACCCGCGACATAACCAGACCATGCTTGGTGATCAACTTGATACAGAGTATTGAACGAAAGAACGAAGAAGATGAGACTGGAAAAACCAATAGCATACTCATTACAGTTGTAGACGTATGAATTCGTCGCGTAATCGTATTTGATTTTTACCTTTCCACCCGCTCTGCCTAGCTTAAGATTAAGAACATTTCCGCTAACCTCATATTCCAATCCATTAATTGATACAACGTGCTCAACTTTCTCAAGCATATCTGTTTTTTCCGTATTATTTTGAATACTGTCCATAGTCACACCCTACTCCGTCACCTAAAAATTATTCGTAAGCACTCAACCATGCTTTCAGAAGTTGGTTAGTGTTCTTCTTCTGGCTCGCAGACAATGACTTAACCAGTTTTTTCTGCATTTCGACATGTTCAGTCATCATTTGGTCAATCAGAATAAGACCATCTTTGGTTAGCTGAACACTCACGCTGCGTCTGTCTTCTTTGCTGTGCTCACGACTGATCAGCCCTTTAGCTTCTAATTTATCAAGCCGATTGGTCATTGCACCTGATGTCAGCATCATAGATCCGATCAGTTCTGATGGCGTCAGTTGATAAGGCTTCCCAGAACGTCGCAACGTTGCCAACACATCAAACTCACCAAGTTTCATGTCGTAATTTTTATGAAGCTCGGCAACTTGCGTCTCCATATACTTGGCAATACGCATAATCCGGCCCATCATTGCCATTGGCTCAGTTTCTAATTCAGGCTTTTCCTTTGCCCATTGCTCTACTACGCGGTCGATAGCATCCATTTGCGATCTCGCTCCGTTATTAGTCTGATTAATTCAAACTAGTTTAACATAAAGATACTTTACAACCATATGATCTAGGTATACAGTTCATACAACCAATTATCTTAATGTAAAGATATTTCACATGAACATATTATTAGCAATGATCCCCGCGTTCTTTTGGGGAACAACCTATGCAGTGACGCAATTTACGCTACAGGAATGGCCCCCCTTATTATTGGGTGCTTTGCGTGCGTTGCCTGCTGGTTTGTTATTGCTAGTAGTAAAACCTACAATGCCTCAAAAAGGTGAATGGCAGATCATTTTCACATTGGGTCTTATCAATATTGCGACCTTCTTTAGCTTAATCTTCGTGATGGCGTTGACGTTGCCTTCGGCAATCTCCGGTGTAGGTATGATCTCTGTGCCAGTGTTTGCGATGATCTTCCATTGGGTAGTAAAGAAACAGCGACCGCAATTGATTCAAGCCTTGTCTGGTGTTGGATTAATCACATTGGCATGGATACTGTTTAATCCAAGTCAAATCGCATTAAACCCAATAGGTTTAGGCGCCATGTTCGCTGCAATTATGTGTATCGTTATCGGCAGCAGCATTACCAAGTCACTGGGTAATCGCATGCACTGGTGGAAGGTATTAACGTGGCAACTGATTTTGGGTGGTACGATTTTATCTGTCGCGTCTGGCGTTCATGCACTCATCGACCCACAGCCTTATGTTAACGCTGTGACTCATTTCGATACTCGTAATGCGATGGGTCTATTGTGGGTGATTGGGCTAAATACGGCGCTGGGTTACGGCATGTATGTGTGGCTACTACAGCGTATGTCAGTGGTGGATTTTACCTTCGGTGGCATCGCTAACCCAATTGCGGGAATTGTGACAGGTATGGTGTTGATGGGTGAATCCTTTACCCCACTCCAGTACTCGCTAATGACAGGCATGATAGTGATGTCACTGCTACCGCAACTTATCCTTGCGGTAAGGCAAACCAAAACGGTCAAATCCGTTACGCAAAGCAAAGTGCAGTAATAAACCCACACCGTAATAACCTAACCCAACAAACCCGCCCAGTGCGGGTTTTGTTTTATCTGACTAATCTAAAGCTTATTTTTGCAACTTACTTACTACACCTCAAGCCTTCGATTCAAAGCTCATTGTTGAGCCTGCAACGTATCAAATATGTTTTTTCGACTAACATAAAGTAAGCGTATCGAAACAAAACTTAAAGGTGACACCATGGTTACATCGAAGTTGAAAGCACTTGTGTTAGCGAGCAGTATCTTCATATCAAACCAAGTACTTGCTACGGAAAACTACAATACTGAGATTCCTCCAAGCATCATGACTCCAGATACCGTCCAAACCAGCATCGGTGAATTGAATTTTAAAGATGGTGCACCAACGGAGGAAACCGCACAAAAACTTTATGACAACCTCGATACATTTCGCTCAACAGAGGTGTTTCTCAACGCGATTCCTATGGCATCTGTAGAAGCGCTGCGCCTTGGGCACGTTGAATTAGGTTCAAAGTCATCAAATCAAGTCGTTGTGTTCGATAAACTGATGGATTCCAACCCACTATTCTTAACGGGCAATACCGATACCGTTTATGCCTCTGTCTTCCTCGACTTAGAGAAAGATGGACCAACAGTCATTGAGGTTCCTGAAGGCATGGGCCCGACGACCGTTAATGATGCATTCTTTCGCTTTGTCACCGACTTAGGCATTGTCGGACCCGATAAAGGTAAAGGCGGCAAATACCTAATTCTACCTCCTGGTTATGAAGGCGAAGTGCCGGAAGGTTACTTTGTTTCGCAATCCACCAGCTACACAAACTGGTTTATTGCTCGCGGCTTCTTGAAAGACGGTAACACCGATGCGGCAATGAAAGCCTACAAAGAAAAATTGAAAATCTACCCGCTAGCAAAGAAAGATGACCAACCCAAAATGGAGTTCATTTCAGGCAGTGGCAAAACGTTCAATACCATTCATGCGAACGACGAGCATTTCTACAAAGAGATAAAAACGGTATTGGATAAAGAGCCAATCTCGTTTATCGATCCAGAACTGCGCGGCTTACTATCGAGCATTGGTATTCAAAAGAACAAACCTTTTGCTCCTGACGAACGCATGCAGAAACTGATGAAAGACGGGGTTGCGATTGGTAACGCAACGGCTAGATCTTTATACTTCCAGCCGAGAGACGAAAAAGCCTACATCTATGATGATCGCCTATGGAAAACGGCATTTATTGGTAAAGATTACCAATGGTTAGTAGACAAGGGGGAAGGTGGACGCAACCTAGATGCTCGAACTTATTTCTTCTATATTGCAACAGTAAACACACCTGCGATGGCACTTAAGCTTATCGACAAAGGTTCACAATACGCGCTGATTGATCAGGCGAAAGGCGGTGAATATTTCGATGGTAGCCAAAACTACAAAGTGAATATTCCTGCGAATGTTCCTGCGAAAAACTTCTGGTCCGTAGTGGCTTACGACACGCAAACTCGCTCAGAGCTGCAAACGAGCCAACCATTACCAAGTAAGAATAATCAGCGTGATGACTTTGTCGAAAACAAAGATGGTTCAGTCGATTTGTACTTTGGCCCGAAGCCACCAAAAGGAAAAGAAGCAAACTGGATTGAAACCGTACCGGGTAAAGGCTGGTTTGCGATTCTGAGATTATATGGACCACAAGAAGCGTGGTATGACAAAACATGGAAACCGGGAGATGTGGAACGCGTAGAGTAATCGACTTAGCTCTTAAATCATCTATTTCCGTAAACTAAAAAACGCGCCTTCATTAGGCGCGTTTTTTTGATTCTCTTTAATTGGTTTTCTATCTGGTTCTTAGTTGATAGTTCTTAGTTCTTAGTTCTTAGTTCTTAGTTAATAGTTAATAGTTAATAGTTCTCAACGCTCGGCTATCAAAATATACAATATCGCTCCACCTTTCCAGCTCAATTAAATCGCCTTTAAGCAAGTCGACAACAGTCCTTCAATACGTTTAACAATAGGGTGTTGGTAGCAAGCACGATGGTATTGAATCCCCACATCAAAGAAGATTCCCTCACCTTGGAACACCACTGGGATTTTAGTAAGCCCACTAAGTATCGATGCTTCATTCATATTGAATCCAATAAACACATATTGGCTCACTTGAGCACACTCTAATGCTGAAAATACAGAAGCAACGGTAAGCTTTTGTTCTAGCTTGATACCAGTCCGCTTTCGCAAACGCTCATAGTAAGAGTTACCATCTAAAGCCCCCATCGATACGCGAACCGTATCAAAGTTCTCGAGTTGAGTGAGGTCTATATTTTTATTGTCAGCGAGTGGGTGTGAGTCCGCCACATAAGCAAATAAGGCAAGCGACCCCACTTTCCGTTCAACAAGATTATCATTAAGATCATTCGGATATCCTGATATTCCAACAGCCAGAGTGCCTGCTTTGGGGTACTCAACCCCCTCTAACGACCAGTCCATCATGGATATTCTAGGATAGTAGCCTGTGTTGGACAGCCCTTTCAGCAACGGCACCGTCAACAGAGTGCTAAGAGGATTGGCAGCATGGAACACATACTCGATATTGGCATCCGTCCCCTCAAACGACTGAGAGATTTGCTGTGCTTGCTCTAACTGCTCAAGCGGCTCTTTCACCACCAACATCAACTGAGTGGTAAACAAAGTCGGAGCATAATTTCCCTTTGTCGCAATAAACAACTCATTGGCAAACAAATCACGGCAATCGGCTAAATGTCGGTTGAACGTCGCACGGCTAATATCCAAGGTATGACAAACCTTAGCCTGAGATTGCTGATCATAAAGCAGACCCAAAAAGCGATATAAGTTTAAGTCGATGGTGTTCTTCAAACATCCTCCTAGTGCCATGCTCTACCTATTCAATCAGTATGGCGCTGAACAAAGTAAACCTTCAATACTCAACGCTATATATTTAGCTACGATGTCTACTTAATCACAACACCGAGTTTGAATATCTTACATTGCTGAACTGGTCACTTATCGTTCAACATTAGACCTTACAAAGAATAATGCCTTTTCTTAATCTACATAACATGAATTTATTTTCTAAAAAATAAGCACATTAGAGATTATTTTCCCATAATATATTGCAATTATAGATAAAAAGACAAAAATTTTCTCCGGTGACCTGCTTATACTGTGCCACGTCATTGAGGCGCTACAAGCCTATGATTTAAAATAATTATTAATGAGTAGTCACCATGAATTCGAAGTCGCTAACTATCTTGCTTTTTGTCTCTGTTTGCCTAATTTGGGGAACCACTTGGTTCGCAATGGAAGTGGCATTGCATTCTATCCCACCAATTTTTGCTACTGCATTACGCTTTTTACTCGCAGCACCTCTGCTTGCGGTATTAGCAAAAGTCTTCAACCAGCCACTGCTATTTCCTAAAGGCAAGCGTCAATGGTTGCTGATTGTTGCGCTGATGTACTTTGCGATTCCATTTACTTTGATGATCTATGGCGAGCAATACATCTCTTCTGGTCTAGCGTCGATCATCTTTGCCAATATGCCGGTCGCTGTGATGTTGATGTCAGGCCTATTCCTAGGCCTACGATTGGCTAAGCACCAAATATTTGGTTTGGCTACCGCTGTTGTAAGCCTATGTTTGATCCTCGGTAACGAAATGCAGATGGGTGGCGATGACTACCTAATTGGTACAGTTTGCTTAGGTCTTGCTGTGGCAATACACGCTGTTATGTATGTGTTAGTTCAAAAGCACTGCAAAGGCATCGAAGTACTGACGTACAACGCAGTCCCAAGTCTGATTGCTTCTCTATTCTTGTTCGCCGTTTCGGCGATGGGTGAAAGCGTGAATGTTGAATCCTTCACTTGGGATTCAATCTCAGCAGTAGTTTACCTAGGCTTTGTGGCAAGTGTTGGCGGCATTGTGGCCTACTTTAAACTCGGACAAGTTTCGACGCCATTCCAAGCGTCTATCTGCTTCCTGATTTTCCCTGTAGTTGCACTACTGATCTCTTGCTACATCAATGGAGAAGTACTATCTGAACAGTCACTGGTGATGATGATCCCTCTGCTTTGTGGCATCTTACTTACTAAGGCACCAAAAGGAATCTTCAAGTTACGTGGTGGATTAAAAACCGCAAGAAGCTAATCCTACTGAAAGCTAGCCCTACCGGAAGCTGACTAGATATTTCCATCTAGCACATACAAAAAAGCTCCAATATCAATATTGGAGCTTTTTATTAGTCTTTATCCAGAGTTAGCGCCAGCTAAACATTCGCACTTCATTGCCCTCTTCGGGCTTCTTAGGGATGTTTAAAGACAACGCCAAAGATACCGCCGCCATCGCAGCGCCTATGTAGAACACCGTTGCAGGGGACGATAACCAAATCACCCCAAATACGACCGGAATAACAACCGCTGCAATATGGTTGATGGTGAAAGAGACACCTGCGGTTGATGCCATATCGGCAGGATCAGCGATTTTCTGGAAGTAGGTTTTGATCGCTAATGCGAGTGCAAAGAACAGATGGTCGACAACATACAGCGCCGCCGCCCATTCAGCGCTTTGTACTAAACCATAACCGACAAACACACCAATCAAACCAACATACTCGAAAATCAGCGCCTTCCGCTCTCCAACCACACCGATAAATCGACCAATACGTTTCGCAAATAAGAAGTTAAACAGGTAATTGACTAAGAACAGTAGCGTTACGTCAGCAGCCGAGTAACCAAACTTCTCTACCATCAAAAAGCCAGCAAACACGGTGAAGATCTGTCTTCTCGCGCCACTCATAAAGGTGAGCGCGTAGTAGAGCCAGTAACGCTTTCTCAGCACCAACTTCTTATTTTGCTGAGTCTTGGTTTGAAACTCAGGAAAACCAAAGGTCATCACCAAAACCAGAATAAAACCAATACCGCCAGTAATGCCGTACACCCAAGCAAAATCGAGCTTTAGCTGTTCTAACATCACCCAGATTGAGCCATAAGTAATTAACGAGGCCAACGCGCCAACAGAGATCATTTTACCCAGCATCTCAGGGGCTTCTTCTTTACTCAGCCATTGGAGTGACAAAGACTGCTTGAGCGTTTCAAAATAGTGAAAACCCGTCGACATCAAAATGGTGGTCAGCAGAAGGCCAGTGAGAGAAGGAAACAAACCGGTAATCGCCGTACCGACAGTGAGCATCGCCAGCGATATCAACATGAAGCGTTGTTCGCGAATGAACGCCAACACAAACACCACGGTAAAAGCCAAGAAGCCAGGGATCTCACGAACACTTTGCAATAAACCAATATCCGCACCATCAAAGTTCGCTTTCTCAATAACGAAGTTATTCAGCAGTGCCATCCAGCTCGAAAACGCGATAGGGACAACAATCGAAATCAGTAATAAGAAGTTTTGCGGCGTTTTCCAGCTCGCGGTTTTATCGAACATTGACGGACTCCTGTTCGTCTAATTGGTTAAGCACTCGTAAGGTAAGTTGCTCGGTATACGGGTTGATCTTCCAATGCTCAGGGCTCCAACCTTTAACAAAACGTTGAAAATCAGCCCATGCCACGTAAAACATTGGTCGCCACGCGGCTTCAACATCATCGAAAGAAAGTTGTGGTTGATAGTGCGTGAGTGCCGCTTTCAAGTATCGAAAGTAAGCCTCCAAGATCTCTGCTTCAAGCTGCGCGCAATCTTGCGGCCTAACCGCGCTGCTCATGAACAAGGCCACATCTTTCATCGCACAACCACGCCCAACGTATTGGAAATCAACGGCAGCAGCGCGCTCACTTTCTAAATCAAAGCAGAAGTTGGCGAGCTTGGCGTCACCATGTACCAAGGTTTGATATGGGCTCATCCTTAATAGATTATCAATGTGCTGCGCTTGGCTCTTAAGCGGTAAATCAGCCAATGCGTTTAACTCGTCAGGCCGCGTGTCTAAATGCCAATATGTACCGACTTGCCACAATGAAGCTGAATGTTCTTGGTCTACATTGATGTGCTTTGCGTGAAAGTTAGCGAGCCATTTAAGGCAAGCATCGCGTTGGTTTTGCTCTTCTAGTGTGTAACCAGACGCCAGATAAGGCTGAGTATCTTTGATTGCTAAATCATCAAGAGCAGCAAGTACATCAAACTGAGAGATCAACGGGAAGCCGATGTCCTCTAGGTCTTGCATGATGATAAGCCACTCGTTCTCCTGTAACTCACATTGCAGCCCTACAGGCACAGGACAACGCTCATCCCACTGTTGGGCAAACGACTGATACCACGCGGTCTCAACTTGGTAAGAGTGTACTTTACGCTGATGAGATAGCTTGGTATTCCACCCCTTCGGGTGTTCTGCTTTATCTGGCAATGCGACATGTTTAACAATTACGCTGTTGAATGAAGAACGCCTTTCTTTAGAAAAACCCAAACGGACTAATTCACCATACCCGCCCCATAGGCTTTGAATCACCTGAACATCAAACCCTTGGTGACAACCCAGTGAGGCCGCTATTTTTTGATAGAGCTCTGGCTGATTTTGACTTGAAACCGCTGCTGGTTGAGCGAGATTTTTTGACGATATTGATTGAGACATATACTCGTTGCTATGCTTTATCGGATAGAAGATGTGCCCATTGTGGCTGCCTATTCATGTAATGAATCACATAACTACAAATCGGTACAATTTTAAAACCTGCTTGTTCAATTTCAGGCAGTACCGACTCCATCATCACCTTACCGAAGCCCTTACCTTGAAGCTCATCAGGAATACGTGTCGATGTGATATGTAGTACATCTCCGTCCTTTTGATATTTAACAACCGCGAACTGGTTGGGTTTTAGCTCAACTGTGATCTGATTCGCATCTTGATCCCATTTTGTTGCGTGCATTCTCAACTCCTGAAAATAATTGATACGACAAACAATAAAAATTTGAAGTATTCATTCCTTGTAATAGACTAACTCAAGCTCATACAAATAGAACTAAGTACTTGCAAACAAAGTAAATAACTCTGTGCCACCGGCTTAATAACGAATTAGTAAAGATAAAGGCACCCTATAAATCCACACAAGTGCATTTATCCAATATATGTAATTGCACTTAATTTATGTAATTGCACCTACTAAATCTAGCACGTATTTGCCCCTTATTAGTAAGTTACCAATATAACAAACAGACGCATGTTGGCGCATGGAGAACATATAATGAACGCACCACTGAAGAAGCCTTTGGAGCATAATCAGGCACTTCAAGATCCTCGTAACCGCACCGTTTCTACGTTAAATAGCACCGATGCACTGTCCATGATAGAGCACGGCAGTGAACTGACATTAAATGTATCGACTCCAGTTGGCACTAAGTTTCTCGCCACCACCAAATTTATCGGTACGCACAGTGATAACTGCATTGTGGTAGAAGTTCCAGATGTATCTAACGACGATCTGAGCTTTTTCTTCCAAGAAGGTTTTTGGATGACAGCTCGTGCTTATTCTCTGCGAGGTGAAGGCGCACTTATCCACTTTAAAAGCCAAATTCACCATCGGGTTGGGGATCCCTTCCCTATTCTTGTGCTCTCTACACCAAGCTCGATGCAAGTAACTCAACTGCGTAAAGAGACACGCTACGAGGTGAACTTAGCTTCCAGAATCATCTTCAACGATCAACGAGCAAACTGTGAGATTAGAGACTTATCGAAAAGTGGTTGTCGTTTTGTTACCTCACCGACTTCTCGTGCGATTCAAATTGCCGATCGAGTCTCTATTGAAGTTACACCTGAGAACTACAATGGCCCACTTATACCGCCATTGAAAGGCATCATCTGTAATCTCCAAAAATCAACGCACTACGCTCGATACGGGGTAGAATTTGATGATATTGGCCGCTCTAATGCCAAGCACTTGTTGGCGAAGCTGAAGTTCGATGGCACCAAACTCTGTTTGCGAAATAGGTAAAGTCATTTAGCACATTACATTCACCGAATACCGTAAGCAGACCAGATACAGACGGCTCAATAGCGAGTAAAGTCGCAATCAAAAAAAGCCATCGATTTTTATATCGATGGCTTTTTAGCCTTGGCCATTTATCTAATTTTCAACCACTTATCTAATTGACAAGCTAGCTGGGTCTATAGATATTAGACTATTTACGCAGTGCGTTCAGTTTAGCTTGAGCGATACCAAAGATAGTATCGATTGGGTAACTACCTTCATCACTCGCCTCACCGGCGGCTTTGCCTGTAAACAGCTCAATCGCTTCGGTCACGTGGTCGATAGCCCAAATATTAAACTCGCCCTTTTCAACCGCTTTTACGATGTCATTACGCAGCATCAGGTTGTGAACATTAGAACGTGGGATGATCACCCCTTGCTCATTTGAACGTCCTTTGATTTCGCACACATCAAAGAAGCCTTCAATTTTCTCGTTCACACCACCAATAGGCTGGGACTCACCGAACTGGTTCATAGAGCCGGTAATCGCGATGTCTTGACGGTTCGGCTGCTTAGAGAATGCAGACACCACCGCACAGAACTCGGCCATACTCGCGCTATCACCATCGACGCCACCATACGATTGTTCGAAGGTGATATTGGTAGTAAGCGGTACTTTCGCTGTCTTACCAAATACCGAAGAAAGATAAGCTGATAAGATCATCACCCCTTTCGAGTGAATACTGCCGCCTAAGTCTACGTTTCTTTCGATATCAATCACTTCTCCGTCACCATAAGCGGTGGTTGCAGTGATCCGGTTCGGTGCGCCAAACATATGATCTGTCGTGCTAAGTACAGACAGCGCATTGACCTGCCCAACCGCCTGACCATCCACATGAATCAGCGTTGTACCGTTTGTGAAGGTTTCCATAACGCTGTCTTGGAGTCGCCCGACACGCATCTGTTGGTTAGATAGCGCCTGGTCGACATGCGTAGCACGAATCAGGTTCGACTTCGCCCCTTTCGCCACGTAGTTTGACTCACGAAGCAGGTTAGCAATATGTGCCGAGTGCAGCGACAACTTACTTTGGTCACCCGCCTGACGAGAACTGTGCTCAATGATCCGAGCAATCGCTTTGCGATCACAATGCAGCATGTTGTTGTCATGTACGATACTTGAAATGAAGCGTGCGTAATGCATTTCAGAATCCGCAGTACGCTTCATCTCATCTTCAAAATCGGCCGTCACACGGAACAGTTCACCAAACTCAGCATCGTAGTGTTGCAGTAGCTGATACGTGTGGTAATCACCGAACAGGATGATCTTAACGTCCAATGGAATAGGCTCTGGATCAAGTGATACCGCCCCCGTTAACGTAACCTCTTTTTCTAATGACGTGAAGCTCAATTGACGCGAACGCAGCGCGCGCTTCAAGCCTTCCCACACATAAGGTTGTTCAAGTACTTTCACGGCATCCATCAGTAATACGCCGCCATTGGCTCTATGCAAACTACCAGCGCGAATCAAAGAGAAGTCCGTAAATACGGTGCCTTTGAACGTTGCCGTCTCGACATAACCAAACAAAGAGTGATAATTCGGATTCTCTTCCACCACGATCGGCAGAGTCTCCTCCTTCTGGCTCACTATCACGTTCACCTTGTAGCGACGTGGCATTTTCTTATCCAAAGAGGCGGTCGCAACTTCTGCTTGCTCTGTGCTCTCTTCTAAGAAAATATCTGCGTTGTCGACAATGTCTTTACGCAGTGCTGTCAGGTACTTTTTAATGTCTGGATATTGGCTGTAATCTTGCTTCAGTTGCTTGATGAAGTGGGTAATAACATCTCGCGCCGTATCATCATTCAACTTTTGAACTTTCTCTGTGTACGTCTCTTCAAGCTCTGTCAGTTCACGAGAAATGGTCCGCAGCCCGACTTCCAATCCATCAATGGTTTTATCGAATTGATCTTGCTCTTCTGGCGTGAGTAAGTCGAAGCTCTCTTCAGTATGAAGATCATCGCCATTCATCGCGACAAATTGGTAGTCACCCTGAGTCGTGATCGTCAGGTTGATGCCCTTATCTTTTGCTTCTTGACTGATCGCTTCTAACGCCGCTTGTTGTTTAGCGGCCAACTGATTTTTTAATCGGTCAGCGCGGTTAAAGTACATCTCGTTATCGAATGCGAGTGGCATTGCTTTAAGAAGCTTACGCATCAGCTTTTCAATATCTTGCTTCAAACTGCTGCCAACACCACGAGGCAATTTCAGCACCTTAGGTGTACGAATGTCTTCAAAATTCGCGATATAGCACCAATCAAAAAGCTCCTGTACTTCTTGAGGATGTCGGTTTAGGTAGCGCAAGATCATGGTGCGTTTACCAAGACCATTTCGACCTATCGCATAAATGTTGTAACCCTTTTCCTTGATTGACATCGCGAACTCAACGGCCTTTTGTGCACGTTCTTGCCCGACGATTTCGTCAATTGGAGCCAGTTCTTTGGTCGACTTACATGGTAGCTTATCGAGTTCCGCTACCTTATACAGCTGTTCTGTATTGAGTCTTTGCATCGCCATCGCCGCCTCCTTAGTCCTTCATTACTTGGGTGTAGATAAAATCAGTGTAGATGTAATTACCTATAAATTTAGTGACTTACGCTACACAGCTGTTCAACTGAACAAATAACACTCAATTTACCCCGTTTTTAGCAATAACGAGAGATTTAATTCACCAACTTAGCATGTGAATGATTTTAATTTGCAATTGATAATAAATATCATTAACATTTTAGGATATTTAAAATTAAGGATGTGGACATGGAAATTGAACGCTGCTGGATGCACTACCTAAAAGCTGAACAGTTAATGGAACAAGGTCATTGGCCCGAAGCACAGCGCCTCTATAATGATGTTCTCACCTCTCTTCCTCATCACATCCAAAACGCGGCATACCAAAGTGACATCAAACCCTGCCAGTTTGCTTGCTTAATTTCAGGCCTTAGAGACGCCAGTGTCGCTCAATCAGAGATTCTCAATCGTTTAGGCCAACAGCAACAAGCCTTCGATACCTTGAACCAATCTTATGCATTGATGCAATTTATCTCTCTTGAGGGTACAGAGTTGATTCAACGTACCTTTAGGTTATTGGAAAAGCAGAGCGAAGATTTACTCAATCACCTGATCGCATTTTGCAGTGCTCAGCGCAGCTCACATTGGATGCTCGAACTAGAACAAATTCAACGCGCTCATCACCATTTTGGGCAACTTAAAACCACTTCAGAAGTTCAATCTTCACCTAATGTCTTAAATTGATAAGGATATATCATGTCGGACCGGGCCATTCTTAAAGTTAATAATCTCTCCGTTAAATTCATAACCAATGATGGAATCATTGATGCGGTAAAAAAGATTAACTTTACTCTTAATTCTAGTGAAACCTTGGCCATTGTTGGCGAATCGGGTTCAGGTAAATCTGTCTCTTCCAACGCTTTGATGCGTTTGCTTCCTGACAACGCCATTATTGATGCTCAATCGGAAATCGAATTTGAAGGTCAGTCGATACTCAACAAGACTGAACGAGAGATGCAGTCAATTCGCGGTGACAGGATCGGAATGATCTTTCAAGAGCCAATGACCTCTCTCAACCCATACCTGCGCGTGGGCACACAAGTGGCTGAAGCTATTATGTGTCATCGTAATGTATCGAAATCTCAAGCGAAACAGCGTGTACTCGAACTTTTCGACCTTGTACACCTACCAATGCCAGAACAGGCATACAACAAATACCCACATGAATTTTCAGGCGGCCAGTTGCAACGCATCATGATCGCAATGGCTCTGATCAATGAACCGGACATTCTGATTGCAGACGAACCGACTACGGCTTTAGATGTAACGGTTCAGGCTGAAGTGCTGTCTCTTATCAAAGAGATTCAAAGCAAGATGGGCATGGCGATTTTATTCATTACCCATGATCTCGGTGTAGTAAAACACTTTGCTGACCGTGTTCTAGTGATGTGCAAAGGTGAGCTAGTTGAAGAAGGGATGACTCAAGCCTTATTCGAGAATCCAAGACACGATTACACACGCATGCTAATTAACTCAATTCCGAAAGGCGCGAAGGTTCCTGTAGAAGCATCGGCACCAGAGCTACTGTGCGCCGATGATATCCGTGTTCAATTCTTGGTGAAATCCCACTTCATTAAGAGTAAAAGTCAATATTTCGAAGCCGTAAAAGGCATCTCATTGACCCTAAAACAAGGTGAAACGTTAGGCATTGTTGGTGAATCTGGATCAGGTAAATCAACACTAGGACGCGCACTGATCGGCTTGCTGCCAAGTACCGGACGTATTGTTTACAAAGGCCAAGATGTGAGTTTGTTAACCGATAAAGAACGTCACAAGCTCAAGAAAGATGTACAGATGGTATTCCAAGACCCTTATGGTTCTTTATCACCACGCATGACCGTTGGGGAAATCATCACTGAAGGTTTAACGGTACATCAACCTCATCTATCCAAGAAAGAACGTTTAGAAAGAGCGCGCAAAGCATTGATTGAAGTTCGCTTAGAGCCGAATTCAATAAACCGCTATCCACACGAGTTCTCGGGCGGACAAAGACAACGTATTGCGATTGCTCGCGCGTTGATTCTTGAGCCGTCTTTCATCCTATTGGATGAACCGACTTCAGCACTCGATCGCTCTGTACAACTGACCGTGATTGACCTACTGAAAGACATTCAAGCTAAGCACAATATCGGCTTCCTGTTCATCAGCCATGATCTCTCGGTAGTGAAAGCCTTATCGGATCGTGTATTGGTGATGCAGAAAGGTGAAGTGATGGAAGAAGGGTCTGCAGAAGAGATTTTCAATGCACCGAAAAATGACTACACCAAGAAATTAATCGCAGCGTCATTCGACTTAGAAAACAAATCGAAAAAAAATGCCGCGTAAAGGGAACTAATCAAGATTAACAGCGTCTTATAAGTACATTCTGAATAATCTCGCTACTCAAAATAATTGGAGTTGCAGCTAGGCAACAAATAAGTTCAGCCCTATGAGCATAGGGGATCTATGTGATTTGGGTGAACTTAGGCAGTTAACAACGCTGCGGCTTCAAGTATGAAGAGTAGAATGGGTTTCACTCTAGAATGGATATAGCAAAACTGGTTTGGCCGCCAAAAGAAAAATGTCGCATGGATGCGGCATTTTTCGTTTCTGGCGTATATGAAAAATCAACTCAGTGATTCATGCCGGTGATTATGAAGGTTTGCTAAAATTGACGGACTTTAAACAGGGTAGCTGATAGTCGAGTCACAGCAGCAGAGCGGCTTCGTTCAACTCGCTTTTGGACACAACCTTGCTAGCGATGATCACCGCGGAGAAGCCTCTGAACAAATACAACCCAGCATACCTATGCCTTCAGGACCGATACGGAATTAGAGAATGCTGAAGAGCAATATCGTTAGTGTTGCAATAATCCCATACTCCTGATTTAAATAAACTATCATGGAAATCTTTATCTGACACCTGAGCTCCAAGAGTCAGATTAGTGATAAGAAAATCTAAATTATTTGTAAGGGATGATAACGGAATATATGGACGAGCATCTTTTCCACTACCAAGATAAGAGACTTTGCTATCTACTCTGCCTCTAACATCAGGAAAATGAATCAACCGAAACTCACGTTCTGCCTTAAAGCTAGCGTGCTTAAAGAAACTAGGAACCAAATGTAATGCATACGCCAAGCCTAAAAAAAGGTCATCTACTTTATAATTACCTACTAGTTTCTCAATTTCTAATTCTAACAGGTTACTTAACCTCTGAACCCCATCTTTTGAACCATTGCTAATGCAGAACAATTCATAGATTGTTCTAAACAGGCACTTAATAAAGAAACTTTTTTCCTCCACATCATAAAGTACTTCAACTAGTAGGCAGCTTGGATTGTCCTGAACCTGATTCTCCATTGATAAATGATCAAAACCTAAACAACCACCTTTAGCCTCGTTTCCGTAACCTCTCCACATACTCAGATTATCATTATCTAAAAGTTCATCTTCTAAATGACTACGGCGGTGGGTACAACTGGAAATTGGCTTACTAAAACACGCTACATAACAGAGCCAATCACTATTAAAACAGTTGAAATGCTTCATGACCTCTAGACTTACTGTCTTTAAAGTGTCTTTATCATATTCATATCTAAATAGGTCATCTTCGTTAGGAAAGTCAGTTTTTTTAAAGGTATTGTGTCCCAAAAGGCTAGAATTAACAAAGTTCAAACCATTTTTATGCTCTTGCTCATCATTGCAATGACGAGAATCGAATAACCAAATATCTCCAGACAGTATGATATTCGCGCAAGAGTCTAACGTTGTATATTGGTAGAGAGTACTTCGCTCTTGTTCGGTAATATCGTATGAAGCTCGCCATTCACTTAGAGAGCGAAACGTGTCTTCAATAAATAATTTACCTATCAACTTAACCTTGTCATCAATCATTGAGCCTCCTGTTACCCTAACCATACCAATTGCATATTAGATAACATAAACAACCACTCGATAATGAGTCAACAAGTAATCACCATGTCATTAAACAGAATCGCCCCCCAACAGGCACTAGGGTTAGCAAAAATATTCCATTACATGGCGAGCCTTGTTGTTAATAAAGCTCACTAAAACACTTTGGGGCAAAAGTGATTTGGCTTACATGCCCCGTATGACCTAAAGTAGTAATTAAATTAGCTTTGAAGATTAAAAACGCCCAGTTAAGGGCGTCGTAGAGTTAATCGTAAAGTTCAAAGCCTAAGTCATCAAGAATTGACAATGTCACCGGACCCAAATCATCGCCATTAGCCATTAACTCATTAGGCATTGGAGGAATGGTTCGCCCTTTAGAATCTATACCACGTTCGTCGTCAGTCCCATTAATGTAATCGTATAAATGACCACCATCGGAAAATGGTAAGCATTCATAATCCCTATTATAAATTTCATTGTAGACAGTAACTGCTTTACTCCTTTCCATACAAAAACCTTTACCAGCAATCTCTTTTGAATCGTCTATAAACACGTCACTTGAAGTTCCAACACCAAGAATATGCGCAAATTCATGCAAAATAGTTGGCTTATAGCTTTTAGGGTCAAAATCAGGCTCATGAAGATCTGAGCTAATCCAGATAATGCCTAATGAGGGGATATTGTCTTCATACTCTTCTACTGCCGCTAAGCCGTACTCTTCCACATCATCTGACACAATGATTTCAATGTTAATTGTATGCTGATCTTTTCCATCAACCTTTTTGATTATGCCTAGCCATTTATTAGCGGCTTCAATGTATCGTTCTTTGCCATACTTAAAGTCCAAATCAAAGTTAAGGACAAAAGTTAAGTGATCATTTGATATTACTTCTTGGGAATAGTATTCAGGATAAAACTCAGAATCCTGACTGTAACCAACTGACGATAAACAAGAAAAAATGAGAGCTAAAATTAATTTTTTCATTCGAAACCCTATAATAAAGCCGTCTCGGATGACGGCTAAGTAGTGACGTTTAACTTGGTTGGATATTACAGTATTTGTCGCTTTTCTAACGTAAGCATGCGTAACACCTTAATATCGGTGCACTACAAACTGCTCGACAAATTCAGTGCGAGGTTTACTTTTCCCACAAATAAAAAATGCCACATGAGATATGTGGCATTTTTATTATCTCACAGCTAATTTAGCTCACAATTCAATACCCATATTGAACAGGGTAAACGCATAGATATCGGCGGTTAAATCGATCGCTTTGCTGAGTGGCATTCCGGCGCCATGCCCAGCATTAACATCAATACGAATCATCACAGGCACACCACCTTCATGCTTGTCTTGCAGCTCTGCTATGAACTTATAAGAGTGGGCAGGCACCACGCGGTCATCGTGATCTGCCGTCGTGACCAGAGTTGCTGGATAATCGACGCCACGCACCACATTGTGAACCGGAGAATAACCAAGCATGTATTCGAACATCTCTTTGTTTTGCGCAGATGTTCCGTAATCGTACGCCCACCCCTCACCAGACGTGAAGGTATGGTAACGTAGCATGTCTAGCACCCCAACAGCAGGCAGGGCCACTTGGAATAGCTCTGGCCTTTGAGTCATGCAGGCGCCCACTAGCAGGCCACCATTAGAGCCACCACGAATCGCTAACTTGTCGCTGCTGGTGTAGTTTTCTGCGATTAAGAACTCTGCCGCGGCGATGAAATCATCAAAAACATTCTGCTTTTGCTGCTGAGTACCGGCTTTGTGCCACGCCTTACCGTACTCACCACCACCTCGCAGGTTTGGCACAGCATACACGCCCCCCAGTTCCAGCCAACTGCCCACCGTACCCGAGAAAGAAGGCGTTAGGCTGACATTGAAACCACCATAGGCGTACAACATCGTTGGGTTATTAGCGTCCAGTTTTAATCCCTTTTTATAAGAGATAAGCATCGGAACCTGAGTACCATCTTTCGAGGTATAGAAGACCTGTTTAGATTCAAACTTATCCGATTCAAACGGAGACTCTGAGCGCTGATAGATTTCCGAGCAGCCAGATTCAACATCAAAAGAGAAAATTGTTGGCGGCGTAACATAGTTGGTAAAGGTGTAATAAAGCTGAGTTTGCTCGTTTTTACCACCCAAGCCACTGACCGTCCCCAGCCCAGGCATGTGAAGTTCTCGAACTAGGTTACCTTGGTAATCAAGCTGATCAATTTTAGACACCACATCCACCATGTAGTGCGCAAACAAGTAACCACCACCAGTACTGATGTCTAACGGCTGTGGCTTTTCTGAGATGATATCTCGCCACTGCTCCGTACGTGTATCAAAGCTCACGACCTTGCCGTTCGGTGCATCAAAGTTGGTATATAAGATGAAGACTTCATCTTGGTTATCGATTAGGTAAGTATCACTATCCACATGCTCAATCAGTGTGTTCAGAGATTGTTCTGATGATTTTAAATCGATATAGAACAGTCGGTTACCCGATGTCGATTCTTTCCCAAGAATAATCAAGTATCGATCGTCTTCAGTGGTATAACCGGACACATAACGATGCTGCTCAGCACTCTCCTCACCGAAAACTACCTTGTCGCTCACTTGCTCTGTACCCAGTTCATGGAAGTACAACTTGTGTTGCTCAGTACGAGCAGAGAGCTCACTGCCGTCTGGCTTGTCGTAACTTGAGTAATAAAAGCCACGATTACCTAACCAAGAGATACCGGTAAATTTAGCATCGGTGATTTCCGTTTCGAGCTGCTGCTTAGTCTCAGTATCAATGACAAAGATCTTGCGCCAGTCACTACCGCCCTCAGAAATGCTGTAGGCCACCAAGCTGTAGTCTCTCGAAAACGATACTGAACCGAGTGATGTCGTGCCATCTTCGGAGAAGGTATTTGGATCTAAGAAGACTTCAACTTGCTCACCCTCTTTCTGACGATAGAGAATGCTGTGGTTCTGCAAGCCATCGTTCTTATAGAAGTAGGTGTAATCACCTCGCACAAATGGCTGTGAGCTCTTTTTGTAGTCTTGCGCTTTAGCCAGTCTTTCTCGCAGTTCTGCGCGATATGGGATCTGAGCAAGGTAATCGAATGTAACTTCATTTTGACTCGCCACCCACTGCGCTGTTTCATCACTTCGATCATCTTCTAACCAGCGATAAGGGTCTTCGATTATCTGGCCAAAATAGTCATCGCTGACGATCTGTTTGTTGGTTATTGGATATTGATACTCTTTTAAATAGCTCATCGTGATCCTTATTAAAAATAATGTGAAATCGTCAGGTAACGCGTTCTGATATGTTCAATCAATAACTTAATCTTGTTCGGTGGCTGACGAGTGAACGGGTACACTGCATAGATGCCCAGTTTTTTGCCTACTAAGTCAGGGAAGATGTCCACAAGCTGGCCGTTACGAATGTCGTGATAAACCAGACAACGTGGCACGTACGCGACCCCATGACCGCCCAACGCCGCTTTTCTTAATGCCGTCGCGTTATCGGTAGAGAAAGAGCCAGAAACGCGCACGATGTATTTGTCGTTATCGGTAAAGCCATCTTTACTATGCAAAAATTGCCACTCGCTGGCACCTGTTGTTTGATAGGCGTATTGCAAGCAATTGTGCTCAACCAAATCCTTGGGCTGCATCGGCTTGCCGTTTTTAGCAATATAAGATGGCGAAGCGCACACCACCCATTGTGAATCCAATATATGACGAGCGATCAAGCTGGAATCTTCCAGATAGCCCGTACGAATCACCAAGTCCAAGCCATCTTCTACCAAGTCAACAAATCGGTTATCAAGAGACATATCGACGGTTAAACCTGGGTGCATATTACAAAACTCGGCAACAGCGTCTGCGAGTATCAAATCTCCGGAGATAGTAGGCACTGACATTTTGATATGACCACTGACATTTTCACCAAAGCCTGAAACTGCATCCATAGCCTCTTGAGCCGCCTGCTTCACATTTTTGGCCCCGTGTAACATTGCCTTGCCCGCCTCAGTCAGCGTCAATTTACGCGTGGTTCGATATAATAGCTGCACGCCAATCTCTTCTTCCAAACGCGCAATCCTCTTGCTAACTACCGAATTTGTAAGATTATTTTGCTCTGCCACCTTACTAAAACTGCCCAGTTCTACTACCTGTGAAAACAGGATCAAATCGTCTGCTCGCATTTGATTATGCCAATTTTGGAATTAATTATTTTCATTATTTCCCTATATCAATAAAAAATAAAGGGGTAAATTCACGCCAAATTAACAAAACAATTACAAAAACAGCTTTTGCAATCACATCGGTTACAAATAAAGCGACTCTAATTACAACAATTGAATCCATGAGATTCAGACTACACCTACAAAACTAATGACGTGTTATTCACTTCAAACATGAACGTTTGAAAACAAGTACGAGGAAGTACCCATGAGTGAAACTCTACTAGCTTTATTGGCCTTTTCGCCAATAGTTGTTGCAGCAATTCTGCTGGTTGGCCTTAACTGGCCTGCAAAAAAAGCGATGCCCGTGGCATTTGCGTTAACCGTTGCTATCGCCCTATTCGCATGGGATATGTCTAGCACTCGCGTGCTGGCTTCAGTATTCCAAGGCTTCGGCATTACCGTGTCAGTTCTCTGGATTGTGTTTGGCGCCATCTTCTTATTAAACACTTTGAAACACACCGGAGCTATCACCACCATCCGCAACGGATTCACTGATATATCAGCAGACCGTCGTGTGCAAGCGATCATCATCGCTTGGTGTTTTGGTTCATTCATTGAGGGCGCATCTGGCTTCGGCACACCCGCTGCAATCGCCGCTCCTTTACTTGTTGCAATCGGCTTCCCTGCTATGGCCGCTGTGTTAATGGGCATGATGATTCAATCAACGCCGGTATCATTCGGCGCAGTTGGCACACCAATTATCGTTGGCGTCAACAAAGGTTTGGACACACACAAGATCGGTGAAAG
Organism: Vibrio sp. SNU_ST1; assembly: GCF_030563405.1. NCBI lineage: Bacteria > Pseudomonadati > Pseudomonadota > Gammaproteobacteria > Vibrionales > Vibrionaceae > Vibrio > Vibrio sp. SNU_ST1. The sequence goes on from NZ_CP130749.1 coordinate 1,418,048, forward strand.
CCTTGTCGCACACGGTTCAACTTGGGACGCTTACCTACAACAAATTACTTCTAGCGTTGCGCTAATTCATGCCAGTGTCGGTGTGATGATGCCGGTTCTGATGGCAATGATGTTGACTCGTTTCTTTGGTAAGAATAAAAGCTGGACTGAAGGTTTAGATATCCTACCTTTCGCTCTATTCGCAGGTGCAGCTTTCACCATCCCTTACGCACTAACCGGTGTATTCCTAGGCCCTGAGTTTCCATCACTGATCGGTGGTTTAGTTGGCCTTGCAGTTGTCGTAACAGCAGCGAAACGTGGCTTCCTAGTTCCAAAATCAAAATGGGACTTTGAATCTGAAGACAAGTGGCCTGCAGAATGGCTAGGTTCTTTGAAAATCGACCTTGATGACAACAATTCAAACGGTAAGCAAAGCCACAAAAAGATGAGCATGGCGATGGCATGGGCACCTTATGTGCTGCTAGCTGTGACTCTGGTTGCGAGCCGTGTGAGCCCTGAGTTCAAAGGCCTGCTTAAGAGCGTTAGCTTATCGTTCAGCAACATCCTTGGTGAAACAGGCGTAAGCACTGCGATTCAACCTTTGTATCTACCTGGCGGCATCTTGGTCTTCGTCGCGCTAGTTGCGGTTCTAATGCAATCTCGCAGCGCTGCTCCACTGGCTAAAGCTTTTGGTGAATCGAGTAAGACACTGATTGGTGCTGGCTTTGTGTTGGTGTTCACCATCCCGATGGTACGTATCTTCATTAACTCTGGTGTGAACGCCGCTGATTTAGCAAGTATGCCAGTAACGACTGCAAACTTTGCAGCTGACCTAGTGGGCAGCGCATTCCCAGCGTTGAGCGCAACGGTTGGTGCATTAGGTGCCTTCATTGCAGGTTCGAACACAGTATCAAACATGATGTTCAGCCAGTTCCAATTCGAAGTTGCACAAACTCTGACTATCTCTAGTGCGGTAGTTGTTGCTCTACAAGCGGTTGGCGCAGCTGCAGGTAACATGATTGCGATTCACAACGTGGTCGCCGCATCAGCAACCGTAGGCTTACTAGGACGCGAAGGTGCAACCTTACGTAAAACGATTATCCCAACGTTCTACTACTTGGTAATGACCGGAATCATCGGCCTAGTGGTTATCTACGGCTTCAAAATGACAGACGCACTGATGTAAATCCATAAGTCGTTACAAAAGCACTTGGCGTTAATACCCAATTCCCCGACTGCAACACCGTCTAATAAGACCGTTGATGAGTTTCGGAATGGATACTAAAACACATCAACACCCTCGGGTATTAACGCCATTTTATTGCTTCTCTGTTCACCGTTTAGTTACTTCACTGTTTATTTGTTTCATAGATTAGTTGCTCCACCGATTAATAACCTAACTGGTTAATTACTTCGCTGATTAATAGCTTTACCGTTTAAGAAAGAACAAACACTTACTTTTCAAGAATTAAAGCAGCCCAAGCCAAGCTCTCATAGAAGAGCAACATCCCAAGAATTTAGGACTGAAATTATGATCATATCCGCATCGACTGATTACCGCGCGGCAGCAAAATCGAAATTGCCACCGTTTCTTTTCCACTACATTGATGGTGGTTCTTACGGAGAACATACCCTACGCCGCAACACCGCCGATCTAGCAGAGATCGCGCTCAAGCAGCGTGTCCTCAATGACATGTCGGACCTAAATTTAGAAACCGAGTTGTTCGGTGAAAAGCTGGCGATGCCGATTGCATTGGCTCCGGTTGGTTTAACGGGCATGTACGCACGACGTGGTGAAGTACAAGCCGCAAAAGCAGCGGACAACAAAGGCATTCCTTTTACGATGTCGACTGTATCGGTATGCCCGATTGAAGAAGTCGCACCTAAGATTGAACGCCCAATGTGGTTCCAACTTTACGTGTTAAAAGATCGCGGCTTCATGAAGAACGTGCTTGAGCGAGCAAAAGCCGCAGGTGTGACAACACTGGTCTTCACCGTTGATATGCCCGTACCCGGAGCTCGTTACCGTGATATGCATTCCGGAATGAGTGGTCCAAATGCAGCAATGCGTCGTGTATTCCAATCTATGCGTCATCCTAGTTGGGCAGTTGATGTTGGCCTACTTGGTAAACCGCACGACCTTGGCAACATCTCTACTTACCGAGGTTCTCCAACCAAACTGGAAGACTACATCGGTTGGTTGGGAGACAATTTCGACCCGTCGATTTCATGGAAAGACCTAGAGTGGATCCGTGATTTCTGGGATGGCCCAATGGTCATCAAAGGCATTCTCGACGAAGAAGATGCGAAAGATGCCGTGAGATTTGGCGCAGACGGTATCGTAGTTTCAAATCACGGTGGTCGTCAGCTTGATGGTGTTTTATCAAGTGCCAAAGCATTGCCTGCGATCGCTGACGCAGTTAAAGGCGACACCAAGATTCTGGTCGACTCTGGTATCCGCACTGGTTTAGATGTGGTTCGTATGATGGCGATGGGTGCGGACTGTACTTTGCTTGGTCGCTCATTCGTCTACGCGTTAGCAGCACAAGGGCAAGCAGGCGTTGAAAACCTACTTGATCTTTACGACAAAGAGATGCGCGTTGCCATGACGCTCACTGGCGCTAAGACAATCAAAGACTTAACTCGTGAATCTTTGGTGGGGCTAGATTAAGCCTCACCGTTTTAGCTATAGATTCAGACTAATGCTTTGGTCTACTTAGACTGAAGTTCAATCGGTGTCACAGCAATTCCACAGCCGTTGTGACACCGTTTAAGCACTGGAAAATAATATAAAAAACTAGGGCGTGTTGATCTTTCGAGCTGATTTTTGCAGCGAGTTGCTGGGTATTTATACAAGGCAGAGGCGTCGATGTGTAGCTAGCCTACATGAGAAGCCGATAACGTAGTAGAAATGGCCAGCAAACGCTGCCCGAAGGGTTCGGCTAAAAGCGTTTTACTCTTTGTTGAGGGGGATTTGCTTAGAGTGCTAGGCTACTTCCCCCTCGCCGCGATTAAAACGCTTTTGACTAGGCGTCCCCATTCGAACAAAATTTAGCCACGAAAGGTCAACACGCCCTAATCAGTGCCAAATAAGAAGCACAAGGAAGCAAAAATGGAGACAACCACATCCCATGAGCGAGTAGTAGACGCACAAGCTTATCAGCAGCTTGAATCGATACTGGCTCAAAAAATAGAAACAGAACGCATTGTCACTCAAGAGGCAAAGCGCTTAGCTTACGGCACCGATGCGAGTTTTTATCGCTTGGTGCCGAAAATGGTTCTAAGGCTCAAGAACTTAGACGAAGTGATATTCACCATTCAAAGCTGTCGCGAACTCGGCATTCATTTTACCTTTCGCGCCGCAGGTACCAGCCTTTCCGGGCAAGCCGTTTCAGACTCGGTACTCATCACACTGACCGATGACTGGCGTGGCCACGAGATCGTAGACAACGGTAATCAGATCATCCTTCAACCGGGTGTAATTGGTGCCGATGCCAACAAATACCTAGCCCCTTTCCAACGTAAAATCGGCCCAGACCCAGCCTCTATCAATACCTGTAAAATCGGTGGTATCGCAGCCAATAACGCCAGTGGCATGTGTTGCGGTACTGCGCAAAACTCGTATCGCACCGTCGAGAGCATGAAAATCGTATTGAGCGATGGTTCCCTACTTGATACGGCTGACAACGCAAGTGTTGAAGCTTTCAAGCAATCACACAAAGAACTGTTTGAAGGCATTGTCGAATTACATCAACAGACAGCTTCAAACCAAGAACTCGCAGACAGAATACGCCACAAGTACCGCCTAAAAAACACCACCGGCTATGCGCTCAACGCATTGGTCGATTATCACGACCCAATCGAAATCATCAAACACCTGATGATTGGCTCAGAAGGCACGCTAGGTTTCATTGCTGAGATTACCTACAACACCGTTATCGAACACCCGAATAAAGCTTCAGCGCTGTTGGTGTTTGCCGACATAGAGCAAGCAAGTAAAGCCGTTACCACACTATCAAAAACGCCGGTTGCTGCGGTTGAATTGATGGATGGCAGAGCACTTCGTTCAGTTGCTGATAAACCGGGCATGCCTGAATTTATGCCTAGCTTGGATTTAGAAGCCGCGGCTATTTTGGTGGAATCACACGCCAGCTCCCAGCAGGACTTAGTTTTACAATGTAAATCAATTTTGGATGCCTTGGCTGATTACACGATTGTTGAATCGGTGCCTTTCACTTCCGAACCGAAGACAGTTGCTACCCTGTGGGGCATCCGAAAAGGCATGTTCCCTGCAGTTGGCGCAGTGCGTGAAGTCGGTACGACCGTTATTATTGAAGACGTTGCCTTTCCTGTCGAAAACCTTGCTAATGGTATTCGAGAACTGCAAGAGCTGTTCGATAAATACGACTACAGTGAAGCGATCATTTTCGGCCACGCCCTTGAAGGCAACCTGCATTTTGTGTTTACCCAAGGCTTCGATAGCCAAGAAGAGATCGACCGTTACGGCGGTTTCATGGACGATGTTGCCGAACTCGTCGCGGTGAAGTACCAAGGCTCTTTGAAAGCAGAACATGGCACTGGCCGTAACATGGCGCCTTATGTGGAATTAGAATGGGGCAAAGACGGCTACGCCTTGATGCAACAGATCAAAGCACTGTTCGACCCTGAAAAGCTGCTCAATCCCGGCGTTATTATTAACGACAATCCAAATTCACACATCACGAATTTGAAACCAATGCCTGCTGCCGATGACCTTGTCGACCGCTGTATTGAGTGTGGATTTTGTGAGCCTGTTTGTCCGTCTCGTACGCTGACTCTATCACCACGCCAACGCATTGTTCTGTACCGAGAACTGCAACGCCGCCGCGCTGCGGGCGAAGAGATCGAAGCCTGTGAACTAGAGAAAACCTTCGAATATCAAGGCATCGATACCTGCGCCGCAACCGGCCTATGTGCCGAGCGTTGCCCCGTTGGCATCAACACCGGTGATTTGATTAAGAAGCTTCGTATTGCCAAGTACGAGAAATTTACGCCAATCGCCAAGTGGACAGCGGATCATTTCTCGACCACCACAAAACTCACCAAGGCTGGCCTCAAAACCAACCAAGTGGCGAGCAAAGTATTAGGCGCAAACACAGTCGGCAAGCTAACCAATGGCTTACGCTCAGTGACTAAAGGCGCGACACCCGTTTGGATGCCAGAAATGCCACAGTCCAACAGTCATACACTGACCTCTTCACCAATGACGGCAGAAAACTCAAGCAATCATAAAAAGGTGGTTTACCTACCTTCGTGTGCTAGCCGAACCATGGGGCAACAAAGCGATGCCGGAGATCAACGCCCACTGACCGAAGTGACCATGTCTCTGCTCAACAAAGCTGGATTCGAGGTTATTCTTCCGAAGAAGCTAGATGACCAATGTTGTGGCATGCCTTACGACAGCAAAGGAATGACCGACTTAGCTCAATCGAAAGCACAGCAACTCGAAGAAGTCTTATGGCAAGCCAGTCGTCAGGGTGAATACCCGGTACTGATGGACACCAGCCCGTGCGCCAAGCGCAGCATTGAACAATTTACCAAACCGTTAGAGGTATTAGAGCCGACAGGGTTTGTGAATCAATACCTGCTTGAGCACCTGACACTTGAGCCGCTGCAAGAAACCGTGATGCTGCATGTGACGTGTAGCTCTCGTCGAATGGGTTTGGAAGGCGCGATGTTGAGCCTTGCTAAAGCCTGTACCGAAGAGGTCATCGTTCCAGAGCATATTCAATGCTGTGGTTGGGCGGGTGATAAAGGTTTTACCACTCCAGAGCTGAATGAAGCGGCGGTACACCCACTCAAAGAACAAGTACCAAGCAACTGCACTCGTGGGTTCAGCAACAGCCGAACCTGTGAGATCGGTTTATCGCACCACAGTGGCATTCCGTATCAGTCAATCTTATACTTGGTGGACGAAGTAGCGCAATAGCCCCAATTTCACTACTTAAAGGGTCGAGCAAATAGCTTAAGCCTAAAACGAAAAATGGCAGCCCAATCAGGCTGCCATTTCTTTATTCGTTTGTTCGAAATATGCTACTTAACTGGATGCTGATGGGCTAACCGTTATTAAACTAGATATTACAAAGCTAGTGGTTACAGATCTAACGGCTAGACAGCTAAGCGCATCAACTCTTCTGGTGAGCAGTGTTCTGCATCAGCGCCTTTGTCGATCAAGTCGATCACTTTGAATTCGCTCATGTCACCAAACTCTTTGGTTAAGTAATCACGGAACGCTTTCTCATTCGGCCATTTGCCTCGCACGATATAGCCCTCTTCTTTGTCAAAATCTTCCGTTTCAAAGAAAGAAAAGTCAGTCATACCAATATTGTGACAATACAAAACGAGATACATAATTTTTCCTCAAAAATGGGGTTACTAATAAAAACTCACTGGCAGATAGAAATCAAGCTCAAACACTTCATCACTATTGAGAAAATGGTTCCGATGATAATGCACATACGCGGGAGTCGAGCGCTGTTTGAAACCAGAGGCAGGTAACCATTTTTCTAATACCATACTGATCTGTGGTAGCAACTCACCGTAGCGGCCATTAAGTCGAAACACAGCATGCAAACCGCCGGGAATCACCATCTGATTGACGACACTGCGATACTTAATCGGTTCATCAATCGCGATGCACGCTACATAGCGACACTGATCCATTTCGACCCAAGCGGGATTGGAGTGGTGCAAGCCAAACTGACTCGAAAAATCACGCTGTTCAGAGTTCGCCCACGCTTTCAATATCAACCACGCATTACGAATAGATCGGTTATAGCCAGTATGTCGAACATAGGCTGCCATTCGGTCTGACACTTCAACAATTTTAGGTTCCGGCAATTCCCGCTGCGCGACGTTTTGATAGCCCGCCGCCACTTCGGGATCTTTCAGGTAAGGTTTTTCTGCAACCTGTAAATCATGCTTGCGCCACTCTCCGGGTGACATGTTAAAGGTTGCCTTGAACGCTCGGCTAAACGAAGACACAGAACTAAAACCACACTTACTGGCAATCTCTACCACCGACGAGCTGGTATCGAACATCAATTGATTAGCTGCATACTCCATTCGAGTGCGTCGAATGTACTGATGCAATGACTCCCCAACCACACTTTTGAACGTGCGATGAAAGTGTTGCTCTGAATACGCAGCAATCTCAGAGAGCGCTTTTGCCGACAAAGGCTGACTGATGTCTTGGTGAATATGGAACAAAACATCATTGATTCGGGATATGTGTTGTCGTGACATCGTTCAAATAGCATAAATGGACATGTTTAAGAGCATAAACGGACACGCCAGTTTTTACAATTGCCGTGTAATATCAAGCGATAGAATAAAAACGATAAACGACGAGACACAACACATGGAAATCGCACAGTCATTACAACAGATTCAATCTTCATACATTCGAGAGATCCTCGCAGCCGCAAGCGATCCAAATGTCATCTCATTGGCCGGTGGTTTACCAGACGAGAAGACATTCCCTATCGATTTAATGAAGCCAACGCTAGAAAACCTAGCGAACATGCCTGAAGTTTTCCAATATGGTTCGACTGCGGGTTACGGCCCGTTGCTTGACCACCTAACACAAAGCTACCAATTGCCAGAGTCACACACGGCAATGATTTGTACCGGTTCTCAGCAAGGTCTAGATTTGATTGCGCGCGCGTATGTTGACCCGGGTGATGTGGTTGTAATGGAAGCGCCAAGCTACTTAGGTGCGATGCAAGTGTTTGGCCTAGTTCAAGCAAACATTGCAACCGTGTCTCAAACTGAATTTGGCCCGAACCTAGATGAACTGGAAACGTGCTTTGCAGAACAAGCGCCAAAAATGTTCTATGCCGTGCCAGATTTCCACAACCCAACAGGTGTATGCTGGGCAACACAAACTCGTCAAAAAGTGGCTGAGCTGTGTATCAAATACAACGTGGCCTTCATTGAAGATGCGCCTTACCGTGAGCTACGTTTCACTGGTACTGAACTGCCGTTGGTTTCTTCGTTCTGCCCTGATAACTCTATCGTTCTTCGTTCATTCTCTAAGATTGCATCACCAGGTCTACGTATTGGCGCGGTAACAGGCAAACGCAGCTACCTTGAGCCACTGATCAAAGTGAAACAAGGCGCGGACTTACACTCAAGTGTACCAATGCAAGCACTGCTTGTTGGTCTTCTAAAACATGAAGACTTCAACGTACACATGGAAAACATTCGCACACTGTACAAGTCTCGTTATGAGGTTCTGTTCTCAGAGCTAGAAAAACAACTGCCTGCAGATTGCGTGTTAAAAGCCGTAGATGGCGGGATGTTCGTTTGGGTTGAGATCCCAGAGTGCGATACCTTCGAACTGGCTAAAACTCTACTATCGAATGGCGTGGCGGTAGTACCAAGCCCTGTATTCTATCCAAAGGCCGGTGAAGCAAAAGCCGCACTGCGCCTAAACTTCACAAACGCTAACCCAGAAGAATTGACTGAAGCGGTGAAACGCTTAGCAGAAGGACTTAACCAAGCGTAATCGCGGCTTAAGTAAAACGAACTAGATATCAAGGCCCTGCTGTATTGTTACAGCAGGGCCTTTTTTGTTGAAGAAGCATGTTGTTACCATCAAAAAATGGTTACGGAAAAAAATCCGTTTCTTAACCGTAAATCCACAACAAATAAGGTGATAAATAACCCTGCACTTGGTTGGTTTTTGTCCTACATCACCTTGGTTATACTGCACCTGATTTTAATAAGCCAACAAGACAGAACTGAGTCGAAATACTAAGTTTTGATCAAAACAGGCAACCGCTCTGGATTTACGTTCCAGCTCGCAGAAAGGAAAAACCATGTCTCAATATGTTGTATGTGCTCTGTATAAATTCGTAGCACTTGATGATTACCAAGAAATTCGCCAACCACTAACTGACGTGTTAGAAGCCAACCAAATCCGCGGTACTTTGTTACTTGCGAGTGAAGGCATCAACGGCACCGTTGCGGGTAAGCGTGAATCTATCGACGCCCTTCTTAAATGGTTCAAACAAGACCCTCGCTTAGCTGATGTGGTTTACAAAGAGTCGTTCAACCCAGAACAACCATTCAACCGCACCAAGGTTAAGCTTAAGAAAGAGATCGTAACTATGGGCGTTGAGGGTATCGACCCACGCCACGTTGTGGGTACTTACGTGAAACCAAACGAGTGGAACGCTCTGATTTCTGATCCAGATGTGATTCTGGTTGATACTCGTAACGACTACGAAGTGGACATCGGCACATTCAAAAATGCGGTAAACCCAAACACAGAAACCTTCCGTGAATTCCCTCAGTACGTTGAAGAAAATCTTGATCCTAAGAAGCACAAGAAAGTCGCGATGTTCTGCACTGGCGGTATTCGTTGTGAAAAATCAACAGCCTACATGAAAGAGCAAGGCTTTGATGAGGTTTACCACCTTGAAGGCGGCATTCTTAAGTACCTAGAAGAAGTGCCAGAAGAAGAGAGCATGTGGGAAGGCGACTGCTACGTATTTGACGGTCGTGTTGCGGTTAACCACCAGCTAGAAAAAAGCGGCTACGATGTGTGTAACGCTTGTCGCTTGCCAATCACAGACGAAGACAAAGCCTCTGAGCACTTCGAGAAAGGCGTAAGCTGCCCTAAGTGTGTTGATAAGCACAACGACGAGCAAAAAGCGCGTTTTCGTGAACGAGAAAAGCAAGTTCAACTGTCGAATGCGCGTGGCGAAACTCACGTAGGTGGCGAAGCTGCTCACCTTATCGAGCAACGTAAGAAAGAAAAGCTAGCACACAAAGAGCAGCAACGCTCTGGTAAGAAAGCGAAGTAGTTTTTAATATTACTAAAATAATAAAGGGCATCAACGAATCCACAATGGAACGTTAATGCCCTTTTTTGATCCTGCTCTCGCTTTGTGTTTAGGAACACATTTATCTTCAAAAATAGGCTCTATACTGAAGTTAATTAGACAAGTGAGGAAGTGCCAATGCTCAATGAAAACCATGCCTTTATCTTAGATTTCCCAGATCTTAAATTAGACATTGTTCAGCTCAACCACGACGACGAAAAATTCAAAGCAGACATGCAGAAATACCACCAACTCGACTACGACATCCGTCAGCTAGAAATCTCTGGCAGCCCTATCGATGACGACAGCATGCACAACCTCAAAGTAGAACGCATGGAGCTAAAAGACTCGCTACACAAACAGCTCACGCGCCACCACGCGCTTAAGATCGTATAGAAAAATCAATCCAAGACTTTATTCTAAGCCATGCACCACGCATGGCTTTTGGGTTTCATAACATCACAAATCTAAGCTAATTCGGCTTCTTCAATTATGTTACTGCTTGCTTATTCAAAAATGTTTGATAAGGAAGCTGAGTGACAATGAAAGAAGAGAATATACAATTCCAACTCGTTTCAAATTCTGAATTCGAAGAACTGTTTGCGTGTGTTAAACAAGGTATTTTCATACACATAGATAGCGTTTTCGGGTGGGACGACGACTTCCAACGTAAGCGACTTTTAAACGATTACCATCCCTCTTGGTTTCATTGGGTATACCTAGGAAAACAAAGGGTTGGACTTGTGTGTTTTAAGCCTTATGACAACGCATACCATGTTCATTTGCTGATCATTTCCCCTCAATATCAAGGCCGTACGCTTGGTAAGGAAGTCATGACTCTCATACATAAGAGAGCCATGGAAGAGCGACGAGAGCATGTCACTCTGTCGAGCTTTAGAAATAACACTCGCGCCATTAGCTTTTATCAGTCACTTGGCTACCGAGTTGTTGATGAAGGAGATGATGATTTTGTGGGGATGGCTCTCTATTTAAACTAGAAGCGACTTCGCTAATTAAACGCTCTCGCCACTCGCCCTTTGCTGCTCAATTCGTAATGGCCAATATAGGCTGGGATAAATACCGATTGCCCTTTGGTGAGGGTTAAGTGCTCGCCTTTCTGACTCATTAGCACTAGATCATCATCTATTGCCATTAAAATTTCAGCGCCACTTGTGATAACTTCTTCTTGATGAGGACGATGAAAGATATTGAAATTGAAGTCACTGACCGGGATATCACAACAATCACATTTACCCAGTTTTGATGGCTCTAACAACAAGCCTTCGAACGGAATTGGTGTGAATTTTGTGCAGACGACTAACTCAGCGACATCAATGTGTTTTGGCGTTAAACCTGCTCGTAGCACGTTGTCTGAATTTGCCATAACCTCAAGCCCGGTACCTTTAATGTAAGCGTGCGGAGTGTTCGCATTCAAATACATCGCTTCACCTGGCTTTAGTGTGATCAAGTTAAGCAACAGAACACAAAACAGACCGATATCGTTCGGGTACTGATGGCTGAGTTCAATGAGCAATGCAAATTCTGTTTGATCTTGGTGAGCCTCTGCGTAAGTCAGAAGTTGCTCTAGTGCTTGATGTTTACGTTGGTCATTAAGCGTTAATAGATCACGGAAAAACGCTTCTAAACCTAGAGAGTCAAGGTGGGTTCCAAACTCTTCAACCAAGCCAGCGAGCACGCTAGAGTCCAACCTTCTGAACAAACCTAATACTTGGTTTAACTCTCGAAAGCCATTCATCGCTTGGTACTCAGTGACGCGTAAACCAATTCAGGCTTGTGATTCGAGTCTTTGTAATTACGATGACCTGCGGTCAGCGGGATCTTTGCTTGCTCCTCTTTCGCAAAGCCTAATTCAGCTTGTCGCTTGTTTGGATGCACCTGAACAGACAGCGCTTTTTCTGCCGCCAAGATTTTAAACAAGAACGGTAGCTCACCAAAATCCTGAGCAATATCGCTTGATAGATAGGCCGGTTTATTCTTGTTAATCAGCTCAGAGAGAGGCACCAAATGTTGGTCAAGCTTAACCATTGAGCAACCTTTTGGATGCGCTCCCATCCAAACTTCCGCTTGCGGCTCTTGTGACTCATTCTTAAAGCCAAACAGTTCACGTATCGAAGAAATACTCCCTCATGCATAATTTTGGATGGCGTTTTCCGTAGTGAGCCCTTTGAACACAATTCAGAGAGCTTATTTCTAATAACGTAAATAATTAGAAAGACTACAGAGAGCAGCTAGAACCCACATGAGATGAGGTCTTAGACACAATAGGAAAAACTCTTAGAAACGGGTGAGAGCGGTGAAAAACGTAAAAAGAGTCACATTTGAATGCTAAGTATAAAAAACGCTGAAGATAGAATAGCTGCACAATAACCAGAGGACCATTAGCAGCTATCTTATTTACGAAGAAATCCCTTAAAAGCCAGAGCGAACCTCTGCATTTTTCTGAGGTGATTGAGCTTGCAGGAAAGGCAGTAGCAACAAGCCAATAACGGCCGCACAAGTAGAGATGGTAATGAAGAACCCACTCCAGCCGTAAATTTCTAGAACGAGCGCTAATGGGTAACCAGAAAGAGCTGCACCCATGTAAGCAAACAAGCCAACAAAGCCTGTCGCCGCCCCGGCAGAGTCTTTATGTGAGCATTCCGCGGCAGCCATACCTATTAGCATTTGAGGGCCAAAAACAAAAAATCCTACACAAAACAGCCCAGCCGCCTGAAACACAAAGTTGGTTAAAGGCATAAGCCATAAAGCGGATACCGAGAGGAAGATACCAATCGCGAACAGGATATTCATGGGACCACGGTTACCACCAAACAGCCTATCCGATCCCCATCCAGCAACAAGTGAACCAACGAAACCGCCAATCTCAAACAGAGACAACGCAGCGTTGGCGTTTATCAAACTATAATCGTGCTCTTCGGTGAGATATAAATTGCCCCAGTCGTTAACTGCCGTTCTTACGATGTAAACCAACACATAGCTAAAGGCGAGCAGCCAAATGTACTTATTGTTGAACACATAGGTTTTCAGGATCTCTCGATAGCTTAACCCTTGTCCATGGCTCTCTTGCGCCAACTCTAGATGGTCACTGCGCCACTTCCCTACCGTCGGAAGTCCCATGGTAGTGGGCTTATCACGTAAGCGCCAGCAAACGATAAAACCAATAAGTACACCAATCACACCCGGCCAGATAAACCCTGCTCGCCAACTGAATTGCAGCGTTAGATAACCCACGAGAATAGGAATTAGCGCTCCACCAACGTTGTGTGCTGTATTCCATATAGCCCAGCGAAAGCCTCTTTCGGAGCGAGAATACCAGGTCGTCAATAACTTGGAACACGATGGCCAGCCCCAACCTTGGAACCATGCATTAAGCACCCAAAGCGATATAAAAGCCACCAACGAACTAGAAAAGCCAAACGCGATATTGATCAAGCCTGTCGCGATCAGGCCAAGTCCCATGAAATAGCGGGGGTTTGAACGGTCCGATATTGTTCCTGAGATAAATTTCGATAAGCCGTAAGAAAGGTAAAAGAGCGTACCAATTAAGCCGATATCACCTTTGTCTAAACCAAGGTCGGTGATCATGGCTGGCGCGGCATAATTAAAGGTTTTACGAGTGAAGTAAAAACCGGCATAGCCGACATACATTCCTATCATGATGTGGAGGCGCCAGTAACGATAACTCTGATTGATCTCATCATCAGTTAGGGCATCACTCTTTGAAGTTTTTGAGCGCAGAAATCCAAACATATTCGTTCTCACACTTTAGGTAATGTAACGCTGATATTGGTACCCGAAGATGAGCTATTAGCGTTGATTGTCATCTTGCCACCGAGCGCCTGAACACGCTCTTGCATACCACGAACCCCCATTCCCTTGAGAAGATCTTGCGCTGTAAAACCAACGCCATTATCTGATATCTGAAGATAAGCCTGATCATCCAAAATCAGTTCAATTTTAATCTCGCTCGCACTGGCGTATTTATGGGCGTTATTTAGGGACTCTTGGCAAAGTCTGAAGAGAGTGACCTTAAGCGTGTCACTCAAACATGAATAATCACCTTGCCAATTTAGCCAGATATCAACGCCGTGATCTGAAAACTCCATTTCCCGAATGAGCTGTTCAACGGAGTCCTTTAGGTCAAGGTCATCCAACATTTTAGGTCTTAGTTTTGTGAGTAGGCGTTTGGTGGTGTCATAAACATTCAAAGACAACGACTCAATCGTGCCCGCACAACGAACACTCATTTCAGCGGCATCAACACGCTTAATAATGTTTGCTTGAGTTCGAATCGCCGTGATGTTCTGACCGATTTCATCGTGTAGCTCACGAGCAATGTCACGACGAACCGATTCTTCAGCCGTGATTAACTGACGTGAAAGATTTTGATTTCTGGAGAGCTCACTGCGCAATTTCGAATTGAGATCTTTTTGCTTTTGAACCGCAAGACCCAGCAATATGCCAGTGATGGTTTGAGCAGAAAGAGACAAGAGTAAATCGGTAATCTCGAGTTTGGATGTTCCGCTGTGAGCTGCGATCAGCGCGACGCTGTTTAATAGAGTCGCCAGTAATGCGCCCTGCCATCCGTAACGAACGGCGAGCAGGATAATGGGGATAGCCATACAGAATGGGGCGAAGCGTCTTAACTCATCAGGCAAACTGGTTTGTATCAAAATACTGGCCACCAGCAACACACTGTATAAAGCGATGTGCCGGATTTTGAACTCTACAACATTATGGATTAGGTAAGAGCTCAGTGGCGCCCACTTATTTTGGAATAGGTAATTCCATACCAGATAACACATCGGCACTAACATCAAACCACCCGTGATGCTCACCAACCACACCATGTAAACAGCCGGAACATGAGAACTCACCACGGCAACATTGATGAGTGCTGTGACCATGATTAAGCTCACCATCACTAACAAGTGACGATTCAGGTCACCAGAATAATAACGTTTGGCAATTAGAGTGGCTGGAATACTTAGTCCACTGGCGATTAGTATCGTCAGCCATTGAGGTTCATCAAGTAGTAGAGCTAGGGCAATCGCGAGCCCCCACTCTGCAATATAGATAGCAGGCCAATAGTGAGTGCGAGTGTGCAGCGTCATTCCTAACCGGAGTGAGAATGGGAAAAGCAGAATGGCTAACTCAGGGTCATTAATGAAATAGAAGGCAATAACCCATAAACAGAACCATGCACAGCCAGCCATAAAAACCCCGCATAAGGAGGTGGCTAGATAAGAACGCACTAGTACTGGTCTTGAGTGAACAATTTAGCTAACTCAACGTTGTTCTTAACATTGAGTTTGTCCATGGCATTGGCACGGTGCACATGTACTGTTTTATGGCTAACCTTCAACTCGACGGCAATAGATTTCACGTCGAGCCCTGTCGCCAATAACTGGCACACTTCGCTTTCCCTGCGGGTGAGCTGATTTAACGAGGCTTTATTCTTCATTGGTGTCGCAAGTTTTATGGCGATATCTGGCGTAAGGTAGCAGCCGCCATTTGCGCTCGTGTGTACGGCCTGAATTAACTCATCAGGGCTACAGCGTTTACTGAGATAACCTTTAGCTCCTAACTCTAATGACTTTTCAACCATCGCCGGAGAGTCATGTACGCTCAACATAATGCTAGCAATGCCAGATGGAATCTCTTCCAATAAGCTCAGGCCACTTTCGTCTTGCATTGAAATATCCAAGATAACGACATCAGGGTGACAACTTGGCAGTCCGAGGCGCGCTTCTGCCGCAGAGTTAAACTCCCCCACGACCGTGATATCAGCTTCAAGACTGAGTAATTGAGCAAAGCCAGAGCGAACAATGACATGGTCATCAACAAGCGCAACATTAATCATGATATTAACCAAAATTAAGAGTAAAAAAGAAAAATAGCCCCAACAGGAGCTATCTAAAATTAAGTTTATTGATAGAGATGATACTGAATCGAACTAACGATTGGTATGATCTCACGAGCTTTAAACCAATAAATCACGTGAGACTATCTACCCGAAACTCTCTTTGCGACAACAAATGCGCGAGAACAAGTATTCAGACAAGCTACGCGTTTTGAGCCGCTAGGTGCATCTTCTTCGCGTGACGAATCTTCTTCTCTTCCGCAATAGCAACGAACAACAGTAAAACAATACAAATGGCAGCAGAAGTATCGAGTGCTGCAAATGTTCCTTTCCAACCTGTTAAGCCGAAAATAGGCGTTCCGTCTGCAATCATGCCTAGGCCAAGTTTGGCAAAACTGTCACCAATTAGGTAAGCAAATGTGCCTTTCACGCCATCAGCCACACTGATTGCTTTCTTAGGAACAAAACCTACCGCAGCAACACCAATCAACAGCTGAGGACCGAATACTAGGAAGCCAAGTACGAATAGTGATGCTAGGTACATGAACTCGCTCGTTGCATGCTGATAAAACTCTAGAGATACAATAATCAGTCCAAGCGATACACAAGCAACTAAAGCACGACGTCCGTTAGCAAGGTCTGATAAATAACCCCACATTAATGTACCGACCAGAGCACCAACTTCAAACAGAGTAAAGCCTGAAATAGCCGTTTCTTTTGATAGACCTAGCTCTTGATACGCATAAACGGTAGACCATTGATCGATACCGATACGAACAATGTACAAAAAGATATTCGCGAAGCAGAGTAACCAGATCACTTTGTTTTTAAGGATATATTCAACAAAGATCTCTTTCTTGGTCATTTGATTCTCTTCAGCAATAGTATCTTCTTCGCTGATTTCTTCATCAAACAACTCTTCAACTGTACCTAAACCGTATGCTTCTGGAGAGTCGTTACCAAAACGCATCCCAATAAAACCAACCACAATCGCGATGATCGATGGGAACACGAACATACCAATTACGTTGCCATCAAAAAAGTAGTTAGCGCCAAACAGCGCTACACCAGCAGCGCCTGCACCACCTACGTTGTGTGACATGTTCCAAAGGCCTAAATACGATCCACGCTTATTACGAGGCGTCCATTTAGTAATCGTCGAATAACTTGAAGGGCCACCGGTACTTTGAAAGAAACCACTCAATGCGTAGAAGGCAACCATCATGAATAAGCTAGCGCTGCCACCACCCAAGCTGAAACTAAAGCCCAACATTGCAAGGCCAGATAGGATAAGCATGAATGGCAAGAACTGCTTGGTGTTTTTGCCATCCGCGTAGTAGGAAACAACCGTTTTACCAATACCGTAAGTAATTGAAAAGCCAAGACCAATAAGACCTAGGTCGGTCATTGATAATCCATAAGTAGAAATCATGTCGTTTTGCGCGACATTGAAGTTCTTACGGATTAAATACATGGTCAAATAGCCAATGAATACGACTAGGTACGATTGTAGGAATGGTTTAAACCACATTTTCCTTCTAGTTTCGACCGGAAGGTCCAGCGTCGGTTTTCTAACCTGATCTAGGAACTTTAACATTGTGAACTCTCTTATTATTGATGAGGTCTGCACGGAACATTACTGACCATGCACTCTTTGCAATTCGATGATGAAATAATAAGGAGTCTAAAAAGCGACCGCATGAGAGAGGGTCTTAGAATAACTAGGAAAAATTCTTAGTTCAGAATTGGGAGTCAAGAAAGCGTGAACAGCATCACTTTATTTAAATGTGTTATGTCGTGAAGAGGTATTGGAAAGGTGTCGCTAGTTAAGGCATTTAGTAGGTGCCCCAAGCAACCTAAACATCGATTGTATTGAGCAGTTGATTGAAGTCTAAAGTGGCTAATAAAAGCCACATTAGATTCGCTTTACGGTATCGTAATCTAAACGATAGATAATAGAGTTTAATTATTCTTAGGCACATCCAACTTATTCAGCAACGACGGAAAACCCCAACCGTTCTCGCCTTCGACAACAGGTTCTCCGGTCAAATACTCAAACAGCGTTGGAGCCAAAGAGCCATTAGCTTCGATTTTCAATTGCTGAGAGTTATCGCCAATTGGCGCTCCCCAGAATCCGATGAAGGCATCTTTCTCTAAGTAATCCTCACCAGCATGACGCCCCGGTACCTTAGTGTTGTAGCCAATTCCCGCTTTAGGGAACAAGTTAACCGTGCCAGCCCTATCTTCAAGGTAGATATTAGCCAGTTGATTTACTGAATCTGGTCGAGGTGTTGGTTGCGTCAATGAAGTCCACTCAGCACTGCTACACCACGTTGTCACATCCGCCTTAACCGCTCGGTTAATACACTTTTCTACTAATTGAGAGTACTGTGAAAAATCAGCTTCGTTTGGTGATGCCAGGTATGGATTTAACCTTTGCGTATTGAGTAAAATTGGCGCTCGGTTGTCTTCCAATGACTCATAGAAAAGCTTGTCACCTTCACGTGTGATCAATTCATCGACCCGTTTTAAATCACGATTGCCAATCACACGAACAGCGCAGCGTTGTTGATCACATGTGCTTTCTCTTACGACCATATAATCAAGACTTTCAGGCAAGCGCTGCGCTATCTGATTAATGATGTCTATGTTCTGACCAGCAGTCGCAGCAATCGGAGACCACTGCGTGAGTTCTTGGTAAACAGGCTGAACCTGCCACCCGTGAGCCGAATTAAAGAAGTCCATCATGAAATTACCACCAGCAGTCGAGGCGACTACCACATCCAATGCCTTCGAGCTTGGGTAGCTTAAGGCATTGGTGATTTTAGGCCCTTCCCCTTCGTCTGAAGATATCTTCTTAACCACAATGGGATATTCGAGCTCTGCTTGTAAACCTTCAAATACCTGCTTTTCGGGATTGAGCGCGTAGAACACCGGCGTTAAACCATGATCCCCTGCCATGCCCCATAGCGTTTTATCGTAAACGCCTGCACTGCGGTAGGTCGCTTCAATCTGGCGAATCCAATAGTCCAGTCGGTTGAGCTCTCCAGTCGGCATCAGAATTTCGTCACTAAAAGGACCGGTAAAGTGCGCGAAGTGATCCGGCCATGGGTTATACACCAAGGTGTAGTCTGGCATCCCTTTTCCATCTAACTCGGCAAACTGAGTGATCGACTGTTTAACCTGAGCTCTCTTTGAAAACTTAGTGAAAAAATCAAAGCCAGATATAGACTGATACGCTTCAATATCTTCAATCAAGGCTTGACGCTTTTCTTGCAAAACCACTTCGACTTCTGAACGTTCTTGAAGCTCTTTCACGCAACGTTTCTCACCATAATCACGCAGTGACTCACCCAAGCCTAGGTTCACTAACCCATCGTAAGTAGTGTGAGCATTCCAATCATATTGAGCGTTACAGTTCAGCGTTTTTAGGTAATCAAGGCGATCAAACATGGTCTGAACCTTGTTGCTTGCCACCAACACGTCCAGCTGTAGAGCATCATTACCGAAGAAGTAATAAGCTCGGTCGATCTCTCGATCGACAAAATGAAAATTAGGGATACCCGTACCACCTTGACCCGACACTTTTGCGCCCGTTTTAATGATAGGTAGGTTACGTACGCTGATTGTTGGAGTAGAAGAGATCCCCACTCGGCTTATATTATTTCGATTCTCTTGATAGAGATTTTTGAAGAAAGGTAAATAGTGTGGGTCACGGTAGGTTTGTTCAGACAGAACTTCCATGAAC
Organism: Vibrio sp. SNU_ST1; assembly: GCF_030563405.1. Classification (NCBI taxonomy): domain Bacteria; kingdom Pseudomonadati; phylum Pseudomonadota; class Gammaproteobacteria; order Vibrionales; family Vibrionaceae; genus Vibrio; species Vibrio sp. SNU_ST1. The sequence continues at coordinate 1,437,528 of NZ_CP130749.1, forward strand.
CTCACCTGCTGTTGGTGTTCAGGTTCAATCACTTTTTCTAGCTGAGGTTTATATTGCGTTCGGTTTTTATGGTTCTGATAAGTAACCGAAATGAAAGGTGAATCTTCATCGACCAACCCCTCGAGCAATCCTTGCTGTAAACCATCGACCGTCACCTGGACCGCAAAACGTTTGTGTTGTTGGGAATCTAAGAATTGAATGAGCGCGTCAGGCTGGTCACTGAACGCTTGCTGCATCCAATCATCGAGTGCAGCTGCGCGTTCTTCTTTAAACACAAATTGTCGGTAAGCTTTGAGCAAATTTAAGCGCACAAAATCGATGAGCGTAATGGTGAGGGCTTGCGCTTTATTGTTCGGCTTGTCGGCGTTTTCTGGTTTGCCATCTTCTGCAATCGCCAACATTGCAGACTTCATATCGCCGTCATCCATTCCCAATGCCGCTTTACCAATCAAATCAACGATGATCGGTTGAATCTGAGCGATGATCGCTAGATCTTCAGGGCTATTGGTTAAGTATGTGTAATTCGCAGGGAGCGTATCCATATCCTGCCAAACACCAATTTCGAATAACGCATCGTAGATAACCACCATGTTGGCAATGAACTGTTCATCGATACGAATACCTTCATGATGTCCCGTTGCTTCAGTCGAGGTATCTGGCTCGTGATGCTCTGAGGCTGGCTTATCTCCAACATGATAGAGGCTATGTTCAAAGCCCTTTAGCGCCTGCTTATCATAAACCGTCGACAAGTAAGATTTGAACACATCTTCACTGCCCAAGCCTGAATAGCGATCGTAATAGCTATAGAGAAAATAACCCAAAGGAATTGAGTACGTCGGGTTGGATAACTGAGCAACGACTCTGGCTTTTGTTTTGACATCTAAAGGAAGTGCGAGAATATACGCATCTAATGTAACGCCACCAATCGTGAAAAGAGCTGCATCACGAGTGAGTTTGGCAGAATAACTTAGGCTTGAAAGCACCTGATTTTTCAACACTTCACTGGAGCTAAACACGCCACCAATGACAGGCGTTGTTGATATATCAGCGGCACTCGGAGCTGACGCAACCGCCAACGATAAGACACTGAATAAACTGGCGTAACTGCGAACGTGAGAATAAGAGCTCATCAAATTTCCTTTAGATCAACACACTTCTATAAATGCGACTTATTGTTTCAGTTTGCATTTATTAGTCAACCTATGAAAACGTTTGTTTTCTGATTCGAAGAGCTCGAATACTCTTACAATCGCTTACCGCTGCCGTCTTCCCACATCACTTCGCATTCGTCTTTAATGGCCGCTTTCAATAGTTCAACTAACGGAAAAGCTCGGCTACCGATATTAACAGGCGCTTCAACAACCTCTTCATTATCGTCATCAGCATTTTCTTGCTCTACCAGCTTACTCTGTTCAGAGGCGATCGCAGCACGCAAATTGCTTAACGCTTGAGAAACCTCTGAAGCATCAATTGCTCCTGGGATCGTGCCACTATGTCCAAGCATCTTAATGAACTGAAGACCGACTTCACCAAACATCGTGACGCTAGCATGAGCTTTGCAACTAAAGGTAATTAACATTATGAGCCTCTATCAAATTTAGGTATCTATAAACATTAGCTATCTACAAACTATGTTGAGTAACGCATTGGAAAGCAAGTAGATAACAGCCAAATCAATTCTTGCAACTCGAACTTTAATTGTCTCACTCTCGGACATTTCCGCACCGTTAGTGACACCCGTCACTATTTATTATGAGCCACTTATTATTTAAATATGAAATCTTGATAGTTGTCACAATAAAAAGACCACTAACACTCTGCTATCACTTTTATTTAATCTACTATTAACACCAATTATCGAAATCTTTGGCACAAATCACATGAAAAGGCTAGTCGGCAGACACCTAGAAGAAATGGCGGACATACGATCCACTCGCAAGCAAAAAATTGTCCACTCCTTTTCACTGGCTGCCGCTGCGTTATTCACATTCTACACTTGGGCTTACTTCCAAGGTCAGCATTACACGCTATCAATTTTCGAACTGTGTTTTGCACTTATCGCTATCTCCAATGCATTTTACGTAAAAAAAGTCATTACCCCTGAGTATTCAGAATTGATTCTAAGTGGTGTTCTGCTAATTCAAGGGATCATCCTATTCTTGTACAGTCACGCCATTCCCGAGCGGACACTCTGGCTCTACCCGATTTTGGCTGCCGTCATTTTCATAAACGATTTCAGAATTGGTATTATATTCAGTACCTCATTTTGTGTATTTATCAGCACCTTGATTACAGCGATGCCTAGCAGCTTTTCTTTACCTTTTAGCAGCTCACATCGGTTTATTCTTAGCTTATTTACAATGAGCTTGGTATGTCACACATCAGCTTATTACTACACAAAAGCCGTCAGTTATATTCAACGCCTATACAAAGAGGGGATTGAAGATCTGGCCTATAGAGACCAACTAACTGGCTTGGCAAACCGTTGGAGCTTTGAACGTTGGGCGACAGAAAAACTTGCGACAGTGGATAGTGAACGCTCACTGACTGCATTAGTTTTTTTGGACATAGATGACTTTAAAGGCATTAATGATAGCTACGGGCATGACGTCGGAGACCGTGTCTTACAGCATTTTGCGAATCGTTTAAGCAACAACATCCGAACCAGAGACAGGGTAAGTCATGAATACGATTATTCGATAGCACGCTTTGCTGGAGACGAGTTTGTTCTAATGCTCTACGATATACCAACTCGTAAAGATCTAGATGGTATTTTAGATAGGATTTGTGGACTATTCGAAAGTGGTTGCCAGACAAATGAGAGAATCAAGGAATTAACACTCAGTGTTGGGGTTTCGTTGTACCCGCAAGATGCTCAAGAATTACATGAGCTGACGAGATGTGCTGATAAAGCGATGTATGTTGCCAAACATTCAGGAAAAAACCGATACGCTTATTATCACGATAATCCCGTATCGACCTTGATAGAAGAGCTACCGACGAACCTAGCCTTCTCAGAATCGGAATCATCTGAGCTTGAAGGTTGTCTTGAAGCGAAGGTCGAAGGGAGCAATGTTACGTTATTAAAAACGCGTCCACGCTAGCCTGCCATATACATGGCCCATAAACTCACTAAGCCAATAACAATAATCCAAACAACTTGTCGTACTAAGTTTCGATTTTCGTTCTTAGATTTAGCAACGGTTTTATAAGCGGCTTGCTTGGCCGAGTGTATAAAATGCCCATCTGCCTGGTGCTTTCTAACACGGCGCTTAACCGCTTTATTCGCAACCTCTGTAAAACGCTGACCTTGCTCCGTTGTAAAATCGTTATCAAAACCCATCCGACCTTGCCTTTCGCCATGTTTTTGCTGTACTGCCATAGCGGCCTCCTTGGCGGTCTGCTCTCTATTTTAGTATAGACATAATTTCATATTCTTACCTGTTCAAAATTTTCGAATAAGTCACTCAACACTGTGCCATCTTCTTTTTAAATCAAATTACATAAACTACAGCTATTCAAGTTTATGAGGATTTCAAAATGACGAGTGTAAGAGCAGTAGATCATGTGGTTGCAGCACACGCCACCTCCGATGGTGATGGCGTAAAAATACAAAGACTCGCTGGTTTCAATAACACGCGTTTCTCTCCATTTTTGATGATTGATGAACTTAAGTCGGATGAAAGCAAAGATTATGTTGGCGGCTTTCCTCCACATCCTCACCGTGGGATAGAAACACTCACTTACATGCTACAAGGTCACTTCCAGCACAAAGACCACATGGGGAATGTTGGAGAGCTTCGCAGTGGTGGTGCACAGTGGATGGCCGCGGGTCGTGGTGTGATTCACAGTGAAATGCCAATGATGGAAGAAGGTGCACTGCATGGATTTCAGATTTGGATAAACCAACCTGCAACACACAAAATGCAGCCAGCGCAATATCACGACTTCCAAAGTGAAAGCGTTACAGAGCACCAAAGTGAGCAAAGTGGCTTATTGAGAGTGATAGCCGGTGGATTCGAACTTCATAACCCAACTAGTGGTGACTCAGAAGCTTTGCAGGTGCAAGGCCCATTACAGAAAACAGGTGTGCCGTTAAGCGTGGCGGATTGGCGGGCTCATTCTGGGCGAAAAGTGACGTTAGGAACGAATATTAATCACAATGCCATGACTTACGTGTACCGAGGCAGTATTAAGATCGGCGACAAAGTCATCAACCAAGGTCAGCTTGCCCTGCTCACCAAAGCTGAATGGCTTTCTTTAGACAGCATAGAAGATTCAGGTGTACTGGTTTTTTCTGGTGAACCTATTAATGAACCTGTTGTGCACTATGGTCCGTTCGTCATGAATTCAATGGAAGAGATTGAACAGACGATTCAGGATTACAACAACGGCGTATTTGAGACCTACTGATTTACACATGTCTGTCTTTGAACTTTGAATTGAAGGTTGAAGGTTGAAGGTTGAAGGTTGAAGGTTGAAGAGATTTTGCAACGAACAACAATTTGGTCATCCATTTGATGACTGTAAAAACAAGTGACACTATCCACTGCCGGTTATTATCACTTATTTAACCACGCTCCTAGAGCGTGGTTTTTTTCTATTAAATCATAGATAAACGATGCTTTGCTTGAACGAACTCAGACCTTCCTACAAGTATTCACACAGGTAAGCTGTCGCTTCTTTTACCTGTAAATCGAATGAAGAGTCACCCGCAACGTCAAAAGATTCACCAGATTGGAATGTCGTCCAATCGTCATCGCCAACACGCTTTACAATTAAAGCACCTTTAACAACGGTCATCTTTTCCGGAGCTGCAGTACCGAATGTGTATTCACCAGCGGCCATCACACCAACACTCACATCAGCACCAGACTGGTTAAACGCTAACGACTTAACACCACCTTCAAAGTATGTATTTTCTTTAATCATTGTACTTCCTTGTTATCTCAAAATTGCATTATTAGGCTCAACGAATAAGCCTATGCGTAAATTTAGGTGATAATTGTTTTAACCAATTCGAGACTGTCCTACAAGAAATAAATGAATATAGCTTAGGATCTGTTGACCTATCGAAGTTAAATTTCGTTCGAGATAAAATCATTTTAGGCGTGGCAATGGGTATACAACCTAATCATTCTAAGTAAATATCCCTTAGCAAAGCATGAAGACTGAATGTGTGGGTAAAAATCACTGAGGCAGTTTGATTCAAAAGAACATTCGATCCTACTTCTAACTCTTATAAGAACCTTTGCAACCTATCGTTTTATTTTATAGAATCATCACCAGTATGAGTAACTAAAATGAAGAGATAATGGCTAAAAATACCACGAAAAGCAGCGATATATTGGCCAATTCGTTACTCTACGCCTTCTTAATTGCAGGCTTTATGATTTTCCTCACCGTCGGCTATTTCGGCTACCAAGCCTACCAAAAATCTGTAAGCCCAAGTAACGTCCATGGCACATGGATCGAGATTGGTGCTCCACCTTACAAAACAGATATTCTTACACTTTCCGATGATGGTGTGATGATGAACTATCGTTTCATCAGTACCTCGTTTGATTTTGATGGCAAAGATGTCACGATCAACACAGGTTCAGGCCCAACGATCTATACCATTAGCGGTACCTACGACTCACCTCGTTTAAAGCGGTTAGTACCTAACACACCATCCAAGCAATTCATTAAAGAAGGTTATGAAGATACTGCAACGGGTGATACTCAAGGCCTCATGCAGCAACGACGCGCAGTACTAGCTGAGCAATTCAAAAAATAATACTTTCAACAGCGCTTTGTTTAGTAACACCCCTTACATCAATACGACAGGCCCTTACAAGCACAGGTATGACGTGCTTCAGATTGTGATGCCACTTCAGTTCGCGATATTTTATTGTAGCTTGTCGCAATTTCTCATAACTTCATGTCGTGTGATTTCACTTATGAGACTTTCCTTCTGAGTGAGGTTTTATTTTATAAAACATGGACTCAGCCTCTCATTCATTAAGCAACAGAATTGTAACAAGTTACAATTTTTTAGTTGTCCATCGAAAACGGATTTATTTTCAGTCATGAAATTAAAACTCTCTCGAATACTGATGGGGAAGCTCCTTCAAAACTGACGGGAGCTGCTTATAGGGCCACTTGGTTCTAAACCTTCAAGGAATGAGAGAAATAGTATGATTCGTATAAACACCTGTGCTGCGAGTATTGCTCTAGCGCTATCTGGTACGGCATTAGCTGCGCCAACAGCACCTAGCATTGACATGTACGGTTCCAATAACCTGCAATTTTCTAAAATTGAGCTCGCAATGGAAACCACGTCGGGCTACAACCAGATGGTTAAGTATCACGACAACGCAAAAGTCGACGTCAAGTTCAACCAATGGAGCGGAACATCAGGAAACACTTACAACATCTACTTTGATGGCGTTAAAGTTGCGACTGGCCCAATTACTGGCAGCCAAACTACAGCTTCATTCGAATATGGCCAAGGCGGCTTATTTGAGATGAAAATCGAAGCGTGTGATGAAACAGGCTGTGCCAAGAGTGCACCCGCTCAGATCACCATCGCTGATACCGATGGATCACACTTAACGCCACTTGCGATGAACGTGGATCCGAACAACAAGTCATACAACACAGACCCAAACACGGTCGTAGGTACTTACTTTGTTGAGTGGGGCATCTATGGCCGTGATTACACAGTCGATAACCTACCTGCTGACAATTTGACCCATATCCTTTATGGCTTCATCCCAATTTGTGGTCCTAACGAATCAGTAAAATCAGTGGGCGGCAACAGTTACAACGCACTAATGACAGCATGTCAGGGCGTTAACGATTACGAAGTGGTGATTCACGACCCTTGGGCGGCTTTCCAAAAGAGTTTCCCGCAAGCGGATCATGAATACAGCTCCCCTATCAAGGGCAACTACGCAATGATGATGGCGCTAAAACAGCGCAATCCAGACTTGAAAATCATCCCATCAATTGGTGGTTGGACGTTGTCTGATCCGTTCTTCGATTTCACAACCAAAGCTAACCGAGACACCTTCGTTGCATCGGTTAAGAAATTCCTTAACACGTGGAAATTCTACGATGGTGTAGATATTGACTGGGAATTCCCTGGTGGAGGCGGTGCGGCGCCAAACCTTGGTGACCCTGTGAATGATGGCCCAGCTTACATTGCACTGATGGCAGAACTTCGCACTATGCTTGATCAACTAGAAGCGGAAAACGGTCGTACTTACGAGCTAACTTCTGCGATTGGTGTCGGTCACGACAAGATCGAAGACGTGAACTATGGTGAAGCAATCCAATACATGGACTATATCTTCGCAATGACTTACGACTTCTACGGCGGTTGGAACAACGTGTTAGGCCACCAAACAGCACTGAACTGCGGTAACTTCATGCGCCCGGGTCAATGTGATGGTACAGGGCTAGATGAAAATGGCGAACAGTACACAGGCCCAGCTTACACTACAGACAACGGCATCCAATTGCTTCTTGCGCAAGGCGTTCCAGCGAACAAACTTGTGGTTGGTACAGCAATGTACGGTCGTGGTTGGGAGGGCGTATTACCGTCATCACTTTCAGATCCTAGCGATCCAATGACAGGCGTGGGTAATGGCAAACTAACCGGCAGCTCTGCGCAAGGCGTATGGGAAGATGGCGTTATTGACTACAAAGGCATAAAAGCGAACATGCTTGGTGCAAACAACCAAGGCATCAACGGCTTTGAATATGGCTACGACGAAATGGCAGAAGCGCCTTACGTTTGGAACCGTACTTCAGGCAAGTTGATCACATTTGATGATGACCGCTCAGTAAAAGCAAAAGGTGCATACGTTCGTAGCCTTGGCCTTGCGGGTCTATTCTCTTGGGAAATTGATGCGGATAACGGCGATATCCTAAATGCGATGCATGAAGGTCTAGCAGGTGGAACTACTGACCCTGTAAACCGTAAACCAACCGCAGCAGCGGGCGCAGACCAATCGATTGAAGGCCCTGCTTCTGTTTCTCTAGATGGCAGCGCTTCAAAAGACAGCGACGGTACAATTGCGAGCTATGCTTGGTCACAAGTAAGCGGTACGGCGGTAACGCTAGCCAACGCGAATGCGGCTGTTACGAGTTTCGATGTGGTTGAAGTCGTGCAACAAGAAGTACTAACGTTCAGCCTAGCGGTAACTGATAACGAAGGTGCTACTTCAACTGACACAGTGGTTGTGACGGTAAATCCTAAAAACACAGGTCCAGTAAACACAGCTCCGATCGCAGTTGTTTCTGCTCCGGCTGAAGTGAGTGCAGGTGATGTAGTTGTCGTTGATGCTTCGGCTTCGAGTGATGCAGACCAAGACACACTGACCTTCACGTGGGATGTACCTGTTGGTATTGGTGCTACTGTTCAAGGTTCTTCAGTAAGCTTTATCGCGGCTGAATACACGCAAGATACGACACTGAATTTCTCAGTGACAGTCAGTGATGGTACAGAGACATCAGTAGCAGCTACTTCAGTGAAAGTTCTTAAGAAAACCACAGGCGGTGGCACGTGTACTAACGTTTGGGATTCAAGTGCGGTCTACAATGGCGGTGATCAAGTGACTCAAGGTGGTAAGGTTTGGGAAGCGAAATGGTGGACAACAGGTGAAGATCCAACAACGACTGGCCAATGGGGCGTGTGGAAAGAGATCGGCCCAGCAAACTGTGCAAACTAAAAATAGGGTTTTGATAAACGCTAACTAAGCGTCGACTAAACACCTAAAAGCAAAGGCCAACCAGATAATGCCTGGTTGGCCTTTTTAGTGTTTGTTTTCTTAACCTGCGTTCTACTTGCTTGATTAGTTAAACTTAGCCAATCAAGTTATCAAAGCTCTCAAACACTTGCGGGCACTTCATCACTCGTCCGTGGCCTTGGCCTTGAGTCGCGATTAAGGTGACAAGATCCATTTCATAGGCTGCACGCTTCGACACATCAAACTTAGTAAACTTATCTTGCTCATCATGAACAATGATAGTTTGAGACTCACGAAGCGCTAGCTTTCCATAAGGATCCACAGACTGAATCGGGTAGTTAAATTGCTCTTCTACTTCTCCGACTACCGCCTCAAACAGTTTCATTGAGTAACCAGAACGAGCAACACTGCCAAATAGGTTTTCTAGATAATCCAACACGGGGGCAATGAGCAATAACGGCTTGTTTTCCAATTTAACGTGCTTACATTCCAATGCAGAAGCGGTACCCATGCTGTGACCGACCAAACCTGCTACCTCTCCCACTGAATCGAGAATGGCTTCAAGGCCGTTCACAAACGCAGGGATATGACCATGCACACCATCACTGCCACCATGAGCAGGATGATCATAAGCCATTGCAGTAAAGCCTTTTGCGGCAATGTGCTCCATTAAAGGGAAAAACTGACTCGCGGTGCCAGACCAGCCATGAGTCAGTACCCAAACTGGCCCCGTACCCAAAGAATAGGTTTTTAAAACGCCATCACGACCTTTGATTTCACTCTTGATAAGCCCTTGCGGATCGGCATTTTTCTGCTCAGTACGCATTGGAGTGAGCAGCAGCTTACGTGCCGTTTTCTTCGCATGACTTGGCGCTAAAATGTAGTGCAGATTGGTTGTGGCGCCAATCAAGCTACGCTTGAAGCTAAATTTGTTCGATGTATTAAAATAGATTTTATCACTCATGACCGTTCCTTATGTCGCCGTATTCACGGACGGATCGAGCTCGGCCACTAAAAACGAACGACCGTGCTATTTGTTGGTATAAAAAATGGCGATAATGCTGTTTATGCATGCTTGCCGCCACTTCTCTTAAAATCTTTTGCAAACATTAATTAAGCAAGGTCACATGCTTTGCGAGCTCAATGGTTTGCGAACTAAATGATTTGCGAGTTAACCTGCTATATGTATTAAACCGCTTTCCAGCTAGCGATTAAGCGCTGTACACCACTCCAAAAATGGGTGTGGCTCGCTTGTTGCCCTCGTAATGAGTAGAACAAATTTGCACTTAGATAGAGGCCATATAACTCAAAAGTTGCCTGTTTCGGGTCTAAATCAGTTCTGAACTGTTTGCTTTCAACCGCTTTCGCTACCTGAATCGTCAAGTAATCAATCCACACTGAAATGGTTTTCTGCAGTGCCTTCTGAATCACCGAGGTTTCGCTGCCTGCATCTTTCCAAGCATCAATAAACATGCAGCTGCCTTGGAACGAGTGGTTCCAACCCAGCCAGTTATCGAGCAGTTGTTTAAGCTTGGCTTCAATATCACCATCTCCCAGCTCTCTTGCGGGAATAATGACTCTATCGGTGAATATGGCGTTGGAATACTCGAGTACAGAGAGTTGCAGGTTCTCTTTAGAGTTGAAGTGCGCAAACAAACCACTCTTAGACATGCCACACTGCTTGGCTAACTCACCAATCGTCAGACTCTCAAGCCCATTCTCACTCGCAAGTGCAAATGCATGGCTCAAAATATACTCTTTAGTTATCTTTCCCTTGCTCATTATTCACCAATAATAAATCTGATGCTTTATTTTTAGCACGTTCGTACTTTTTTGCAATTTTTATTTGTAAAACACTTATTTTGTTTTCTCTGATGTCAGAAACTGTGGAAAAATGCGACAGTATTCAAAGGAATTTGAGATCGACTAACAAAGGAAAAAGAATGAACACACTTTGGGAACAGTTTGCGTTTTCGGCGTCGGTAACAGGCCCTATCTGTTTAATGCTGTTTCTTGGTGTGATGCTCAAGCGAATCGGCTTGATCAATGATAATTTCATTGATGTCGCATCTAAGGTGGTATTTCAAGTCACCTTACCAGCAATGCTATTTCTTAGTATTGTTCAATCAAATCATAATTTTTCAGCCAGTAGCGCGTTAGTTGCCTTTGGCATCATCGCTAACTTTATCTTTTTCTTGTTCACGATTTTCTCGACCAAGTTGGTATTCAAAAGCTCTAAAGATCAAGGTGTGATCATCCAAGGGGGATTCCGCGCTAATACCGCGATCATCGGCCTCGCCTACGTGGCTAATATTTATGGCAACCAAGGCGTGGCATTGGCTGCTATCTATGTCGCATCCCTGACCGTGCTGTATAACATTCAAGCCGTGATTGCACTGACACCCAAAGGCAAAGACACCGGCGCTAAAGCCATTAAAGTGATCGCCAAGTCCATCACCAAAAACCCGTTAATCATCGCTATTTTCTTAGCGGTCGTCTTCTATGCACTTTCAATTCCCATTCCAAAAATGGTGACTGATGCTGGGCAATACTTTGCCAACATGACTTTGCCTTTGGCTCTGCTCTGTACTGGTGGTTCTCTAGATATTAGTTCGCTTAAACAAGAAAAGTTGTCTACGTGGTTCGCCTCTAGTTACAAGTTAATCGCCTCACCTTTACTGACTACACTGGCTGGTTGGTACTTAGGGTTTGAAGGGCTAAATCTCGGACTTATCTTCTTGATGAGCGCAGCACCAACGGCAGCGGCAAGCTATGTTATGGCGCGTGCAATGGGAGGAAACTCAACACTCGCGGCTAACATCATCGCGCTTACTACTGTTGTTTCTCTTATCACTTGTACACTAGGTATATTTGCACTCACTGCAATGGATTTAATATAGCTGCGACAAGCTTCAAAAAACCGACACAAGCCTTAAAACAAAGGTCATAAGCCTTGATTTAGGACTAACTGGTTGGACATAAAGGCTGCTAGATTTCGTAAAAATTTTACTAAGAGATCTGATATGTCTTCCGTTCAACATACGCCTTCACAACACATCGCTAGTATCGAGTTAGGCAGAGTGATTGCTATCTTGGCGATCATTGGTTTGCACGGCCAAATGGCACTCACTTATTGGCAAATAGATGAAGTGCCATGGGTTGGTTATGTGCTCAACCAAACCGCTCGTTTTGCCGTGCCTCTGTTCTTCCTTATTTCAGGCTATCTGATCCAACCTAAGCTCACAGCATCGCCTTGGACAACCTTCACCAACTACTCCAAACCACTACTCAAAGTTTGGTTGGCATGGAGCATCATTTGCTTAGTGATGCCATTCAATCTCGCGAAAGTAGAAGAATCTGGCTATCTAGGTGAACGTGAAGGCTATTGGGGTTTCTTAATGAATACCCCACTCAACTCTTTCTTAGAGGGTGGGTTGGTACATTTATGGTTCATTCCCGCCCTTGTGTGTGCGGTTTTGATCATCGCCTTAATGGTAGATATGAAACTCGATAAGCTTCTGCTGCCGATGGCCATTCTTCTTTACGTCTATGGTGTATTGGCGGGTAGCTACACAAGTTTAACCGACCTTAGCGCCCCTTTCTTCACACGTAACGGTCCGTTCTTCAGCACGTTAATGGTGACCTTAGGTTTCCTCATTCGTCAGCATCAATGGAAAGTGTCCTCAGCCAAAGCATTAGGGTTATTGGCGTTAGGCATGGTCATCCACTTTGCCGAAGCGGCATGGTTAACCCAATTTGATATCACCTTTAATATTCACGATTTCTTATTTGGTACAGCTTTGTGGGGGATTGGTGTGTTCATGTGGCTTTTAGCAAATCCAAACCTAGGCAACTATGCGTGGGTTCGTGCCATTTCAAATCGCATGCTAGGTATCTACGTAAGCCATTTGCTGATCATTATCGTGCTGTTCAATGTCTGTGGAATATTGGGCATCACTGAGCTCGCTAAAGATATCACCGTGTTCTTTGGCACCTTTATCCTGAGCTTTATATTGATCGCTAGTATAGAAAAAACGCCACTGCGACGCGTGTTGCTTCGCTAATCGTTTTCAATGCAGCGCCCCTATAACGTATTTTTCTCCAAGAATCATTTAGCCCTTCTACATCGATGGAAGCCCGTGAATGCACTCAGGTGCTATCACGGGCCAGCTTTAAGCATCAATTCAACCTCAAGCGTCAGTTTTACACCAAGATAAACAGCGATGTAGTGCTCAAATCAGAGAGAAATCAGTGCGATTTCAGCACGAATCAAAACCATTTTTATTCTATACTCCTAAAGATAAGCTTTTCTTTTCATGGAAGAATAATGATATTACCTAGAATTTTAGCAATCGGACTCTATGCTTTATCAACACTGACTTACGCTGATCCATGGCAGTTCGTAAAAAGTGAAGATGGCATCATCATTGATAAGAGACCTCACACTGAAGGCTTGGTAGAAATACGAGCACAAATGCAAACGCCCACCACTTATTCTGGTTTTTTGCTGTTATTGGAAGACAGCGAGAACGTGCCAAACTGGATAGATAACGTATCGGAAAGTCGTGTCTTGATGCAGATATCTGAGGATGAAAATATCGTCTATACTCAGTTCAAAGCGCCTTGGCCTGCTAGAGACCGAGATATGGTGACCTACTCAAAATACAGCATCGAGGATGGGCAGTTTGTCTTGTCGATCAAGGATGCGTCTGATTATTTAGCGAAAGAGTCGGGGTACATTCGAATTTATGATGTAGATGCCTTATGGACTCTGCAACCGCTCACCAATGGTAATACCTATATCACCTATACCGCTTACGCGAACGCCGGTGGCATCCTGCCAAATTGGTTGATGAACAAATTATCGATTGATAGTGCACTGAGCACGTTTAAAGGGCTAAAAGAACAATTACAGAAGTACCAAGGCCAGCAGCACCCTAACCTGCCAAGTGAGTCTCGCTAGCGATACCAGTCGATGGGTAGGTAGGTAGGTAGGTAGGTAGGTAGGTAGGTAGGTAGGTAGGTAGGTAGGTAGGTAGGTGAGTAGATAAGTAAGTAAATAAATAAATAGATACTAAGGCCTTCTAGCGAGGTCGCGAGCCAAGATAAGCGCTAAACCAAACACCTGAAGAAACAGCGCAATATTCTTATAGAAAGCCATTTTCTCATCGAGCCTTTGGATTAACTCAACCAAAGTCAGGTTATCCAAATAGTAGTCATCGATTCGTGAGCGTTGCGATTCTTGAGCGCTGTTTATCAGCATCATAAGCTTGGGTAAATTAGCCAGTGAGATAGCCGGCACCTCATCACTCACCCAACTCCGAAGTTGGCCGCGCAACGCTTCATCAAGAATAATGGCGGGTTGAGCCCTTTCTGCTGATGACTTATCAAGGTGAATAAGAATAGCTTCACGCTTACGCTCTAGGGTTTCAATCGTATTCCAGGCCAATTGTATAGAGTACACATTGCCGTATTTACGATCCTTGTATTCCGATTTTTCCGCTTCAATTTTGTCAAGCACTAAGCTCGACATGACAATCGCCATGATGTTGAGAATTAGCCCCGCAAGGACAATCGCCCAAGCAGGGGGAAGGCGCAATGCCATAATGCTCCCTAGAACATTCTATCAAAAGGTAGGTAAGCTAAGTTTAGGACAATCAAAGAGATCATGCAGATAAGCGTTAACCCCATGCCCACTTTTCTACCCTTTAAGTTTTTTGCCAGAATACCTTTTGCATGAATCACACGCCCCAGAATAAATGCAACACCAATGGCATGAATAAGCCACACACTGGCACCATTCATCTCTAAAAATCCCATCAAAATAACCGTGATTGGGATGTAATCCATTGCATTACTTTGTGCGGAACGTGCTATCTGTAGCGACTCAACACCGCCATCTGCATGAGCAACCAGATTGATTCGTCTTTGCTTAATGACTTCTATCGCCAACCAAATCATTACGACCGTCAACAAGGCTGCGTAAAGTGCTGTAACCATTATATTTTCCTATTACTCTGAGTTTGTTGAGCGTATTTCGCTCACCTATCGACAGATGAGTTCAACAACGAATGATATTCGCGCCCGAACATTTGTAAGAGATCTCTCACACCGAACGTAAGAGATCACAGTCAAGCTTCGCAGAAAAAAGAAAAATTACAAACCCAACCCCTTGTTTTATATGAATCCACGCATATTTATTTTAGTTAACGAGGATATTTATTTCCTAAAGCTAATTGCGAATAAAGCCTCCAAAGTGTTTAATACTCATGTCGACAGGGAGTTGGCAGGAACAGGAAAAAGCCTAACGGATTAGGTATCTTCAGGATGAAGATTTGATGGCTTAGGATGAGTGATCAGCAAGGAAGTTTTACTCTAGGATAGAGTCACTTGTCAGGATGATGAGTTAGCATGGACACCGCTAGGAAGGCGATGGATTGGATAGGTTAAAGGATTTAGCCAAATCAAGGAACGATGCAAGGAGCATACGTGACCTTATTAAAAAATAAGTAACAACGTCAGTAGCAGGATGGCTACGAAAAAGAATAAACCCCGTTTGGTGAAAGCCAAACGGGGTTTCTTTTTTCAACGTCGAAAAGCTATTAGTAGCTAATCGTTCAAATAGTAGCTAACCGTTCAAAGCCACGTTACAAAATAATGTTCATCAAAAACATAGCACCAAACGCATTCAATACTGAAATCGCGATCATCACAGGGATATAACGGCCTTCAGTACCAATTGGTCCCATGATGCGCCCCATATATTGCACCTGAGAACCCATCAAGTAGATAGCTGGCGCCAAGATAGCAATATGGTTGCCGTTCAGAATGCCTTGGTCAAATAGCGTAATAACCACACCGACTGCACCACCCATCGACATCCACGCGCCAATCAATACTGCTGCCGCTTCGCCCGGTAAACCAAATACCGCCATGATAGGTGCAAACACACTACCCATCAGATCCAGTGCACCAGTAATCTGCAACGCCTTAATAATCACAAACGCCATCAGAACATTAGGTACTGTAGAGGTTGTCGCAATGACCCAGCCTTTCTTAGCACCTTCAACGAAAATATCAGTAACCATTGGTTTCTTTGCTTTAACTTCGCTCATTATGCTACTTCCTCTTCCAGTTTTTGTTCTTTGTCTAATTTTGTTTTGTCTTCTTTACCTTCAGTAATGTTGAGGTAGAGGCGGAATAAGTTCGCACCAACAAACTTGAAGATAAACATCACCGCAACAGCAAGACCAATTGACGATGTCACTGCCAAAGAACCATCCATCGCCGTTAGAGTGAACAACACCGCACCTGAAGAGAAAAAGTTAACGATCGCCGCACCCGCAGTAAACTGGAACATGGTGAACACATCGGTTTCACGCTTAGTCAAATGCCCTTCATCTTTGAGCTGACGTGTCATCGCAGCACCAGCATCGGTACTTTGCAGAGAAGCAATCAGTGCCAAGCCTGAGTTACCTGGAATGCCCATCAAAGGGCGAAGCAGAGGTGTCAGTAGTTTACGAGCCGCGTCCAGTGCACCGTAGTGCTCAAGTACGTTGATCATGCCCAATGCAAACATCACGGTCGGAATAAGTGTCAATGCAAAAATGAAACCGTCACGCGCACCACTACCGCCTTTACCACGCAGTGACGTCGTTGCTGCTTGGATACCATCAGCCGACTCACTCACATCGTAAGCGACCTTACCAAATGAACCGTTGAGCGTCGTAAAATCGAGCACTCCATACCATTCATTGGACTGCATTAAGCCTGAAAAGAACACAATCGCGAAGGCGAGTGCGATATAGCTACCGATCGTGACTTTACGATCGGTTTTGGTTGGATTAGTCATAAGGACCTCTATACATCTCGTTTATGTGGAACAGAACACGTATAGATAGTGCAAACTAATGAGCAAAAGGTTAATGACCAAAATCAAATAGTGCATCGGTTTAAATAAAAGAACCAAAGCAACATATAAAACTGTGATTCAAATTTTAAAGCAGAGGTATACGCTAAAAAAATTAAAATATTTCTCATACAAAACTAAACAAACCTAGCTTCAACACCGCAACCAAAAACGCACATAATCGCCACAATAATCAGGCTTCGAATAGAAAAAGCTTTCATACAATGCTAGACACACTGGCTATGGTATATCCAGTACTGATCGCCTATTGAAGTATGCTCTGCAGAATAAACAATATCGCCGAATCTCAATGCTGAATGATATTGGCCATTTCGAACAAGCTCTATCGGTTCTAAACCCGGTAGGGCTTTTTCCCTAACCTCTATTTTCTCTATTTCCTCTATGATTGACGAGTTGCTGATGCTCGACCGTTTTCCTATGAACGACGGAGTTCCTATAATCAACGGCTTTCACTGTGACCTCACGTTTTCAATATAATCTATTGAATTATTAAGATATCTATCACACTGCACAGTGTTATTTAGGTCTACGCTTTTACCCGTGTTAATAACTTATTAACTTCGGAGCGTAATCCATGTTAGGTACCCAGCTTTCTGCTGTTCTCTCTTTGTTATTTTTTTCCACGGTAGCAGGCGCTGCCACTTCTCAGTTAGGAGAACCGCTCAAGCTAACTAGCTCGTTCGCTGGCTACTTGTCGCTGACCATTTTCGTTGTCGCCTACATCGTGGTGATGATGGAAGAATACCTAAAGCTCCGAAAATCCAAACCCGTTCTGCTTGCCGCTGGCCTGATCTGGATAATCATTGGCTTTACCTACCAAGAACACAACCTTGTTGAAGTCGCTAAACAAGCGCTCGAACACAACTTACTCGAATACGCCGAACTATTACTCTTTCTACTCGTCGCCATGACATACATTAGCGCGATGGAAGAGAGAAGACTGTTTGATGCGTTGCAAGCGTGGATGGTAGGCAAAGGCTTTAACTTTCGCTCTTTGTTCTGGATAACCGGTATTCTGGCCTTCTTTATCTCACCTATCGCCGACAACCTTACGACAGCTCTATTGATGTGCGCTGTGGTTCTTAAAGTGGCAGGTTCTAACCCTAAATTCGTCAACCTAGCCTGCGTGAATATCGTGATAGCCGCCAACGCTGGCGGTGCATTCAGTCCATTCGGAGACATCACAACGCTCATGGTATGGCAGGCTGGTTATGTGAGTTTTAGTGAGTTCATTCCTTTGTTTATTCCTTCGGTGATGAATTACCTCGTCCCTGCGTTGATCATGTCTTACTTTGTACCCACCACTCAGCCCGACACAGTCCATCAACACGTTGAATTAAAACGTGGTGCGAGACGCATCGTATTCTTGTTTATTATGACAATCGCGACCGCTGTTGCTTTCCATGCCGTACTCCACTTCCCTCCAGTAATGGGCATGATGATGGGGCTCGCCTATCTGCAGTTCTTTGGCTATTACTTACGTAAGACCTTACCCAACTCACTCGCCAAGAAAAAGGCAGTGGCGATCGCCAATAACGATGAAGGCGCCCTGAAGCGACTCGGTTCTGTTGTGCCATTCGATGTATTTCGAAGAGTTTCTCATGCCGAATGGGACACGCTTTTGTTCTTCTACGGCGTGGTAATGTGTGTCGGTGGCTTGAGTCTGCTTGGTTACTTGGAATTAGCTTCGGGCGTGATGTATAGCCAGTGGGATCCTATTTGGGCCAACGTCATGGTGGGGATCTTATCGGCTATTGTCGATAACATTCCGGTGATGTTTGCGGTGTTATCCATGGAGCCACAAATGTCGATGGGCAACTGGCTACTGATCACTTTAACTGCAGGCGTTGGCGGCAGCTTGTTATCTATAGGTAGTGCAGCAGGTGTGGCATTGATGGGGGCGGCGCATGGTAAGTACACCTTCTTTGGCCATTTGAAATGGATGCCTGTAATCATGATTGGCTATGCGGTCAGTATCGCAGCTCACCTATGGCTGAACAGTGATATGTTTTAGTCTAAGGCTTATCAACTAAAGGCTTATCAACACGTGTCCAGACATTGCTTAACTGCACAGCTGGACACTGGTTGCAGGTTAACACTGCTCCTTCTTGTTGAATGCGCATCATCAACCCAGAATCCACTCGGCTATTTCCTGAATTCAACTCGATGTTAATCAAATCATTTTCAATACGATAAGTTCTAGTGACCGTGTTACCGATTGTTTGATAGGTCATTTGTCCTGACTCAAAAAGTAGATAGCTGTTATCGTCCGCGTTCTCATACATCCCTTTGAACAAAACAAGCTGCGGTACTTCAAAGGGGCGACTAGTATCAGTTAAACAACCGGTCAGCAATAACACACTAGTGAAAGCTACTATCAGAAAATGATGGTTATTCATTTGGGCATCCTTGCCTAAAAAACATGGCTAAATAATATGCAACCAAATCATTATTTTCCAGAAAGTAGCGAATTTATTGCAAAGTCACGTTTTATTGCAGAGTCACGCTTGAGATCTCTTAACATTCACCCTGAGTCGTACAAGCTTCAACCTTAGCCCACAGAACAGCGCTTCAGTCGTTAGCTAAACAAGTTTCCAAGCTTATTTTCTTCCCTCTATCACCAACAAGCGTTGTTTACGTTCTACGCCCCCCGCATACCCGGTCAGCTTGCCATTTTTACCAATCACACGGTGACACGGCACAATCACTGACACCGGATTTTTTCCATTCGCTAAACCCACTGCTCGCACTGCTTTGGGGTTACCAATCGCATCGGCCAATTGTGCATAGCTCCATGTTTCTCCATAAGGAATGGTAGTAAGCGCCTGCCAAACCGACTGCTGAAATGGAGTACCCTTGGCTGCGATCGGCACAGAAAACTGGATTGCTTCACCAGCAAAATAACGATTGAGCTGTTTGATAGCCAACGCAAAGATCGGAAAGCTATCATCTTGAATACCTAACTGTTCGGGCTTGGTAGTGTGTGTTTCAAACCAAAGGCCGAGCAGCCCTTCATCGTTCGCCTGTAAAGTCACGGTTCCCAATGGGCTTTGATAATAAGTAAAACGGTTAGCCATAATATCTCCTAGCTTGATAATTCTGATGTTTGTTCATTGCTTTCTATATCAGAGAGGTATCTCTATTCCACTTGAAACATCGTTTAAGACTGATTCCAACAATGGAACGTGGCGTAACTTCCCCAAGGAGAAACACTCTGTGTATTAATGGCAGGGCGATGCTCGATGAATTTCTTCACCACCAAGTCACCAACTAAAAGGTGGTTAGGTTCGCTTAACCCGCGAAGTAGTGCATATTGAATTGTCCAAGGCCCAATGCCTTTTAGCTCAATCCACTTAGAAGGATGCTCAGATTCGTTGTCGACCATGTATTGGGCAAAACGCTTTAAGGTTTCCTTACGACTTCCCGGCGTTCTTAGAAAACTCACATCAGCATCAGCTATTTGTTTAGGTGTTGGGAAATACGCTTTCTCTGATGCATCAACTATTTGTTGTAAGTCAGAGCACTCTTGTGAATTAGCCTGCTCTTGTAAATCAGAAACCTGATATGAACCAGAGAGCTCTCGCACCAACAAGTTAAGCTGACCAATGGCCGCTGTTACCGAGACTTGCTGACCGAGAATCGCTCTTACCCCAGCTTCCCAAGCGCTCCACACACCAGGTATGCGGATGCCACTCTTAGCCACCAAGTTAGGGTCAATGGTTGTAAAAAATGCCTCGACCTTGGCAATATCGACATCAAGGTCGAATATGCGTCGAATGTTAGCAATCAAGCTTCTTAATTGACTTATATCGTCCAACTCAAATTCAATATCCAAGCGGTTTTCTTTGGCTAAAGTCGCCTTGAACCAACCCTTTGATCCGTTCACATTTACCGTGCGCTTATAATAATCTTCGCCAACGTCCTCTACGCCTTCAATTATTCTTCGTCGATAGAAATCCAGCAAATGCTTCCAGTCCAATGGTCCGTGAAAGCCTAGCTGAATATGATTGCGCAGATTATCACTGAGCTTTGTTCGCCGAATTTGGCTTGGCGAGAGCTGCAGCTCCTTTAGAAAAGCATCATTGAAACGACGCGTGCTATTAAATCCACTCGCAAAGCCGACATCGGTAATACTCATGCTACTGCTGTGCAGTAACTGCTTGGCAAACATCAATTGGCTATAAAGGCTATATTGCTTTGGTGACACGCCGATGTAATTGTTGAATAAGGTTCGTAAATAGCGGTCTGAAATACCTAACCGCGTTGCAAGGTCGACGATAGACCCTGAATTCAGAGCGCCATTATCAATCAACTGCATCGCACGTAAGAAAGTGGTTTCAACGCCCTTCCATGCCGGAGAAAAAGGTGCACTGTCGGGTCGGCAGCGTAAACAAGGGCGATATCCCGCTTTTAAGGCTTGAGCTTGATGAGAAAAATACTCGACATTTTCTTCTTTGGGCGGGCTTGCTGGGCAAATCGGACGACAAAAAATTCCGGTGGTTTTTACCGCCGTAAAAAACATCCCATCAAAGCGAGCATCTCGCGCGTATCGAGCCAAATGGCACTGCTCGCTCGTTAACGCGCTGTTGTGATGAATATTCTTAGACATACTCTGTCCTTCTCGTTAGCCATACTGTGCTCCAATAACTAAAAGTTTACCGTGAACTGTTATGGTCGCTAGCCACTTTCGGAACTGAAGGTTAGATAAATCACAAAAAAGGGTTTTCTTTTCGCTCAATTCGACTAAATTTAACCTTGAGAAAGGATTATTCTCACAACGTCAACGAACGGTACTCAGCACATTAAGATGCAGAGACCTATCGAATAATAAGGAAAAGGCTATGGTTCTTCACACATGTCGTATTGTTTTATCAAACCAACAGGTTCTCACCAGTCAATCAGTCGAGCAATCTCTAAGCTTTCTTGAAGACGAAGCGGATAAGGGGATTTCTAAGATAGAGATTGACGCAACGGATGGTAATAAAATCCATTCTTACATGTCACACTCTCTTGAAGAGTCTATCGAGAATTTAATGAACCTATAGGGCTTTTAAAAAAGGCTACACATACCAGGCTTAAACGATTTTGTTGAAATTAGAAACGATCTCTAATTCAGAAAAGAAGTACACCTCTGGTTTAAAAACAAAAATGGCTCCCAACTATATAACTAGTTAGGAGCCATTTTTATTTAATCAACAAAGCATATTGGTTACAGAAACGGCGGTTACTCTGGTGTTTGTTCCGCGGCTTGTTGCAACGTGTAGGCAGTCGATGGGTCAATTTCATTAACCAACTTCTCAACCTGAATGATCGCATCAACCGAAGTACTGCTTTTACGGTAGCTCAGGTAAATTGGGCGATACCAGTCTTCAACCCCTTTGACCTTGTGCAATTGACCCGACTCGATAAAAGGTTCAACCATAGAAACAGGTAAATACGCACTGCCACCTTTCTCTAAAATAAAATCGAGCGCAATACGTGCTGTAGAGGTACGTAGATACGGTGCTGGAACTCTAGGGTGACGCTCTGCGTGTTCAGAACCGAAGCGCGTTCCCCAATCGACATACACATACTTATGTTGGAATACAGATTCCAGGTCATCTTGCTGCGTTGATACCAACACCAAAACCAAATCAGCGACTTTTTTACAGTTCAGTTCTTCCGCTTTGATCTGATCGAAAGCGAAAGCCATGTCTAAGGTTCGTTCTAGTAAATTACGGTTAAGTTGCTCGCGCCCCATCACCTCGGCCATAAAGCCGTAGCCACCAAAAGAGTCGGTCACCACACTTAAGCAGTTTTGTAGATACGCGTCCCAGATATTCGGTGTGCCACCCAGTGTTAACTGCAAGGCTTTTCCACTTTCTAACGACAGCTCAAATTTGGCTTGTTGTAAGGTGGATACCATCACTTCAGCATAACCAATCAAACGCTCACCAGAAGAGGTCAGCTTGATGTTATTGCGGTCACGAATGAAGAGCTGAGTATCAAAGTAGCCTTCAAGCTGTTTGATCCGCGCACTTACCGCCGCTTGTGTTAAATACAAGTTTTCAGCTGCACGCCCAAAGTGACGCACCCTTGCAACCTCAAGAAAGGTTCTAAATACTTTTACATCCATCAAATACATCTCTGTAATAAATCTGCTAACTAGCCGATCTAGGATTGTTTATCGTAAAGGCAAAAACGTTTTGTTTTCCATTTTAGCCTTTTAACAATATTTTCGCGTGAGCAATAAACACTAATTTCTATCTAACCACATTACTGAGGCTGATATGTCTGAGACCGAATTCCGACACGGAAAAAAACGTTTTTATGACACCATTAAATTCCCACGAGGGTTCGCTAAGTCAGGTGATTTTACTCTGTCAGAAGAGGAAATCCTAACCTTGTTTGGTGACACTATGCTTGCACTTGAGACTGGTGAGTTAACACCAACCAATGCAGAAGAAAAGCACTTCATCAAAGTGTTATCTCACCCTCATAAGGCCAAGTCCAAGTTAGAGCGTGTTTGGTTGAAGTACATTCAACTGGCTCGTGGACGCCGTCGCTTTCATACCCTAAACGGCTGTAAACGCGGCGAAGCACCTAGGGAAGAATTCGAAAGTGAGTTAGTGTTAGAAGATTAGTAAAACTGCTCAAAGTGATACCTCATCACTTTGAGCTTTTTTTTGGTTCATCTCGGATTAGCGGGAACTTAAAACAAACACGCACATTCTTCATCATAATCAAGTGTAGACAACCTACACAAAAACACCAATATTTATATAAAATTCATATCGATAGCGTGATGATCGCACAATTTCAATACGTTCTACGAATGTTAATCCTAATTGGGTTCACCGCACCTCAGCCTACCTTTCTCTTTTAGCGCATGCCTCTGAATTAAGTCAATATGGCGGTATATGAGAAACGTATTAATCTTGTTTAACTGTCCCAAATATCCATACAAGAATTGTGCAATTTTGAACGTTATAGTCTCAAATATGACGAAAAAGCAAAAACTTGACCTAAAACAATAGCGCAACCTGACAACTTATTTTATAATGCGAATTAATGTTTAAGAACACTATAAATTCTAATATCTAGGGGCAAATTAATGAGACTTATCCCGTTAAATCAAGCAGCGCAAGTAGGCAAATGGGCAGCAGCACACATCGTTAAACGTATTAACGATTTTAAACCAACTGCAGAGCGTCCTTTTGTACTTGGTCTACCAACTGGTGGTACGCCACTAACTACTTATAAAGCACTTATCGAGCTACATAAAGCTGGTGAAGTTAGCTTCAAAAACGTAGTTACATTTAACATGGATGAGTACATTGGCATCCCTGCTGATCACCCAGAATCATACCGTACCTTCATGTACTCTAACTTCTTCAACCACATCGACATTCAAGAAGAGAACATCAATCTTCTAGATGGTAACGCGGAAAACAACGAAGTTGAGTGCAAACGTTACGAAGACAAAATCAAGTCTTACGGCAAAATCAACCTATTCATGGGTGGCGTAGGCAACGACGGTCACATCGCTTTCAACGAGCCAGCTTCTTCTCTATCTTCACGAACTCGTATCAAAACGTTGACTGAAGACACTCGTATCGCGAACTCTCGCTTCTTCGATGGCGACATCAACCAAGTTCCTAAGTACGCACTAACAATCGGTGTTGGTACTCTACTTGATTCTGAAGAAATCATGGTTCTAGTAACAGGCCACAACAAAGCTCTTGCTCTAGAAGCAGCGGTTGAAGGTTCTGTTAACCATCTATGGACGGTATCAGCTCTGCAACTTCACCCTAAATCAGTGATTGTTTGTGACGAGCCGGCAACTCAAGAACTTAAAGTGAAAACAGTTAAGTACTTCTCTGAGTTAGAAGCTGAGAACATTAAAGACCTATAATTCTTAGTTCTTGAATGAGAAAGGCGTCTTGTAATAGAAAGCCTCCTTAGGTAGAAAAGCCACTTAAATGTGGCTTTTTTGTGCCTACTATTTTTCTTTTTGATACACGGAAAAGCTCTATACCGTCATAAATATTTTGCAGCTCTCACCTAACTATCCGGTTACCAAGCGATAGGTATTTAGTGCAAGCTGTTTAGATTCAACTAAAGCCCCACCTCCCACAAAATCAAAATCAGACATGGTTTTCTACTAAAAACATAGGCCAGTGAACTGCAGTTAGCATTGATAGATGTGATATGGTATTCACTAGTGCTATCACATCATGTATCTCTCCAACACCCATCAGCGGATCACTCCGCTATTTGAGAAAAGACTATGTCAGACAAAATTTCCACATCCGCACTCGCTAAACAAAAAGGCATAGAAGCTAAAACTCTATTTAGCGATCTAAAGACCGCAGGCTATATAGTGCGCTCACAGGAACGTTGGGTACTCACCGAAAGAGGAGAAAGCTTTGGTGGGGAGTATGTGGATCATAAGAAGTTTGGTGTCTTTATTGTCTGGCCAGAAAAACTGCTTATCGATTTGGAGTCATTCTCGGGAAAAACATTGACCGCTACCCAAGTCGGCAGTGCCTTTCAACTCAGCGCAAAGAAAATCAATTTATTGCTCAATGAGCTTGGCTGGATAAAAAAAGAAGATGACGGTTGGCATGTCACCTCTACAGGCTTAAAAGCTGGTGGTGAACAGAGGGAAGACAAAGCCACTCAAAACTTATTTGTGGTATGGCACGATTCGTTGCTTCGCAATAAACGTTTGAAGCAGTCTGTTGTCGAATTTCTAGGGCATGATGCTGAAAGCTACTCTACCGATGTCTCGTTTTCTAGCTTTCGTCAGAAATTTGAGGCGAAACACCGGACCTTAGACGGACATTATGTACGTTCAAAGGGAGAGCTGATCATCGATAACTGGCTTTATATGGCAGGAGTGGTTCATGCGTACGAGCGTCCGCTGCCGATCTCAAAAGAAGTGATCTGCGATTTTTATCTACCAAGTGGTAAGGTGTATATCCAGTTTTGGGGAACCGATTCTGCGCCAATAACCGAAGACAAGCGTATAGAGACAAGAAAAATATACCAAGAGCACGGCTTTAGCTTAATCGAAATCACTCCTGAGGATATCCCTAACCTAGATAGCGTGCTCCCACCATTATTACGCCAATATGGAATAAAAGCGTACTAAGCCTAAGCCACTGAATCACGATACTCCAAACCAATCAAGTTCACATTTATTGAATCATTATGGACATTATTAACCATAGTGATTTGATGTGTTCGCTATTTTTCCCCAGCCATTCTTCTATTATCTTACACCCATCGACTTGAGCTACCGCAGATACTCGATTTATGGGGGCATGTTCGATAGCCATTTAAGCGTTAAGTCTTTTAGAAATTGACGGTTCGAGCAACGATTTCGATAGAGATACTGCCTAAATGCGTTATCCGTTTATTGTTGACGTTACCGAACATAAAACCCTACAACATTTATTATTGATAGATATTAGGATTCAACATGACTCATCCAATCATTACTGATCTAAACACTCGTTACACAGCTAAAAAATACGATGCCGAAAAACGCATCTCTGCGGAAAACATGGAAGTAATCAAAGAAGCACTTCGTTTATCAGCTTCTTCTATCAACTCTCAGCCTTGGAAATTCATCATCATTGAGAGTGACGCAGCAAAACAACGCTTCCACAATACTTTCGAGAACATGTTCCAGTTTAATCAACCGCATGCGAAAGAAGCGTCACATACGATCCTGTTTGCTCATGATCCTAAATACACTAAAGAGAAATTCGCGAAGCGTGCAGATACGGAAGTAAGCTCTGGTCACCTACCTGCTGAAATGTACGAGCAATTCTTAGGTGCTTACGCATTCGCAGAAATGAACACAGACGAAGCCGGTTTCAACGGTAACTGGACTAAGTCTCAGGTGTACATCGCACTAGGTAACACAATGCACACGCTAGCACGCCTTGGCATTGCTTCAACACCGATGGAAGGTGTAGATGCCGCTATGATCGGTGAAGAGTTTGCAGACGAACTAGACGGTCACGTTGTTGATGTAGCGCTAGCAATCGGCTACCACAAAGACGGCGAAGACTATAACCACGGTAAACCAAAAGCACGTCTAGCTCTTGATGAAATCGTGACGACGCTTTAACGCGTTAATTAAGTGATGAATGAATCAACAGCTATAACACGTTAAACAGTGACAACGCTTAACTGCTACAACGCTTTAATTTTTAAAACGCTTTTTCGTTTTACAAAATATAGTTTCAACAGCACTTCAGACTGTTAAATTACACTGCCTTGTTTTGGCCAGACACTCGTCTGGCCTTTTTCATGCCTGTATTTCGCATCCATCCTTTCTATCTCAGCTTTAGCCATTCCAGCCGCTTTTTAGACCACCAATACTTGATCAGTCCACGCGTTCTAATTCGCGAAGCGCAGGAGTTACGCTATAATCCCCTTTGTTGAAACATGTTCCTCACCCTGCTTTTTCTGAGCAAACATCATTAATTTTCTTGCCAAACCGCCACAAATCTACAAATTAAATCCGAGTCATAAGGACACTTAGGATTCATTTTGACCATAAAAACCATCACGTCAATATGACTCACCAAACAACGAGACTATCAAATAAACACATTAAAAACAAACACTTAAAAACATGGCACGACTAGTGCAGTGATGACCTTAGATATTTAAATAAGGTATTATCATTATGACTATTCACGTTAAATCAAATGTTCACTGGGTTGGCGTCCACGATTGGGAAACAGAACACTTCCATGGTAAGGAATACCACATGAACAAAGGTACCAGCTATAACTCGTACCTGATTCGTGAAGAGAAAACGGTGCTTGTTGATACCGTTGATCATCGCTTTACTGAACAATTTCTTGCAAACCTTGAGATGGAAATCGACATCAATGAGATCGACTACATCATTTGTCAGCATGCAGAAGAAGACCACTCAGGTGCCCTTTCGGCACTATTAGCCAAAATTCCAAACACACCCGTCTACTGCACAGAAGCTGGCGTTAACTCGATTGTTGGCCATCACCATCAGCCTGACTGGAACTTCCGAACCGTCAAAACAGGCGACACGCTCGATGTCGGTAACGGTAAGCAACTCATCTTTGTTGAGATGAAAATGCTGCACTGGCCAGACTCAATGGCAACATACCTCACAGGTGACGAGATCCTGTTCAGTAACGATGCGTTCGGTCAGCACTACTGTGATGAAAACCTATTCAACGATCAGCTAGACCAAGTAGAGCTGCACGATCAATGTCTGCGTTACTTCTCGAACATCCTCACACCTTTCGCACCTTTGGTGAAAGCGAAGATAGAAGAAGTGTTGAGTTTAGGTGTACCGATCGATGTGATTGCGACTTCTCACGGTTGTATTTGGCGCGACAACGCGACTCAGATCGTTGAGCAATACTACGAGTGGTCGAAAGCCTACAAAGAAGATCGCATCACCATTGTCTACGACACCATGTCGAACAACACTCGCATGATGGCCGATGCTATCGCTAAAGGGATCCGTAAAGGCAGCCCAGAAACGGCAATCAAGGTCTTCAATATCTCTAAGCACGACAAGAATGACATCCTTGCCAACATCTTCCGCTCAAAGGGCGTACTTGTTGGTTCATCGACCATGAACAATGTGATGATGCCGCAGATCGCTGCGCTACTTGAAGAGATACACGGCCTACGTTTCGCAGAAAAAAGAGCCGCTGCATTCGGTTCTTCAGGTTGGACCGGTGGCGCAGTTAAACGCATCGATGCTCGCCTACGTGAAGCCAATTTCGAAGTCAGCGCACCACAACACATCCACTGGAAACCAGACACAGACGCCCTTCGTCAATGTATCGATTACGGCATGACACTGGCTGAGGTGTGGCGTGTAGAAGCCGATGAAGTGAGCACACCGAAACAAGTATCACGAAATGTAACACCGCTTGAAGCTACACCAACACCGACAAACACCACTGAAGAACTCAAAGACACGACAGAGCAGAAGCCAGAAGTCGCTCAAGATAAGCCAGTACACAGTGCAGACTGCACTTGCTGGCGTTGCACAGTGTGTGAATGGGTGTACGACCCACAATTGGGCGAACCCTACCAAGGCGTCGAACCTGGAACACCATGGGCACAAGTACCTGATGACTTCCTTTGCCCTGAGTGTCATTTAGGCAAAGAAGTGTTTGTGGAGAAATAACATGTCGAACATTGTGATTGTGGGCGGTGGTTTCGCCGCCCTACAAACCATAAAGATGGTACGGAAAATTGACCAAGATATCGCGATTACCATGATCACGGCAGATGCTGGAATTGAGTACAGTAAGCCGAATCTTTCACACGCATTCAGCCAGGCTCAAACACCACAATCGTTAGCCGTTAATAACGCTCAGCAATTGGCTGAGCAGTACAGCGTGGTCATCAAAACCAAGGCTTTAGTCAGTGAAATCGATACCAGGCAGCAGTGTGTTCATGTTGACGGGCAAATCATCCACTATTCGAAGTTGGTATTAGCAACGGGGGCTACACCTTTCATACCACCAGCGGAAGGGCTTAAACGCAGCGCGACCATTACGCTAAATAGCTTGGAAGAGTTCGATAAACACAAAGCTCAGATCGATGACGCCCAACGTATCACTGTGATTGGTGGAGGCTTGATTGGGGTCGAGCTTGCATTCGACCTTCAAACTGCGGGCAAAGATGTCACGATTATCGAACCCGCAAGTTATCTATTGAACAGCCTTGTGCCGCCTTTCGTTTCACTTGAGTTGGAAAGGGAGCTAGCAAAAACAGGGGTTACCGTCGAAACCGACTCTGCGATTTGTCGAGCGACTTACCTCCACGATGGAGTCAGGCTACAAACTACCGCCTCACGATTAATACGAGCAGATATCGTGATTGCAGCAGCAGGATTAAGGCCAAATACGGCTTTAGCCACGCAAGCGGGAATAGAGGTCAACAGAGGCATTGTGGTTGATGACACCCTGAAAACCAGCGCCAATAATGTGTATGCGATTGGTGATTGCGCTGAAATTGAAGGTCGTGTGATGGCCTATTTGCAGCCAGCAATCTTGTCTGCAAACGTATTAGCTAAGCAACTCACAACGGGAGAAGGGGAACCATTATTGAGAGAAGCAAAGCTCAGCTTGCCTCATATCATCACTAAGGTGAAAACACCGAGTTACCCAATTCAACTGGCAGGGCGTGATATCCAAACCGCTCAGAGTTGGGAAACACGATTCGATCCTAAAGGCATTGTCGCTAAGGGCTTTAATGAATATAACCAGTTGGTTGGATTCATTGTCACGGGAGAACACACCAAAGCCGCGTTCCCTCTGCTTAAGGAGCTCCAGACCAGCTCTCCAGCATAAGTACAAAGGTGAACAAGCAGTCGACTCATTATATAGGTCGACTGTATTCAACACGAAAATGCACATCAAATTCGGGAAAATTTGATGCTTTCAACTAGAACAACTCTAGGTATAAGCAATAAAAAAGCCAGTCAATAGACTGGCTTTCTTGTAAGCAAAACGTGGCGTTCACATTAACCGATAAACGAGATATACCCTTGTAGGATAATCAGGTTAACAATATCGATAAAGAAAGCACCGACGATTGGTACAACCATGAAGGCTTGTGGCGACGGACCGAATCGGTTCACCAAAGAGCCCATGTTCATTACCGCAGTTGGTGTTGCACCTAGGCCGAAACCACAGTGACCACCCGCCATTACTGCCGCATCGTAGTTAGAACCCATTACTTTGAACGTCACAAAATAAGAGAAGATACCTAACACCACAGCCTGAACCGCAAGAATAGCTAAGAACGGAATCGCAAGATCAAAGATATTCCAAAGCTTAAGGCTCATTAGCGCCATCGCTAGGAACAGTGACAATGACACCGTACCAAGAATATCAACCGTTTCGCTGTCCGTCTTATGCAGCTTAGTCACTTCAAACACGTTAGTGATGAACACACCGATAAACAACGCGTAAACGAAGTCAGGAATCATCAACCAAGAAATTTTAAAAGTCGCCACCCACTGCTCTAGGTACTTCGCACCCGTGATACAGATTAGAAGGATGAACAACACTTCAATCACCTTCTTCGCCGTCACTTTGTCTTCTTCATACTCGTTGTAAGTAACCAGTTCAGGAAAACGCTCGTGGGTTTGCGTGCCAGTGCCGTACTCAGATTCAAGCTGGTTTTTATCAATCAACTTTTGAGCGACTGGGCTACCGATAATACCACCGATAATCAAACCAAACGTGGCTGAAGCCATCGCTATTTCTAGAGTATTGGCAATGCCAAACGTGTCGGAAAAAGTTTGCGACCAAGCCGCGCCAGTACCGTGCCCACCCGAAAGCGTGATAGAACCAGCAATCAAACCCATCAAGGGCTCAAGTCCTAGTGCCGTTGCTAAGGTTACGCCTACACCGTTTTGGATAATGATGTAAACCGAAGCCACCCCTAAGAATAGGAATACCTTAGCACCACCTTTCATCAGCTGTGTGTAGTTAGCCGCAAGGCCGACCGTTGCAAAGAACATCAACATAAATGTGTTCTGCAAGGGCAAAGAAAACTCAAGATCAAGGCCGTTAAAGTGCAGGGCTGTAATAGCAAAAGCGACAATCAAGCCGCCGACGATGGGCTCTGGGATATTGTACTTTTTGAGAACCGGAAGCTTTGCATTGACGAAATGACCTAGAAACAAAACACTAATCGCGATTAGGAAGGATTCTAGTGGTCCAATTGAAATTAATTGATTCATATAACCTCTATTTTTTTACGTTCTCATCTTCCTTAACGAGTCTAGTTTTATTTGTAATTATCTGTGCTGCTCTACCTATATTTATAAAAATTGGAGAGAAATTGTAATTCGAAAAGCGAACACATTACTGCGTTCACTTGGTGCCATGTTAGTAGCACGTTAACTTTTAGAGGAGATAAAAGGGTTTGTGACAACAATCACCTCTAAAAAGTTGAAAACGGCGTGAGTATTTTTGCCGCTGACTCTGCTTTTTTAATACCTAAAAAAGCAAAAAGGAGCTATTGCTAGCTCCTCTTTCATCACCATCGCTGGTAATTAGAATTTTTTCGGCGCGTAACCAGTCATAACCTCAATGCGAAGTTCTTTACCAATCTTCGTCATTGGGTGAACAATTACTAATCCTTTAACAGACTTTTTAAGTTTACCCATATCCGCTTGCTCAGCCTTAGTAATCTCACGCTTGAATGGCATATCAACCAGAGACTTACGCTCTTGATTTACATCGAAGCTTTCTTTGTGTTTCAGTTGGGCAATCTTCTTGGTTAGCTTCTTAATCTCGTCTTCAAATTGACGAACAACAGGACGATCATTACGAGTTTTAGCAGCCGCTAACTTGTTGCGACACTTGTCTAGACGGTTGTTAATTTGTTGAAGTTCGTTTTTAACACTCATAATAATTTCCTAAGATTTAACAAGCCAATTCGGATTGGGGCGCGGAGTATAGCACAAGGGTTCACTTGAACCGAAATTTATCTTAAACATCGCTATCTAAACGCATCATTTAAGACCAACACAACAGGTCCAACCACAGAAACGCCCTTATTCTTTCGTGTAAACAATAAGGGCGAATGAGCATTTCCTACGGCGTTGATTGACCCCATATTTTTTCGCGAAATTGAGGAATAAGTTGGCTAGCACCAAATTCATTCAGGTGGTCGTCATCAACGTATGTTGGGTGATTGTTGATATCCCCTCGGCACTGCTGATCATCACAAAATATCGGTTCAGGGTCTATAAGAGTAATTCGACAATTTTGGCTGATTTTTTCATAAGATTCCGTAATCAATGCGGTTCTTTGTCGGTACTCTTCTAGAGGAATGGAAACCGAAATATCAGATTGATTTAGAATCGAATACTTATACATAGTTTTAGGTACATCTTTCTTCAGTTCAGGGACTGGCTTAACCAAATAAACAGGGTTAGATCGGCTTAAAGCGCACATGGTCTTTTCGAAGTTAGACAAAATCGAGTTTAGATATTCTTTCGATCTGTTCTGAAACCTTTTCTCTCCTGCGATTAAACTAATTTGTTCATTCTCGCTTTGCCATCCATCTTCATTAGAGCCATATAAATACCCCCCCATTCTGTTAATGACAACAATAGGAACATTTGGGTACTTGATTCTAGCTTTCGTGATAGAGGATGAAACAAAATCCCCACATTCTTCTGATATTTCACCACTTGCAAGCACTCTTTTTATACCTGAAATCGTCGGACATGCGCTTCTCGTCCAGTCGATGACCGATGTATCATTAGGTGCTGACGCTTCAACACTTCTCACTATCGATGCTCCATGACTATCGCCTAAAACAATCGCGGATACAGGCCCAGAGCCATACTGACACTCAGGAGATGGCCCAAATTCGACGTGGCACTCTCCGCTTCGTGGATTACGGTCATAGACACTTTGTGCAATGACTAGCTGTGTTTTATTCAGACGCCAAAGTAACCCTTCACTTTCATAAATAACCTGCCCTATCAAGGCAATAAAGGAAGCAAGAATGAGAGGATAATAGTTCAAAAAGAACTTACCGCCTTTGGGGGGCTCCTTAGGTCGGTAACTTTCAATGAACTTAAATGAAAGGATCCCCATCAATACCGATACCATTACTCCTACTATATTGTGAGTAATAGTGTTGCTCGTGAGGTTCTTAATGAAAACATTAATAGGCCAATGCCAGAGATAAATTGAGTAGGAACATAACCCAACCCCTTGTATCAGCCGTGATTTATGAAAGGTAAAATTGAGGTCCAAATTCAAAAGCAGAATTATCGCGGTAGCAATGACCGGAATAAGCGTCACATGACTCGGCCAAAGTGTACTGCTGTCGATCATGAAAGGAGATATAAACAGTGAGGCAATAGCAACTAACAGCAACAACTGAACATTGGATTTTTTGAATTCAATGGGCTCTCTTTTCAAAGCAACTACCGAACCTGCGAGCAGTTCCCATGCGCGAGACGGTAATGTGTAATAAGAAGCCGAGCTCCCCAAATACGCATAGTTATAAGCTAGACTTCCTATTAGAGTCGTTCCAATAGCGACGGCAGCACCTTTAGATCCGAATAACTTGTAGGTCGCCATTAAAACGAGAGGATATAGTACATAGAATTGCCATTCTACGGATAAAGACCAAGTGTGAAGCAACCACTTACTTTGCGCGGCCACATCAAAGTATCCCGACTCTTTTAAGTAGGTATGGTTAGAAACAAACCCGACACTGGTGAGAATATGCTTACCTAGTTTTCTTAACGCCCAAGGATCTAGGTAAATAATGCCAACGAGTAACACGACAAGACACATGATCGCCAAAGCAGGAATAATGCGTTTTGCTCTCGCTAAGTAAAAGTCCTTTAATGAGAAGGTATTAGTTTCCAAACTCGACATGATAATCTTTGTCATCAGGAAGCCTGAAATGACAAAAAACACATCTACACCTAAAAAGCCGCCAGTGATAAAACCCGGGAAAAAATGGAAAATGACGACGATTGAGACAGCTAATGCACGTAATGCATTAATGTCATACCTGAAATTTTTATTCATTATTTATTCGTTATAACCTTAAATCAATAAACGCACTAAAACTATCCACAATGAAATTAGCGTAATATGCCGGTTTCATTACGCTTCTGTTCTCACTTGCAGTTTTAGTAGTACTCCAATAAACACAAAGTACATCACAGCTAAATCACCATTCCTGAAAGGTGAATCGAATAGACACATGAAAGAAAAATAAACGACCGGTAACAATACAATAGGCGATAGCTTGTATCTTGAATTAAACAAAGGGTACATCAAACTAAGCATGAGAAGGGCAATGCCTACCAAGCCAGATGACGCAGCTTTATCAATATAATTATTATGAAGGTGTGCATTAACGATAAACCTCTTTCCCGAATTTGTTGGCGTAAATGAGAGTTTATCTAATTGCGCTTCTTTATCACCTCCAATGCCGAGCAAGGGGCTATCCACAAAGAAATCGAACCCTGCTTGATACATTTGTAATCTTAAGCCTATGGAAGTATCCATGTTGCCTTGTGATATCTCATGGTATTCATGCAAGCTATAGTCAATACGTTCACTTACCACGTCATATTTCGACATCAAAAACACAGAAATAACGACCATGGCACTAATACCAAGCAGCGTTTTGTACTGACGATGCTGTATCATCATTTTGAATAGGACAACTAAACCAATAATAATAACGGCTAATAGAGGTCCTCTTGAGCCCACCAAAAACATTGATAGAAAGGCTATAAATGCCAAGATAGCTATTGCTTGGGGCATTTTTCCTTCATACGAAATACAGCCAAGTGCGAGCAACAAAATAACGGAGAAGCCTTGAATCGAAGCTATAACAAGAGCATTAGACGGCAAGCTCCCCCGATCCCCAGAGAGAAAAAAGATATAGTAAGCAACGAGGACAGTTGTACTGACAACAGAAGTGAAACATAAGTTCTGTATATCTGATAACTTAACAAAGCCATTTCGATAAAAAAGGAAAAATACCAGAGCAATCAAAGTTGCCCTCAATTCTTGACTACTGAAACCATGCAACTCGTAAGATACAGTGGAAAAAATAGAGAGCAAGAGCAGTATCCACACCCAGCCATCTTCAAACCAGTCATGCTTCTCCTTGTTTTTTCGGTACAAAAGAGCACAACAGACCGCAATCAATAAAGTGATACCCGCAAGTGGCTTACTCCCCTGACCTAACCACACCTGAACGGTAACAATCCAAAACAAAGGCAGTGTAATGAGTATCTTTTGAATTAAATTCGTGTTGATTCTAACCATAACTAATCTAAAAATGCTGAGAAGAGTTGCACTCTAAAACAAACTTGCCACTGTCGCAAACGAACTGTAGTGACATACAGCGGAAAATAAAGAAACTCGTCCCTCTAGGGCATAGTCCATCGATCATTTACCCATGATTCATATATCCAAACTAAGCCCATCTAACGGCTTTGGCATCAAATTCCAAAACCACGACTAAATAGGTTAACTTAAGTCTTCTGTCTTACGAATTAGAAGTTAGAAGCTTAAACCCTAGACCTTTACTTTATACTTAAGATCTTGGGCCTCATCGCCCGTCATACCTCGAAATCCCCAGCAGTGCGATGGCTGCTCCTTAATAGTGATCTCGATATCAATGGGAGATATGGCCAGCTGCTTCTCTACTTCAGAAAATATCTTCTTAATCAGGCGCTTTTTGGTATTCACCGCTCGCCCTTCCATCATATTGATTTCTATGACGGTATAAGCTTCTGTTCTTCCTTCCGGGTAAAAGAAGTCATCTCGTTCCAATGGCACAAATCGATGTGCTCGCTTGTCATCGGGTAAACCCATCTCACTGTTCAAGCACTGCTGCAATACATTAGAGAGCTGCAACTTAATTGGATTTAAGCACTCTTTGATACCATAAATAACAATCATGACCATTCCTTTGATGCGATGTTAGGTATAGAAGAACGTCAGATGGAAGCATCGTTTGGCGACCATCTGTTCGCTTACTATTTGTACATATAGTACCTAATGACTCGTATGAGAAAAGTTAAAAACAATGAATTTATGAACAGGTGCAACAAAATACCTATCCCTTTGCAAACATAAGTCTAAGCGAATTGATCGAACACCATCATCCCCACGTATATCTTCTCAAATCACATTTAACTAAGGAGTGCTATGTGCCGAATTCAACTGGGAAGATCACGCGGACAGAAGCCAAACCAGACAAACCCGTAGAGTCTTCTCTAGAGCTTGCTGTGTTCCCTCTCCCCATCTTTCTGTTGCCCGGAGGCCGGCAGAGACTGCGTATTTTTGAACCAAAGTATCTCGCGATGGTTGCTCACGCGGCGAAAGGTGATGGTTTCATCATTGCTACTCAAGACAACTGTGAACACCTCTGTTCATGGGGAACAAAGGTGTCCATCGTTGATTTCAATATGTCAGATGATCAGATTTTGGAAATTGATGTCGAAGGCGAAAAATTAGTGCAGCTTCACTCCTCCTTCCGCGACACAGACGACTTGATCAAAAGTGATTACCGCCCGTTGCCTCACTGGCCACAACACAACTATAAGGTGCCAAACGTAGTTACTGCGTTTCTTGTCGAGTTGTTTCGAGAACACGATTCAATCAGAGCACTCTACCCAGCTCCTGACTTCGAAAGCCCTCAATGGATCTGTGCTCGACTACTCGAAATGATGCCTATCCCATTGGAAAAGAAAACAGAATTTACTGAGCCAGCCAGTTTTCCGTCTTTAGTTCCCTTTTTGAATCAAATCATTACGGGGCAGTAAGCACTTTTCTTCACTATAATTTTGTATAGTGGAAATTAATTTAAATTACAGTGATCCCGACCTTCACCTTTCGCGTAGTGTTTCTCAAATTCGCATGATGGTTAGTTACTATGCAAGTGGAAAGCAGAAGTTCAGGGAACGGCAAGGAGCATGTCATTATTCCCGATAACGAAGTACCGACAGACAACAAAGTACCGACAGAGCTCTCGACTTGGTTGGTTTTGGTTGGTACAGAACGAGACAAGCAGGCGTTCACCTGTTTGTTCAAATTTTTCGCTCCTAAGATTAAGCGTTTTGGAATAAGTAAGTTAGGTGGTGAAGCTGCCGCCAATGAACTGGTTCAAGACACCATGACCAATGTTTGGAAGAAGGCACACCTCTACAATGAAGAGAAAGGCGCTGCGACCACTTGGGTCTACACAGTAATGCGTAATGCAGCCTTCGACATGTTGCGAAAAGTGAAAGCGAAAGCCGAACAAACGATAGCTGACGATATCTGGCCGATAGATGCAATGGTAGCCGAATCTCAAAGCGAAGATTTACCATTCGGCGATCATTTGATGAGCAGACATGTAATGACTCAGATAGAGAAATTACCGCTCGCTCAGAAAACCATCGTCAAAGGTGTTTACTTTCAAGAGCTCTCTCAAGAGCAACTCGCTCTACAACTTGGCGTCCCACTTGGAACGGTTAAATCACGTCTAAGACTCGCTTTAGCCAAACTTAAGGTTCACATGGGGGACCAAAGCCATGATTAAACATCATCCAAACGCGGCAATTTTGAAAGACTTCGTCGATGGCACGCTGGCTGATTCAGTTTCTTTAATTGTTTCTAGCCATGTGGAGCTGTGTGAGCACTGCCAACAACAAGTAAAGCAGCTTACCGCTGAAGTAGCTAATAGTGTGTTCGACGCGGATCCAGTATTTTCAAATGAAGATCTAGACAGCTTCTCAATGGACGACATGGGCTTCGATTTTGACGCGATAGAGCAAATTACGGCCGATGCTTCTCAATCAGCTGAAGTAACTCCAGAAGTTCAAGAAGTCACCGTAGCCACAACTACATTCACAATCCCTCGCGCCCTCAGCTCGGTGGCAAGAAAAGATTGGATGAAGCTTGGCAAAATTTCACGAGCAAGACTCGATTTTGATGACGAAGCACACCACACCAGCTTGTTGCACATCGACAAAGATGGGCAAGTGCCTTGCCACACCCACAAAGGCTTCGAGATCACGCTTCTTCTAGAAGGCAGCTTCGAAGACGAAATGGGTGTCTACAACAAAGGCGACTTCATCTGGTTGGATGGCAACCACACTCATCAACCAGCAACCAAAGAAGGTTGTGTATGTTTAACCGTTTCAAGTGATGCCTTGTATTTCACTAAAGGTGTGAGCCAACTGTTCAACCCATTAGGTAAATACATTTACTAGATTGGGGCATTGACTGAATTCGTCACAAGACTCGCATAGTTGGCTAATTAGAAAAGCAATATCCGAATTAGAGAAATGTGAAATAAGCAACAGAATACACAATATAAGAATAACGATGAGCAATGATCGTAAGGAATTGACCAATGGATAAAAAAATAAAAATAGGCATTAGTGCATGTGTCGCCGGTCATAAAGTTCGGTTCGATACTGGCCATAAACGTTCTCGCTTCTGTACAGACGACCTAGCAGATTACGTTGAGTTGGAACCAGTTTGTCCGGAAATGGGCGTTGGCCTTCCAACTCCTCGCCCAACCATTCGTCAAACAAGAATGTTGGATGACATCATTCATGTTTCTCGCCCAGATGGTTCAGGTGATGTGACCAACGAACTGATCGAGTTCGGTCAAAACTATTCAAAGAACAACCAACACATTGCTGGCTTTATTGTGTGTCAAAAAAGCCCAACCTGCGGTATGGAGCGCGTCAAGGTCTACCACCACCATGGGCGCGGTTCTGAATCAACAGGTATTGGCATGTTCACTAAGCAGATAATGGAAGGCAATCCACTGCTTCCGGTTGAAGAAAACGGTCGCCTCAACGATCCCATTTTGCGTGAAAACTTCATGACTCGAGTATTCACTTACCAAAAATGGCTCGACCTTGTTGATGAAGGCATTACTAAACACAAGCTGATTCAATTCCACAGTGCTCATAAGTACCTAGTGATGTGTCACCACGTTGAAGGCTACAAGAGCCTAGGCAAACTTTTAGCGAGTAACGACCTAGAAATCGATGATTTGGCAGCTCAATACATCGAAGGCTTGATGAAGGCGTTATCACATCACGCCAATCGAGGCAGTCACGCCAATACTCTGCATCACTTGCAAGGTTACTTTAAGAAGCAACTGAGTAGCAGCCACAAACAAGAACTCACCAACCAGATCGCTTCATTTAGAGAGGGCGTGATTCCACTACTCGTACCGCTGACACTGATCAATCACTATCTAATGGAGTACCCAAACGAGTACTTAGAATCGCAGGTCTACCTAAACCCTCACCCTCAAGAACTTAAACTGAGATACGGATATTGAGCGACATTCTATGGATACGACGAGACCTGAGGATTCACGATAACCCGGCACTCGTCGCTGCAATTGAAAACGGCGTCTCTGTCGCCGTTTTTATTTCAACACCACAGCAATGGCAACAACACCACCTTGCACCAATCAAAGCTGATTTCATCTATCGTCACCTAAAACAGCTTGAATCCCAGCTCGCCGAGTTTGGGATCATATTGCTGCACCTAAAAGCTACCGATTTTGACGACCAATCCAGACAGCTTGTTGACTTGTGCAGGCAACTTAATGCTCAATGTGTGTTCGCAAATTCAGAGCCTGAAGTCGATGAACAAGCTCGTGACCAACAACTGATATCGAGCGGTATAAATCTTCAGATCAGCGACTGTGATGCGATGCTCCCTCTAGGCAGTGTGCTTAACCAGCAAGGTGAGATGTTCAAGGTTTTCACGCCATTTAAAAATGTCTGGTTAAAAGAAGTGCAAGCAAAAGGCATTCAATGCAGTCCTGCTGCGCTCACTTCTAAAAACAATGCTAAAGCCCTATTGCCTGACAACCTGCAAACGCTCAAGCTTGCCAGTGACTATGACTTCGACTTTCCGCGAGTCGACTCAAGCCGTTGGCCGTTAAGCCAAGACGTACTTGGCAATGTGATACCTAACTTCCTAGCCAACAAGGTCAACGACTACGCTCAGCTGAGAGACATCCCTTCAGTAAAAGGTACATCAGGTTTATCGCCTTATTTAGCGATTGGCGCAGTGAGCCCAAGATGGTTAGCGATTCAATTGATTCAGCAACAGCCCGAACTATTATTTGATACGCAACTGCCTGCCTTTTCTTGGCTCAATGAATTGATTTGGCGAGATTTTTACAAGCATTTGATGTTTCACCATCCTAAACTGGTTAAAGGTGCGAACTTTCAGCAAAAATATAACGGCTTAGACTGGTATCAAGATCAGCCTAGCTTCAAAGCTTGGTGCGAAGGAAGAACAGGATATCCATTGGTTGATGCAGCCATGCGTCAACTGGTTGAAACGGGCTGGATGCACAACCGGCTAAGAATGGTCGTGGCCAGCTTCCTGACCAAGCACCTGCTTATTGACTGGCGTTGGGGCGAACGTTTCTTTATGTCGCACCTTATCGACGGTGACTTTAGTGCCAACAATGGTGGCTGGCAGTGGGCTTCAAGTACTGGCTGTGATGCTCAACCTTACTTCCGAATTTTCAATCCAATCACTCAGAGTGAAAAGTTTGATCCAAAAGGAATTTTTATTCGTAAGTACATACCAGAGCTGCAAAACATCCCTGATCAGCATGTGCATTTTCCACATGACTTTATCGCTAAAAACGGGATAGACAGCGAATACTGGCAACCCATCGTTGAGCATAAAGAAGCACGATTGAGAGCCTTAGCCTTCTTCAAATAATTAGAGTGAATATTATGGATAACTCTCTATGGCTTGAGAACTTTCTCAACATGTATCGAGAACTCGGAACCGACAATTTCGACGTACTTAAGACGGTTTATCACCCTGATATTGAATTCCAAGATCCGCTGCACCATGTCAGCGGTATCTCGGCGCTGACTCACTACTTCGAGAACCTCTACACGCAGGTTACGAGCTGTTACTTCCACATCGAACACACGTTCGAAGCGAACAACGAAGCATCAGTTTATTGGACAATGCAATTTGCTCACAAACAGTTAAATGGGCAGAAGCCTATTGAAGTGCAAGGTCACAGCCACCTCAAAATGCTTGATGAGCAAGTGATTTACCACAGAGACTATCTCGATGTTGGCTCTATGTTGTATGAACATATTCCGGTATTGGGCTGCGCCATCAAATCCATCAAGAAAAGAGCGAGCCGATAATGCATATTATGATTACAGGCGCGACCTCAGGTATCGGCCAGGCCCTTGCTAAAGACTACGCTCAACAAGGGCATCAGGTAATTGCTTGTGGCCGTAACCCAGACAAGCTGCAATCGTTAGTTGATTCTCACAAGACAGACTTAGCGGATTCGTCCATCACACCTCTGTGCTTTAACTTGACCGATTATCACAACTTCCCGGAGCTTGACCAAGACAAACCACTTGACCTTCTGATTCTCAATGCGGGCGACTGTGAATACATCGATGACCCAGTCAACTTTGATGCAGAGCTTTTTGAGCGAGTCATCAACATTAACTTAATCTCTATTGGTTACGCTCTAAAGTCTTGGTTGAAAAACATTAAACCCGGCGGACGCTTGGTTTTAGTAAGCTCCAGCGCCAGCTTTTTGCCTTTGCCTAGAGCCGAAGCTTATGGCGCTTCAAAGGCAGGTCTCACTTACTTAGGAAGAACGCTTTCGGTTGACCTTACCAAGCACAATATTCATGTCTCCATTGTGCACCCTGGCTTTGTTGATACTCCTTTAACCGAGAGAAACACGTTTGCTATGCCTATGATAATTAGTAGTGAGGCCGCCATTCAGCGAATTGTAAATGGTATTGCTCAAGGAAAGAGTGAAATCAATTTCCCAAGACGATTCATCACGTTGATGAAGCTATTCAGAATGCTTCCAACTCCGGTTTGGCAAAAACTCGCTTCAAGGATGGTCTAACAATGAAGAAAATCGCCATTATTGGTTCAGGTATCTCTGGACTCACTTGCGCGCACATATTAGATAAGCACCACGACGTAACGGTATTCGAAAAAAATGATTACGTTGGGGGGCACACCGCCACCGTTGATATTGAACATCAAGGCTCGGCGTTCTCGATTGATACTGGCTTCATCGTGTTCAACGATCGAACCTACCCAAACTTCAATCAGCTCCTTGAACAGTTGGGCGTTGAACGACAACCGACCGAGATGAGCTTTAGCGTCCACAACACCACCACCAAGTTTGAATACAACGGCCACAGCATTAATTCATTATTCGCGCAAAGGAGTAACATCTTCAAGCCGCAGTTCTGGTCTTTAGTGTCTGACATTCTCAAGTTCAACAAACTATGTAAGGCTCAGTTTGAAAGCAATGAATTCACACCAGATGTCACCCTTGGCAGTTTCCTACGCGAAAATCAATTTTCTGATTTTTTCAGCCAGCACTATATATTGCCAATGGGCGCGGCTATTTGGTCGACAAGCTTGGAAGAGATGGAAGAGTTTGAGCTCAAGTTCTTCATCCAATTTTTCTACAACCACGGCCTTCTAGACATTGCCAACCGCCCACAGTGGTATGTAATTCCTAAAGGGTCTCACTCTTATGTTGAGGTCATCCTTTCCCGCCTAAGCAAACCGGTGGCATTGAACACATCAATCAAACAGGTCACCCGCAAAAAAACGGGCATTACGATTGAATTTGAAGATGGCAGCACACAAGACTTCGACGAAGTAATATTTGCCTGTCACTCAGACCAAGCATTACGTCTGCTTGGTGACGCGACAGAACAGGAGCAACAGGTACTGGGCGAAATTCCATATAGCCGCAATGAAGTGGTTCTTCATACCGACACCAACTTGCTGCCAGATAGAAAGCTGGCTTGGGCGAGCTGGAACTATATGTTGGATGGAGACGGTAAACGTCCTGCCTGTGTCACTTACAACATGAACATTCTGCAAGGCATCGAAAGCCAAGACACTTTCTGCGTCACCTTGAATCAGAGCGACGCCATCGATCCGGAAAAAATCATTCGAAGCTTTGTGTATCACCACCCTGTTCTGAATTCGAACACGGTGAACGCACAGCAACAACGTGAAAAAATCTGCGGCCAAAATAAGACTCACTTTGCAGGCGCTTACTGGTACAACGGATTCCATGAAGACGGCGTCCACAGTGCACTCGATGTGACTAAACGCTTCGGTTTAGATTTGAGTACGAGTTCAGAACTATGAACAGCCAAACCCTGACATCCGAAATGGGGATCGCATCCGAAAAGAGTGAAGAACTCAGCGGTATCTATTGGGGTAACGTCAGACATCGCCGTTTTGGCGACATCACCCATGAGTTTAGCTATCAGCTTTACATGATGGGGCTGGACCTTGATGAACTGCCCCAAATCACAGCGCGTAGTGCGCTATTCGGAACTCGATGGTACAACCCGATTCGCTTTGTAGAGTCGGATTATCTTGCTGAAAAAAAAGAAAACACCAGTATTGATGAACCAAAGTCACTTAAGCAACGTATAGCTTCCAAAGTGCAACAACTTGGTGGGGTTTGGTCTGATTCAAACCGTGTGACGATACTGGCACAGTGCCGTTGTTTAGGTATCTATTTCAGCCCGATAAACTGTTTCTTCTGTTATGACGAAACAGGCGACTGCAAATACATGTTGGCTGAAGTGAGTAACACGCCTTGGCGACAAAGACACTACTACCTCATCGACATGCACCAAGAGCTGAAGGTAAAGAAAGCGTTTCACGTTTCGCCGTTTATGGACTTAAACATGACCTATTTTTGGAAAATTAAGCCGCCAGCGAAACGCACGTTAGTCCACATCGAAAGCCGCCGAGACGACAAGCTTTTCGATGCGACATTGGCTTTGACAAAGCAGTCAGTAACAAAGAAAAACATTAGACAAACGGTATGTAAAATTCCGGCGATGACGATAAAAGTCGTGATGGGGATTTATTATCAGGCTCTCAAATTATTCCTGAAAAAAGTACCGTTTGTGGCGCATCCAGACTCAACACCTTAAGCGCCGAAACCAATACTCAATTAGGTTGTGAGTGTGCTCAAACCAACGAATGCCACCCAACTTAGTTGGCAAAAAAGTTAGAATGAATTCTCAGCGAGGTTGACATGGAACAGCTTGCCAAACAAAACAACAACATTGAACAACAAGCTAAAGCCGTTG
This sequence comes from Vibrio sp. SNU_ST1, assembly GCF_030563405.1. NCBI lineage: Bacteria > Pseudomonadati > Pseudomonadota > Gammaproteobacteria > Vibrionales > Vibrionaceae > Vibrio > Vibrio sp. SNU_ST1. The sequence goes on from NZ_CP130749.1 coordinate 1,481,893, forward strand.
CTGTTTCAAGCAACTGTAATTATCGAGCTTTGATCTTTAAGGTTTTAGAAAGCCTGCAATTCGCGACGTTGGAAATTATCGAGCGCGACCAATATTCGGTGTTCGGCGATCGAAAATCCGACTTGAAAGGTCGAATCGTGATCCATGATGCGACCTTTTTTAGAGACGTCGTCGTCAACGGAAGTATTGGTGCATCCGAAGCCTACATCGATGGTAAATGGACCAGCCCAAACCTGACTCGTGTTATCCAAATCATGGCGCGCAACCAAGCGCAACTAGACGAATTGGATGATAAAACACAGTGGATCTCTCGAATCAAAAATCTGCTTTTGCGACGTAAGAATGCTAATACCGAGCAAGGGTCTAAACGCAACATTCTCGCTCATTATGATATCGGTAACGAACTGTATGAGCGATTCCTGGACAGCTCAATGCAGTACTCAGCGGCTATCTACAGCGAGGACGCGTTAACCCTTTCTAAAGCACAACAAAACAAGATGAAAACCATCTGTGAGCGCTTAGAGCTGTCTGGAACAGACAAAGTCGTTGAGATTGGTACTGGCTGGGGCGGCTTAGCGATATACATGGCCCAACATTATGGCTGCCACGTCACCACCACTACGATTTCAGACGCACAGCACGAGCTTGCTGAACAACGAGTGAAAGCGCTTGGCTTAACCGACAAGATTACCTTGCTCAAAGAGGACTATCGCAACCTCACTGGTGAATACGACAAGTTGGTTTCTATCGAGATGATAGAAGCGGTCGGTCACGAATATCTGCAAACCTTCTTTGAGAAGTGCTCTTCGCTACTCAAACCTTCAGGCAAGATGCTGATTCAAGCGATCACCATTGCTGACAGCCGTTATGAGAAGTACCGCAAAGGTATCGACTTTATCCAGAAGTACATCTTCCCGGGGGGCTGTTTACCTTCAGTGTCAGTGATGACCCAACATCTTGCGACCAGCACAGACCTTGTGGTTCAAGAAATTGATGATATTGGCCTGCACTATGCTCGCACACTCAACGACTGGAACGTTGCCTTTGAAAACAGCTGGGAAGATTTGGAATCACTGGGTTATTCAGAAGAGTTCAAACGCCTTTGGACCTTCTACTTCTGCTACTGTGAAGGTGCATTCAAAGAGCGAGTGATCAGTACTCACCATTTAGTCGCAAGAAAACCTCGTTACTTTGGAGCGAAAGATGAAACGGTTTTGGATTATTAATCTCGTTCTGTTTCAAGCAACCTGGGTTTGCAGTGCATTCTTTACCGCGCAAGCCCCGTTCATCGCGCCACTGATTGTGGCCGTGCACTTCGTACTCTCTCCAACTCGCAATAGCGACCTGAAAATACTCTGTTTACTTCCATTGGGGCTATTACTCGATAGCCTCATGCTTCACTTCGGCGTGTTTGCCGTCGATTCTGAAGTTGCCAATCAATCATGGTTTCCCGTATGGCTCATCTGCCTATGGATCATGTTTTTGATTAGCTTCAACCACAGCCTTAATTGGCTTTTAAAATGCTCGAAAGTGATCTTGTTTGCCATAGGGTTCGTAGCAGGTACTAGTAGTTATTGGGGAGGCATCAAAGCAGGCGCCCTTCTTACTACATGGCCAGATGCATCTGTAATTGCTGCCCTTGCAATGAGTTGGGGGATCTTGTTGCCCTTACTGGTGGCCGCCTACTCCAACTTAGTACAACCTGAAATGGCAAGGACAACGAGGTGACTTATGGCTTATTCACGCATGTTCAAACCTAAGAGCGGTATTGTTAGCGCTCACCAGCAAGCAAAAAACACACTTTTAGGCTTTATTACTCTCTCGTTAGTGTTTGCTGCTCTGTTATTTTCCGGAAACACCAGAGCTTCAGCTGTCGATGATTTAAACAAGCGTGGTCAGGGTGAAATGAGTTACCTGTTTTGGACTCTCTACTCTGCCGAGTTCTATACCGCACCCTCTACTTCAGAACGTGCTTTGAAAATAGAGTACTACCGAGCGATAGAGAGTAAAGATTTGGTCGAAGCTACTGAAGATCAATGGAATAAGCTTGGCTACCCTAATAGCAATATAAAACGTTGGTTAGAACCGCTCTACTCAATGTGGCCTAATGTAGAAGAAGGCAGCACACTCACTATCCGCGTAACCGAAGACAACGTGAGTCGTTTTTACTTTGATGAGCAGCCCATAGGCATCATCCAAGACAAGCAGTTTGGTGACGCTTTCTTAGCGATTTGGCTATCTGAAAACACCTCTGAGCCCGGTCTACGCAAACAACTTTTAGGTTTAAATAAATGAGTCCAAAAACAAAATTAATCAAACTCGCCTTGACAATATTGTCGCTCGCTTGGCTAACAGGGTGTGGCTCTGCAAGTTTAGAGAACCACGCAGACACCTCACCAGAGCTCAAGCTCAAAACCTTCTTTGATGGTGAATTGATGGCCTACGGCATGGTGCTTGACCGCTCTGGTAACTTACTGCGCCGCTTTGATGCCAAACTTATCGCGACTTGGGACGGTGACAACGGAGAGATAAAAGAGTGGTTCTCTTTTGCTGATGGCGAGCGCTCAACCCGCGTTTGGAACTTGATAAAAACCGGCGACAACACCTATTCTGGGACTGCCAACGATGTCGTTGGAACCGCTTATGGGGAGACTCTAGGTTCAGCGCTTTATTGGAAATACGATTTAGAAATCGAAGTAGACGGTAGCACTTATGAAGTGGAGCTTGATGATTGGATGTTCTTGATGGACGACAAACGCTTGTTCAACAAGACTGAGATGTCCAAGTTTGGCTTTAAAGTCGGAGAGGTCATCTTATACATCGAGAAAATCTGATGGTTCGAGCCTTAGCTTCACCTTGTTTGGTTAGCCTTTAATTACAGCCCACAACGACATATTGTGGGCTGTTTTGTTTGTTCCCGCGAATTGCATTCCTGAAAGCTCAAGCCTCTGTGCTAAGATGCGCCACCAGCATACAAATGGGCTAGACTCATACTCAGTAGTTCCTGTTTGTTTCGCTAAGCGTAGATTCCCTACCATGAATAATTGAAAAGGCTTTAAAGCATGAGCAAGTTGACCTCAGCGGAGCGTAAAGCTCGCGACAATGAACGTTTCTCACAACGTGTAAACGACCGCAGAGAAAAAGGCGAAGACGTAGTTGCTTACGCACTGACCAACAAAAAAGCTGTAAAATTCCTGACTAAGTCAGAGAAAAAACGTTTCAACGAAACAAGAGCAACTCTTCAAGAAGAGAAGCGAGTAAAAGAACAAGAAGAGCTTAACCGAATCGAAGACGCGTTCACGATCAAACAGTTCGACGACGAATAATCACGTTTGATTACTCAAAAGCGCTGGCTCTGCGTAGTAAACCAAGCAAGCGTGATCTCAAATTATTATGTCTGGGTGAGCACGAAAGTGTGCGACAATGCTCGGCGTAAATTCATATTCAAGGTTTATTATGAAACTTCTAGTTCGTAACCTATCGCGCTCTACTGCAGAGCAAGACATCCGTGTTCTATTTTCTGAGTTCGGCTCAGTAAAAGAGTGCAGCCTAGTTTTAGACCAAGAAACTGGCGAATCTAAAGGCTTTGCTTTTGTTGAAATGCCAGAGCACGAAGAAGCTAAAGCGGCACTAAACAAGCTGAACTTGTCAAAGCTTGGCAAAAACACGATTCGTGTAAAAGTAGCTAACTCTTAATCGAGTAAACGTTTTATAAGCCACATGGCTTAGCTTAAGCAGCACAAGCACAGATGATAAAGCCCGTAACGATATGACGTTTTCCAGCGCAATATCACTACGGGCTTTTTTCTGCTCGCGATTCTCTTTTCACACGATTCGAATACACCTACAGCGCTTCATGTTCATCAATGGCACGCCTTGCTTCTGCCATTGAACATCCAGATTCCATCACCAGTTGAGCGACGGTCATTGCAGGTGTAGCGGCCAACAGAGATGCCAAACACACCACAGGTTTAGGCAGCACTTTGTCGATTGCGATTCCTATCCAACCGTCTTTTTCGTGAGTTAACATCATTTTAAATTCAACGAGTTGATGCTCTTGAGCGACCAACAGCCAATTGCGCGAGCGACGAACTCGCTTCAACTGACACCCGCATTCATCAGCACTTGCCATCACTTGGCTTTTATCACTTACACGGTGTACAAAACTATTCAATGGGACGCTAAACATAACTCTCTGATAACCAATCGATTCCTATCATTTAAGCGCTCTTAGCAGCAACTCAAAACTCTCTATCAATAACCCTATAAAATCACACTTAGGATTACACAGCGTTTACGAAACTGCCAGATCCTGTTTTTGCTCACAAAGAATGAACTGCAGGTTACCCAATAGTCTCTACCACAATATCTGTTTTTACCGAGTTCGCGATAAAGCAGTTTTTGTGCGCTAAATGATGAAGCTTGTCGAGTTGTTTGACCGTTGGCTTCTTAGTACCGGAGAACACAATGTCAGGTCGCAGAGTCACCTTAGTGACAGACGAGCGGCCTGATTCATCTTCTTCCAGCACACCAACGGCATCATCGACATAAGAGTCGATCACGTACTTCTGCTTGGCGGCAATGCCCAAAAACGTCAGCATATGGCAACTAGAAAGTGCCGCAATAAAGGCTTCTTCTGGGTCAACATTCGCTTCCACTGAAAACGGCAGTGGTACAACATGAGGAGAAGATGAAGCAGGCACAGTGACACCGCCATCAAACTCCCACGTATGACCGCGGCTGTATTGGTTGTCGCTAAAGGCTTCATCTTCCGCTTTTTGCCAACGAATGACCGCACCATACTCAGACATAAACACTTCCTTTTTAATACCTAATAAATTAACGATCAGCAGGGTGATTGACGCCATCGTTGGTGACCACTTCACCAATATCAAAAGGATTCACCCCTTCCAAGCAACCGATATTAAAACCGTATTCATTTGGGCTTGAGCGGCGTTGGTGATGGGTATAGATGCCGCAGTTTGAGCAGAAGTAATGCTTCGCGGTGTTGGTGTTGAATTGATAAAGCTTGAGATGCTCTGCACCTTTGAGGATCTTGATACCATCCAGCGCCACAGAGCCAACGATCGCTCCCCTACGACGACAGATAGAACAATCACAGCGACGTGGTTTTTCTATGCCATTAGGCAAGCTGAGTTCTAATTCAACCGCACCGCAATGGCAGGTTGCCTTGTGAAAAGGTTGGATAACTGTATCTCCGACGACTTTCATTTTTATCTCTCCAATCACGTCCATGTGGTCAAACTATTTTAACGAGAACGATTTACATTGTCCGTAACCAAGCTTTGAATTTAGCACTTTTAGAACAATCAGATTATCCATAAAATCTTCAATAATTCTCAGTCTTACAACGACATCGCCCTACATTAATAATCGTTAATCTAAGCACAACCGATCCTTAATCCTTATGCAAGTAAGCTCTCTCTATCAATAAAAATAGAGAGAGAAAAAACGTGAACATACTTGGATACTTACAAAAAATCGGTAAAGCACTGATGGTGCCGATCGCCGTACTGCCTGCCGGTGGTTTGATGCTAGGGCTAGGTTATGCCCTTGACCCGTCAGGTTGGGGAGCTAACAGCGCCTTAGCCACCATACTCGTATACGGTGGTAAAGGCATTATGGATAACCAAGCGTGGTTATTCGCGGTTGGTGTCGCTTATGGTTTAGCAAAAGACAATAACGGCGCTGCCGCGCTCTCTGGCCTATTAGGTCTGCTCATCGTGGAAATGATCGTGGGTAACGTGAATGTTATCTCACAAATCACCGGTGTCCCTGTTGACCAAATGGGCGCATCTGAACTTATCGCCTCCAATGCAGCAGTGAGTGCATTCACAGGCATCATGATAGGTATTGTCGCCGCCACTCTATATAACCGCTTCCATACTATAAAACTGCCTGCGGCTCTCGGATTCTTTGGTGGCAAGCGTTTCGTTCCAATCATCACTTCACTGGCCGCAATTAGCATCAGCTTAGTCATGGTTTATGTGTGGCCTGTCGTCTACGGAGCACTGGTTGAGTTCGGCATCTCTATTTCTGAGATGGGTGCGACAGGCGCTGGCCTCTATGGTTTCTTTAACCGCTTACTTATTCCTGTTGGCTTGCACCACGCACTTAACCAAGTTTTCCTATTCGATTTAGTGGGCATCAATGACATTTCTAAATTCTGGTCGGGCACCGGTGAACTCGGTATGACTGGTATTTATCAAGGCGGTTTCTTCCCTGTTATGGGTTATGGCTTACCAGCGGCATGTTTAGCGATGTACCACTGTGCAAAACCAGAAAACAAAAAGAAAGTCGGCGGTATTCTAGGTGCTTCAGCGTTAACCGCTATCTTAACCGGCGTAACAGAACCGATTGAGTTTGCCTTCATGTTTGTAGCACCTGTGCTTTATGTTATTCACGCGCTTCTTGCCGCTATGTCGCTATACATTGCTGCCAGCATGCAGTGGATCGCTGGCTTTACCTTCAGTGGTGGTTTGATTGACTTCGTGTTGTCTTACAATCTTCCACTCGCAGTAAAACCTTACATGTTGATACTTCAAGGTCTATTCTTTGCGACGATTTACTACTCAATATTCCGCTTCGCCATCCTAAAGTTCGATTTAAAAACACCGGGACGTGAAGATGTGGACGTAGCCGAAGTAAACCAAGTTTCATCGAATGAGAAAGCGGCGCAATACTTAAAAGCGCTAGGTGGACATGCCAACCTAACCAGTATCGATTCATGTATCACAAGGCTGCGCTTAACACTTAAAGACATCAGCGTTGTTGATGAAGCGACACTGAAAGCGATTGGCGCAATGGGTGTGGTAAAGATTGGGGCTAACAACCTTCAGGTTATTATTGGAACAGAGGCAGAAGAGATCGCTCATGCGATGACTCAAATCCCTAAAAGCCAAGATCTAACCTCGGTCCCACTTCCGAGTTAAACCCAGCGTCGCTAAAACACAGCACACGTTACTGTGCTCGTTAAAACACTCAGGCCAAAGCGATTCGCTTTGGCTTTTTTGTACTCGCAGCACAAGGAGATTATGGGAGCGAAAAAGAGAAAAAGAGAAAAAGAGAAAAAGACAGGGTCTTAACAATGTGTAAGCACGAACAACCACTTTTAAGACGTTGATTAATCAAGAATTCAAGAACTACTTCAGAGTGATAACGTACTCCACCTAGGCAATAATGCGTGCTTGCAAGGTTGCTCATTTAAACAATAAAACTGTTTTACATTATATGCATAGCATTCAGTTGGTTATAAGCAACAACACTGATACTATAAATGGATACATTCTCACCGAGTTATACAAAAGACTTTGCATTAGGGAAGATTAAGATGACTAAAACTAATAAATTACTTTTGATTTTAGCTCTCTCAATGATTCTCATGGGAGCTTCAAAGGTGGTTGGATACTACTTCAACTATGGATTAACCAACATCGTATACACAATCTACGTATTGATGGGATTACTATTTTGCTTCCTACTTTACGCTAAAATGCAAATTGCTAACTGGCTGTTGTTCGTGTTTTTTCTGGCTCAAGTTGTCGTGGTATATAGTCCCACTTATAGATATGACTTTACTACAGGGTTGACCGTGCACTTCACATATTGGGCAGGATCAATAGATACCCCTCCAAATGAGAGGTTTGGATTTGCTTTCAATTTTCTATCGGTTTTTCTGATGGGTTTGTGTATTGCAGGGATAGGAAACACCAAAAAAGCTGATACCCTCGAAAATAGCGGTAAAGTCGATAATATATAATAAAACTATCGTGCGCAAAGAGTGATGAATACCCATGACTTTATGGTGTCGGATAGCTTTCGTGGTAAAGGTGTTGGCAAGGCGCTGCTGAATGGTATCGAACAGTATTGTCGTGATAATGATTACCTAAAAATCACACTAGAGGTCAGTAATGATAATGTTGCAGCTAAAAATCTCTATAGTTCTTTGGACTACGAAGATTACAAGGTAGTTTTGAAAGGTCAGCAACATTGGCAGAAGTACCTCAATTAGCATGCACTTAACAGGGCTATATCCATAGTTAAAGGAATCAGATGAACAAAATACAAATAGCTTTAGTCATGGTAAGCATGATTGTCCTCGGTTTCATGTTGGGTGGTGGTTTCAACTCTGCTGAACGAGATACAGTGATTCAAGGTAAAGGTTTACCTTTATTTGAAGTCAAAGTTGCCAGTTCTTTCCCAGTGAAACCTCTGGGGAATTTCAATATTACAACTGATAGCCCAGTTACTAACTTTCGAGTGCCTTTAGCGCTTGAGAACGAAACTAAGCTTAGTTTTCTATCAGACTTCGAAGTTACAATAGATAACGAGTCTGAATTGGTGGGGCGAGTTAAAGTTGAGCGAGCTTTTATTAGTAAGGGGGGGTGTATTGCTGCATTAGGTTCCTTAATAGAAAAATTTCAGGAGCACTATCCAGTATTTCAGTTTGAGCCTGGCAAGTCGAGCTACTCGAAAATGGTTGGAGATTTGCGAGTTAGTGCTTCATGCTCGGTTTACGAAAAATCCCCATACGTTTCGTTAGAGTACTATTTAGAAAGTAACTCCGTAGTGGATAACATCCTTAAAGCTTTTACGCAAAGATAAAGCTATAACAAATAAGGATTAAGGTGTTGTTCTGCCTACAAAGTCCACTAAGGTTAACGTTCAAAATAGAGGCGCGCTCTTAATCCGGGGTTGTTGTCTCTTAAAATAAGATGGGCATGGTGACGCTTTACTACGGCATCAACCAGAGACAAGCCAAGGCCATTGCCAAATTCCGTTCTACTTTTATCAGCACGGAACATAGGCCGGCACACATTCATCTTATCTTTGTCTGATATCCCGATACCGTTGTCCGCCACCGTGACACCAAAGTAATCAACCACCACTTCAATTTTTCCCTTTTCAGGTGTGTATTTCACTGCATTTTCAACCAAGTTGAAGACAGCCCTGAAGAGTAGGCTTTTATCCCCCAATACTTCGCACTCTTGGTCTAGCCGACAAACCAAGCTCTGTTGCTTCATTTCAGCAATAGGGCTGATAAACTCGATCGCATCTTGAGCTATTTTTCCAAGGTCTACACGCTCTGTGGCGATCAACGTTTGCCCGCTATTCAGCTTGGTGATCTCTAACATGCTATTGAATAGCGATAAGATGAGCTCCAACTCATCATGGCAAGCCGAGAATTGCTCTTGATGTTCATCGGTCAATGTGGAATCCGACAATACCTCTTCTAAGCGTAACTTTAGCCGAGCCATGGGAGTGCGCATATCATGAGCCATGCCTACTGTTAACGACTTCAATGACTCTTCATTTTTAGCCATTTGCTCAATCATGAAGTTGAGGTGAATCGCCAAAATATCAAATTCATCATCTTGTTTAGAAACAGGGATTTTTACGCTTTTTTCACCACACAACACTCGATTCATCGCTTGGTTGACTCTTTCTAAACGCTTTAAGATCAGAAGCGTAAAAAACAGAGCCGCGATCAGCATCACTGCAATGGGCAGCACGATGCCCGAAAAGACAATCGGGATCAGAGTTTTTCGATACTCTTCAACCGCCTGTCTATCAATACCAATCACCAAGCGATGCGTATCTCCAATGCTAATGTTGGCGGTTTCAGATATAAGAGAAACAACAGGATAAGACGTGGTTAATAAAGGGCTTGTTCGCTCAAAAAGGCGATAGTAAAAATTAGTATCGGATGTTTGCTTTACGGCAAGTAACCTTTCAACATCCTCTTTACTCTGATTGGCTGCATAACTGAATTCGGATGACTCATCTTGCAGCTGTCGAATGAGTTGTGCCCGATGGAACGCATCTGAGTCTTTGTATACCTGCCTAATCACGATGACATTAATCACTGTCACCAACACAAACAAACCGACTAGAGTTTTAAATACAGAGGAGCGAGTGAGGGAGTAGTCATCGACGAAGGACATAACCTGCCCCTCTCACGGTGTGAAGTAAATCAGGACAACCGGCGTCTTCTAGTTTGCGCCTGAGATTAGCGACATGAACATCAATGACATTGGTTTTCGGGTCAAAGTGGTAGCTCCAAATAGCCTCAAACAAGCGCATTCTTGAGACAACTTGCTCACTGTGCTCGACGAAATACTGAATCAGTTGAAACTCTTTCGGCTGCAATTGGAGATCTTGGTTTTTACACACTACTCTATGAGCGCGTAAATCGATTTCTAAGCAGTCATATATCAAATTTGTCTCAGTAACGGGCTGACGTTTAGTTCTATTGATAATGATGTCTACGCGCGCAATAAGCTCAGCCAACGCAAAAGGTTTGATCAGATAATCATCACTTCCTGCTTGAAGGCCACTTACGCGATCTTCCACGCTGTCCATGGCACTCAAAATTAATACCGGTAAATTTTCTTCTGTCGCTTTAATCGCTGAGAGAACTTTCATTCCATCCAAATACGGCAACATGCGGTCAAGAATCACCAGTTGATACTCTGAGCTTAAGGCCATCATTAAGCCTTTTTTGCCATCTTCCGCTTGGTCGACCGCATAACCATGCTCTTCAAGACCTTTGGCCACAAATTCTCTTGTGGTGGTGTCATCTTCTATGATTAATATTTTCACAACCCCCCCCTTTATCGGAGATAAATATTATCGTAAATCAAACATTTACCGCCAAAAAAAAGAAAGGCTCGCGTGACTAATGCGAGCCAGATGCAATTTAGGGGGTAAACTGCAATTCGGTAATAAAGTTTATTTGATCAATAAAGCTTCAAAGGCACTATAGATCTATCGTCATTGAGGTTTCATTTTCAATAAATTAACGATAATTAATCTCTGCCAGATTTCTCGACCAAGTCATTAAAATTACCAAGAAGAAAATCCAAAAACAGCCGAATACGCTTCGGCTGATATTTCTTACTGATGTACACCACATTCAAGTCGGCGCTCGATACTGAAGTAGAGGTATTGAAGTTCTTCATGTAGCCATTAAGTAGCGTCACAAGGCGTTGGTTATTGATGTCATCTTGCACATCGAGTACCGACTTCAACGCTATCCCTTCTCCTTTTAATGCCCAGTATCGAATCACTTCACCATCGTCTGAGAATCGCTTTGGAACAACGGTAATCGACTTCTTCATGTCGTGATCTTGAAAGTGCCATGTTTTAAGCTCTTCATTGCTGCGCAGCATCGCCAAACAGTCGTGCTCGACCAAATCTTGTGGTGTTAACGGCGTTCCATGCTTGGCAAGATATTCTGGTGAAGCACACAGCACACGTCGGCTTGGTGATAAGCGTCTTGAGATCAAGCTGCTGTCGACCAATTCCCCATAACGGATCACGATGTCCATGCCTGATTCAGCGATATTCGATAGGTGATCGTTCAAATACAGATAGGGAATAACGTCTGGATACTGCTGACAAAATTCCGACAAAATAGGAAGGATGTACTGCTTGCCGATGTCTTTAGGTGCCGCAATCTTTAGTGGGCCTTTAACCTCTTTGACGCCATTTTGAATCAAGTTTTCAGCCTCACTGACATTATCCAATATCTCCAGGCATGCCTTGTGGTACAGCTCCCCTGAGTCAGTTAGAGACACATGTCTCGTGCTTCGGTTCAGCAGCTTCACACCATAACGCTCTTCCAACGCCTGAAGCCTTGCTGTCATGGTCGCAGGAGAAAGCCCTAACTCTCGCCCCGCCGCAGCTAACCCATGATGCTTAACAATGCTCACGAACATCGCCATATCTGAAAACTTGTCCATTCACGCCCCCTTCTATTCAGTTAATCCGAATAATGATTTTATATTTTAGCCAATTATCAAATTTAGTCGAATAAATATAATGACAACCACCAGCAGAACACGCAGGAATTCAGAATATGAACAACGAACTTAAAAACCAAGAAAAGAGCACTTTCGTCATCATTGGTGGCACATCTGGTATCGGCAAAGCATTAGCAATGCAATTGAGAAACGAAGACAACACAGTACACATTGCCAGCCGACACACCGGCGTTGATATCAGCGATGAGAAATCGGTTTGTGAATACTTCGAATCGATCGGTGCATTTGATCACTTGGTGATAACCGCGGGGTCATACGCTCCCGCAGGAAAAGTGACAGACGTTGCTACCGCAGACGCAAAAGCAGCATTTGATACCAAATTTTGGGGCAGCCTAAACGTTGCTAAGCATGCTGCACGTTACATGAAACCCAACGGTTCTATCACGCTCACGACGGGCATGTTATCGCGCAAAGTCGTCACTGGCACTTACGTAAAAACCGCCATCAACGCTGCACTAGAGAGCGTAACTAAGGTGCTTGCAAAAGAGCTATCACCGATTCGAGTCAACGCCGTCAGCCCCGGTCTTACGATGACAGAAGCCTACAAAAATATGGATGACTCAGCTCGATCAGCCATGTACGACAACGCCAAAAATAACTTACCCGCAGGCAAGGTGGGCGAAGCTTCAGAGATAGCCATGGGTTACCTGTTTGCGATTAATAACCCATACGTAACTGGGTCAATTATCGACATCGATGGCGGTGCTCTACTCAGCTAACACTCCGCAAAGAAGCAAAGAACAATCGTTAGGACGTGTATCTAAACGCCCTAACAAACAGAATTAACACAGGTACTTCACTATGAAATCAGAAGCGATGAAACAAGAAGCCATCCATAAAGAAAAGATCCCATTCCAAGTTTGGATACTGACACTCGCAGCTTTTGCCATCGGCACCGCTGAGTTTGTTATTGCAGGTATCCTTCCACAAATTGCGACCTCCCTTTCGATCACAGAAGGTCAAGCCGGATACCTAATCAGTGCTTACGCGTTGGCTATCGTTATTGGTGGCCCGATTTTAACCATCTACCTCGCACGTTTTAACAAGAAGATGGTACTGATTGGCTTAATGGCTTTGTTCATCATCGGCAATATCTTGTCAGCCTTAGCCCCTAGCTACCCACTTCTACTTGCAAGCCGTGTTATCGCAGGTTTAGTGCAAGGTCCTTTCTATGGCATAGGTGCGGTTGTCGCGACCAATTTAGTGTCTGAGAAAATGGCAGGTCGTGCTGTCGGTCAGATGTTTGCTGGCTTAACACTCGCTAACGTTCTTGGGGTTCCCGCTGGTACTTGGGTGAGCTTGCAATTCGGTTGGCACACCACTTTCTTTACCGTGGCAGCACTTGGCACCATAGCCATGATTTCAATCTTAACATCAATAAAATCTTCAGGTCACAGCGAAGCGAAAGACATCAAAACTCAGCTGTTGGCATTCAAAAATCCAATGCTTCTCATCAGCTTGGCGATCACCGCTTTTGCTTGGTCTGGCTTCATGACGCTTTACGGCTACCTTGCGCCAATCGCCATGCACATCACTGGCTACAGTCAAGAATCAGTAACTTGGATCTTAGTAATTGTTGGTGTCGGCTTAATCATCGGTAACACCTTGGGCAGTCGCTCTTCTGACAAAAATTTAGGCAAAGCATCGATGCTTTGGGCTATCGCGATGATCGTTTCATTAGTAGTGGTTGGCCTTGTTGTAGACAACAAAATCCTCTTCGTTGCCGCTGCATTTATCTTTGGTATTGCATCATTTGCGAACGTTCCTGCCATGCAGCTTCGAGTAATGAACCACGGTGGCGAAGGGCAAGAGCTAGCAGCAACTGCGAATATCTCAGCGTTTAACTTAGCCAATGCCTTTGGTGGATTCCTTGGCGGCATGGTACTCGACAGCCAACTAGGCGCAGGCATGATTCCGTTCGCAGCCGTTGTCGTCCCAGTGATTGGTTTGTTGCTTATCGCAAAAGCCAACCGAGCTGAAAAGCCACAAAACGACTCTATCTTCAGCCCTGCGGAATCGAAATAGTGACCACCGCACGCTAAATCAATCAACACATGACCGACACAAGGTAAATACCATGAGCAAATTATTCGAAACAGCAGAACTCAAAGATCTAGAACTACAAAACCGCGTGGTTATGGCTCCCATGACACGCGCTCGTACAAGCCAACCTGGAAACGTGCCAAATGAAATGATGGCGACTTACTACCAACAACGAGCCAGTGCTGGGCTAATCATCACTGAAGCGACACAGATCTCAGATGACTCGCAAGGGTACTCATTCACACCCGGCGTCTACACCGATGCTCAAATCGAAGGTTGGAAATCAGTAACAACAGCAGCAAAAGAGCAAGGCGCAGCAATATTCTGCCAACTATGGCATGTGGGGCGCGTATCTCATCCAACCTTCCAAAAAGGTGAACGACCAATCGCGCCTTCCGCACTGGCTCCGGTAGAAACTCAGGTTTGGATTTCTGACGAGAATGGTAATGGCAACATGGTGGATTGCATTCAACCAAGAGAAATGACCCAAACTGATATCGATCGTGTGGTTCAAGATTTTGCTGAATCAGCAAAAAAAGCGGTCGAGGCAGGGTTCAATGGAGTCGAGATCCACGGCGGTAATGGCTACCTCATCGACCAGTTCCTAAGAACCAATTCGAACAAGCGCACCGACAACTACGGCGGTAGCCGCGAGAACCGACTTCGCTTTTTGATTGAAGTAGTAGATGCCGTCATTGATGCGATTGGTGCCGATAAGGTGGGTGTTCGTTTAGCTCCGTTCATCACCTTCAAAGACATGAACTGTCCAGACATCGTGCCAACGATTCTCGAAGCATCAAAGGCGCTGCAAGCACGTGATATCGCTTACCTGCATCTATCAGAAGCAGACTGGGATGACGCACCGGTTATCCCTGAAAGCTTCCGAGTGGAACTAAGAGAACTGTTTTCCAACACTATCATTGTTGCTGGCAGCTACACACCAGAACGCGCCGAAGAAGTGCTAAATAAAGGCTACGCCGACCTTGTCGCATTTGGTCGCCCATTCGTAGCTAACCCAGATCTCGTTTCACGCCTACAAAACGGCAACGAACTATCCGATCTTGATGGCGCCACTCTGTTCGGCGGCAACGAAAAAGGCTATATCGATTACCCAGCGTTGTAGTGGATTTTGAAGTGCTAACAATGCCTTAAGTTTTCCTTCAGGCAAAAGAAAGGCTCGCGTGACTAGTGCGAGCCTTATGCAGTTTAGGGGGTAAACCACAATCTGATATTAATTTGGGTAATTATTTAACTTATGAGCCAGTATGCACCTGTGCGCATTGATGTACTATTTTTATATGATTCATCGCGATAAATCAATCGATAAAAGTTAGAGTTTGGTCAATTTAAACCATACAGATTGAAATGATTTAGCGATCTACATCTCGAAAATCATCATAAAACCCATAAAAATCAGATCTATAGGCTTCTCATTTGCCAGTAGCCTTCACCATTGGTCGAGAGTTGGCAGTGTAAATAATCAAGCGTATCTGCGACTATTCCTGAAATGCCTTGTGGTGGATTGAATAACAACAAACCACTGCCGATTAGGCGATCATCCCCTTTCGGGTCTCGAAGGCGAAGCTCCGACTTAATTGGACTTGGCAGCAAACCATCTTTTACTGCAGTAACACAGTGATTCAGAATCAGTGAGCTCTTGTCATCCGTGTAAAGCGGGTACCAAATCAGTGCAGATACCTTTTCTGATTGTTGATACGCTTTAACCAAGGCATCAATCACTGCGAGATATTCAGAATCGGTTTCATAGGGAGGATCGATAACAATCAGGTGATGATTATCGTGTTTTGCTACGTCGTCAGGCAACGCTTTAAGCCCATCACCCGCGGTAATAGTCAGCTTGCTTGAGACATCAAGGTCACGTTGTAACTTCTCAATGTTAGTTTGCAGTAAATCAGCTTCATCTTGCTGAATATCTGAAAAATAGAAGCTATCTTGGCTACGGCCTTGTTGATATGTAATGGCTGCAGAACCCGGATACAGAGAGATAAATTGATTCGGATTGTAGTATTCCAGCACCGACATAAAAGACGTGAATGACTCTGGAAGATAAGCCTTGTTTCGCCACAAGTACCCGACCCCTTCAGCAAACTCACCCGCATGATTGCTTGGCGCTGTGGTGAGGTCATAACACCCTGTGCCTGAATGCGTGTCGATAACATTGAGGCGAGAGTGTTGCTGCATTAATGATTTAACTAGTGCACTCAATACTGGATGCTTGAGTGCATCACCGTGGTCGCCTACATGACATTGATGTCGATATTCCATTCCCTTGCCTCATCTCTACTAACGTCATATAAACATACTTCATATAATGGGGGCTTGCATGCTCAATCCATTGTTTTTTGAAATAGCCTCTCTTTTAACTAACTGACTGACTCTTATAAAAAATAAAGCCCTTCGTCTTGCTACAAACGAAAGGCTTTGCTGAACTCATTCGTTAGTCAATGAGGACTATGGCTGAGCGCTATCTAATTAGAGGACTTAAGCAATCAGGAAACTAAGGATAGTCACCCTCAACTTCGACTACTGGTTTCACCTGATAGTGACAAGGCTGCAATCCAAGTAACTTAGGTAGGGTGATGCCTACTGAAATGGAGGACCACGTACCGCTGACAATACCCACAACGAGTGCAATTGCGAAACCTTGCAGTGCCGCACCACCAAGTAGCCAAAGCGCAGATACGGTGATCAGCGTCGTTCCTGAAGTCACCATGGTGCGTGAGAAGGTCGCTTTAACCGATTCGTTAAGCAGGTTGTCAGTATCACCGTTTGGATTGCCACGAAGCATTTCACGCACACGGTCGGCAATGATGATCGAGTCATTCAATGAATAACCGAGAATCGCTAACACGGCCGCCAATACGGTTAGATTGAACTCAAACTGAGTAAAGGCGAACAAACCTAAGATAAGCGTCACGTCGTAAATGATTGCAGCAAGAGCACCAAGTGCCAAACGCCATTCAAATCGTACACTCAGGTACAGCATGATCATTAGGAAACACACCAATACCGCCAAGCCACCTTGGTCAACCATATCTTGACCCACCTGAGGGCCAACCACGCTGCTGTTCAGCACTTTTACTTGGTCACTCACAGATGACAAAGCATCCACTAGATTTGGTTGCGGTGCGTCTGTCAGTTGGCTGTAACGAATCGTCCAGCGATCTTGTTCTGCCATACCAACCACTTGTACGTCTTGTTGGAAAGCCGTATCAAGTTTGGTTTTTAACGCATCTTTGGTTACTTGATCAGAGAGTTGAACTTCAGCAACAACACCGCCAGTAAAGTCCAAGCCCCAGTTAAAACCTTTCACCGCCACCAGCATCACAGAGCTCATGAACAGCACAATAGAAATCACAGACATCACCTTACGAAGGCGAGTCATGTTTTTATCTGAAAGGTAGCGGTCTGAAATAGTCATATTTGAAATACTCATGCTTAAATCCTTACGTCGTGGCGTTGGTCACGCCCCCAAACCAAATTGATGATCGCTCGTGAAGCAAAAATGCCCGTAAACATACTGGTTAGAAGACCTAAGCCCAATGTCAGAGCGAAGCCCTGAATCGGTCCATTACCAATGGTATAAAGAGCCACAGCAACGATCATGGTGGTGACGTTAGCATCGAAAATAGAAGAGAACGCACTGTCAAAACCACGGTCGATGGAGCTAGCAAAGCTGCGGCCTTCTTTCATCTTGTCTCGAATACGTTCGAAGATAAGCACGTTAGTATCCACCGCCATACCGACGGTCAGTACCAAGCCTGCAATACCTGGCAGAGTTAATACCGCACCCGGTAACAGCGCAATCAGACCAAACAATGTGGTCATGTTGACGATTAATGCGCCATTCGCGACCCAACCAAGGCGTCGGTACCATAGGGCCATAAACGTTAAAGTCAGACCAAGGCCAAGCGCCAGAGCAGCAAAGCCGTTAGTTACGTTTTCAGCCCCCAAAGACGGACCAATGGTACGCTCTTCAATGATGGTCACTGGCGCAGTCAATGAACCCGCACGCAGCAGTAACGCAAGCTCTTGTGCTTCAGCCAAACTGCCAGCACCAGTAATTCTGAAGCGGCTGCCCAGTTGAGACTGGATGTTTGCCACACTGATCACTTCACTGTCTTGCTTGCTGTTGCCCGCTCTATCACGACTGTACTCGCTGTACACAGTTGCCATTGGCTTACCGATGTTGTGACGTGAGAACTCAGACATTTTCTTACCACCAGAAGAATCTAGGGTAATGTTTACTTCTGCGCTGCCCATCTCACCAATGCCACTACGAGCATCGATAATATGTTCACCGCTCAGTACTGCTTTACGAGCGACAACGACACGGTTGCCATCTGTATCTTTTAGCGTTTGAGTATTGCGAGTTGCGTTGTCGTAGACCGAATAGAATGCAAGCGAAGCCGTAGCACCAATCACGTCTTTCGCAGCAGCAGGGTCTTGAACACCCGGAAGTTCAATACGAATACGGCTTTCACCTTGGCGTTGAATCGATGCTTCTGTGATGCCTAATTCTTCAATACGGCTGCGCATGATTTGCAGGTTTTGTTGAACTGTTAGGTTGCGTAACGTTCTTTGCTCTTCTTCAGACTGAGTTAACGTCAGTGACTTATCTGAACGATCACGTAGCCAATGTGGGAACTCTTCACGAATCAGCTTTTGTGCTTTTTCGAAATCAGCGTCGGTACGGAAATCAAACTGAACTTGGTTGTTGACCACTTTACCGCGGGCATAACGCACTTCGCTGGTGATCTCGTCGACCATCGCTTGAGCTTGTGCGTGATAAACCGGCTCCATATCCACTTCTAATAAGAACTGCACACCACCACGTAAATCAAGACCTAACTGAATCGGTGCAAAACCCATGTTAGTCAGCCATTTTGGTGCTGCTGGCTCCATAGCAAGAGCAACCGTCGCGTTGTCGAGGAAGCGCTCATTAAGCACTTCTTTGGCTTTCGCTTGTTGCTCAGCGTCTTCTAAGATCACCACTAAACGTTTGTCTTTTTGAAAGGCTGATTTGGCTTGAATGCCTTCGCTAGCAAGATATTGCGTCACTTGAGTGGCGTCGATCGTCTGCTCAGAGCGATTACTGATTTGAACCGAGGCATTCTCGCCATACCAAGAAGGTAAGGCACTTAGAATCATGATGATGATGGTGGCGATAAGCACCACGTATTTCCACTTTGAGTAGTGGTTAATTTGTTTTCTTGGAATGCGTTTTTTCACAGTCAAGATCTCTTCTTTTTACCAATCACCGTAAACACGTGCTCAAAAATAGCGCCGGGAAAAAGCAGTGATCGAGCGTTTTAACCAGCTAGAATGGCCAGTTATTTACTGCGATTGGTATAACTAATGTTTTGCGAACACGAACGACAACTAGTCACAACCAAAACAAGCTGATTGAGTCATAGTGAAGCTAATAATTGTGTGTCGCTATATTGGGTTAATTGGCGAGTTCAATGAGCGCGAGGCGATCATCGATACGACCAATTTAAGGTCAAACGATTAGCTAAGAAGTTCTCGGAAATGCGAGTATTGAATGTTGCCCTCTTTCCACCCAGAAAGCCGGGAGGACGGAGAACTCACAATACTGGTCCAGTGCTGCTTAGAATCCAACAACGGTGTATTGAAAAGCAGAGAGGCCAGTAATGAAGGGGGAGAGAAGTCGATCAGTAGATGATAAGCAGGCTCAAGATCCGCCACGCTTTCTTGCTCGTTACTGAGCATACGTCTGAAGTTTGCAGCTTGGAGGCTCGACTCGGTGTCATGATAGTTGGAACTATCACCAGAAGGATCGGTGCCAAACTGAGCTTTGTTGCACTCTAAGTAGCTTGACGGGTTATCCGTAGCGGCTTGTTTACACTGTTTTTTCGCGGAAGATTGTTCATTCTGTGAAGATTGCTCTTGAGCCGAGTATATTTGGAATGGCTTAGAAGGAAACGAATAGCCGTTAGAATTCACTAAGCCAAAGCTCAGTAAAAATAACATTAAGACTAATCGAGTACCTAGTTTAAGCAATTAACAAGAATCCTGAATGGTAGAAACAGCGACAATATATAACAGCTATGAAAGTTACAATTGATTTAAAATCACAACTGCGCATATTTGACACTGCGCTGACAATAGCTCACCTCGTCACACTGTGTTCATGCATCCACTATCGTCAGAAAACAAAAAGCCAAGCAATGACTGCTTGGCTTTGATTTGGTCGCGAGAACAGCGATTTAAGCTATCGTTTTCACGTTCTACACTGAGCCTAGGCTTTAGGCTTTAGGCTTTAGGCTTTAGGCTTTAGGACGCAGGATGTTCTTAACCTTACGGCTGTTCTCGCCAAAAATACGCTGTATTAGATCATTCATATCTTCAGTGGATATCGATCTCGCCACGCGCTCAACTTGAGACAAGGCTTCGATATCGTAACCATGAAGTAGATAACGAGACACATACCACGCTTGGTCAATAGAGCTCATCTCGAGAGGCGTAAAGTCAGCTTCAAACTGTTTCACAACCGCTCGCATTTCCTCTTCAGAAACGCCTTGTAAAAGGTCTGTAATCACCTTATCAATTGCCACTTCCACTTTATCAACGTTATCTGGCGCTATCATCGCACCGATAACCCACTCGTTACTCAACTCACTATCTGCTGACGCTGAGAATGTATAAGGCGAGTAATCTAAGCTCAACTCTTCACGAATATAGCTATCTAAGCGAGTCGCTAACAAACGTTCCAGTATGCTTTCCATGAAGATATCTTTTGACGTAATGACTTTTTCAATCGTGGTTACAGTACTAGGTTCAGCAATGACTCTTAAGACGTACTCCGCGCTATTCACGTTGTTGATCGCTAAATCAATGCGTGGTTCTGATGGTTGCTTGTAAGCCACCTTAAAGTCAGGAACTAGAGCTTTTTCCAATGGAATAGAAGCCAAATATTGCTGAACCAAAGGCTTCAATACGCTAGGATCAATATCACCAACGATCACCAATTGATTATGCCTCATTTGACCAAACAGTTGCTGATGAAGGTGGCTGATATCTTCCACAGAAACCACTTCAACACGGTCTTTATTAACAAAGAGGTGACGGCTTTCTTGACGATAAATATTTTGGTTTATTGCACGTTCAAACTGGCCAACAGGACTGCTCAAGAACGATTCTTGACCTTGTACAAACTCCTGCTTCACAGCTTCTAGCTGCTCGGGATTTATTTTAGGCGCGGTTATGAAAGTATAAAGCGCAGCAAACGTATCTTTTAGCCCATCTTTTTTGATATTAAATTCAACACCATGACGAGTATTGCCTATAAAAGAATCGGCTTGAATATTTTCACGGTCAAAGTACGCTTGAAGTTCAGAACCGGTCAAATCACCCACACCACTTCGAGCAAAAGTAGGCAATGCAACCTCAACCGCTGGGTATAAGCTTGGATCCAAAGCAGCCTTTCCACCCAAACTCATGTACATCACGCCAACATCATCATTCGCCAGTGAGTCACGTAAGTACCACATATCAATGCCATTACTTAACGTCCATTTTTGAATGTATGGGTCGACAGATATTTGTTCAACCAGCACAATATCGCCTTGAGAACTCGGTACCGCAAAAGCACTGCCCGCCGCTGCAACCAACGGCGCGGTGCCCATTTCGCTATAAGTGGCTTTCAAGCTATCTAACGAGTTATTGATTGCGGCTCTATTTTCAGCCTTATTCATACCAATGATCATGAAATAATCACCAGAAAGTATGCTTTTTATGTTGTCATTAATAGCTTCAAGACTGAAGTTGGAAATGAAATCTCCCATACTGGCCTGATAATCTTTCTGTGATTGAACGATTCGACCGGTCACTAAAGCACTTGCTTTATTGTTCGCATGGTCGACACCGTCTTCTTTATCCCAGTCATCCTCAATATTATCGAGTAAGTTTTGGTAGTAGTGCTGCTCACCGACGATCTCCGCTTTCGACACACCGTAATCACGCAATGATGCCAACGTCGAGAGCATCTTTTGCTGAGTCACTTCACGGCTTCCAACAGGGAATCCAATACTTGTTGATGAATAAAGCAGAGCACCCATTTCAAGACTGTCTGACGCTATCCATTGAGTAGGCAAAGCCGCATCATTAAATACCGCTTCAAGTCGTTGTTGAATCAATAACTGGGAGGTTTCATCCAACCAACGTTGGTGCTGTTGATCGTGAGTTTCAATGATGTTTGAGCCTCGGTTAAACGTCAGTGAAATACTTGGGGCTTCTCTCTTCGTATACTCAACATAGTCACCTTCGTTGAAAGTGGTGACTTTCTGTTTCACTGGTTTGGGCGTTTCACCACGCTGCCAACTAGAAAACTTCGCTTCGATTAATGGGATCACGGTTTCGATATCCACATCACCTGAAACAACAAGCTCTACGATTTGTGGTTGATACCAAGTCTGGTAAAAATTGGTTAGGGTTTGAGAAGTGGCATTTACAACCGATTCTTTAGTTCCCAATGCGTCTTGAGATTCATACGGTCCACCTTCAATAAAGTGGTCATAAAACACTTCTGGGAATGATTTATCATCAAGGCGAGCCATACGAAACTCCCCAAGAACCACACCTTTTTCTTTTTCAACTTCTGAACTGGCGAGATCCAATCCATCACCGATGTCTCGCATCCACGTTAGGGCAGGCTGTAATTGTACGCTATCGGGTAAATCTAGCTGATATACCGTCTCTTCATAAGAGGTGTAGGCATTAATATCAGCCCCAAAACTAGCACCTGCATCTTCAAATAGTCGAATCACATCGTTTTGCGAGAAGTTCTTACTGCCATTAAATGCCATGTGTTCGACAAAATGCGCATAACCTTCTTGTTGATGAGTTTCTTGAATAGAGCCTGCATGTACGACTAAACGAACAGAAACTGGCGCTTCATGATCAGGGTAAACATGATAGGTAAAACCATTCTCTAGCTGGCCTGAAGTCCAAGCAGGGTCCGGTTGGATGAAGGTGTCAGTCGTTTTTGATGTTGAACTACAGCCAACCAAGGTAAGGCATATTGCCGTCGCTAAATAATATGTTTTCATAACAACCTCTTAATGTCATTCATCGACAATATACAGATTGAGTTAACGATTATTATTTAATATTGAACCGAATGAGTATCTTTGTGATCTGGATCTTTATTTTATAAATTACCACCAGTTATATAAGATGCGAATTGCGAGCATTTAAAAGTCAGTACCTAGTTTAAAAGTCACTAACTAATCTAAAAGTGACAAGCTTAAAAGTAACGAATTTAAAAAAGTAACAAGTTTAGAAGACTAGCTCCAACCTAACGAAAAAGCCAAATGACGGTGCATTTGGCTTAGGTTCGACATCATATATTCAGGGTGAAAGCGACTTTTCTGAAAAGTCACTTTACTCAATCACCTTAACTTTGTGGCCTTAACAAATTCTTCAACTGGTAGCTGTTATCTCCAAAAATTTCTTTAGCATACTCAGTCATATCTTCACTAGAAATTGAATCTGTCGTTCCCTGTAAGTCAAACAGTGCCTCAACACCATAGTCATGAATCAAGTAACGTGAAATAAACCAAGCTTGTTGAGTGGGCTTATATTGAAGTGGCGTGAGGTCGGCCACTAGCTGTTTAGCTGCCGTTCGAGTCTCTTCTTCAGAGATCCCTTTGACAGCTTCAGCAATAACTTTATCAATCGCCTGTTCTATCTTATCTGAGTTCTCAGGCGCAGCTAAAGAGCCGACCAACCAGTCATAACTTGGCTCACTGTCTTGAGATACCGAATACACAAAAGGCGCATAATCCAAACCTAATTCTTCGCGAACATAAGCCGTTAGGCGGCTCGACAATACACGCTGAAGCATATCGTCCATAAACACATCCTTTGCTGTTTTCTCTCGAGCTTGCTGAGAAATAATACGCAATAAGTACTGGCTGCTGTCTTCATTATTGATGGATATATCGATTCGTTCTTTCGAATCAGTGCTATAGGCAACTTGATAATCAGGAGACACAACGGCTTCCAACGGCAATGAAGCAACATATTGGCGTACGAGAGGCTTAATTTCAGATGGCTTAATATCAGCAACGATGACAAGCGTATTGTCTCTTAACTTCTGAAAGAGTTGGTGCTGAACGTCAAGTATATCTTGAGATGTCACGGCTTCAATATCTTCACTTTCCAGCATGATATGACGACTACTATCTTGATAGCTATTTTGGTTAACCATCTGAATAAACTGACCCACGGGTGTTTCTAGATAAGCCGTGCGATCTTGTGCAAATTCAGATTTCACAGCCTCAAGCTGATCGCTGTCGATTTTAGGTTCGGTCACAATGGTATACAGTGCAGCCAAGCCTTCTGCGAGCGTCTTTTTCTTAGTGCTTATTTCCAGCCCATGATGAGTAAAGTTGATGAAGGGATAAATTTGGATGTCTTTGCGTTTCAAATGGGTATTTAATTCCGATCCACTGAATTTACCAACACCACTACGGATCGATGCTGAAATCGCCACCTCTGACGCAGGAAATAGAGAAGAATCTAGTGCTGCTTTTCCACCTTCACTCGCATAATAAACACCAACATTATTACCCACCTCAGGGTTTCGTAAATACCAAACCTCGATACCATTGCTCAATGTCCATTGCTGTAAGTTAGGATCCTCACTCACCTGAATTTGTTTCACAATTTCGCCTTGAGATTCTGGCACGCTAAACGCAGAACTTGCGGTAACGAGCAGTGGTTTGTTACCCGTATTTTTATAGGCTTTTCTGACATCTTTTAGCTCGTTATCCATTGCTAGCATGTCTTCCTTAGAAGATAAACCTAACCCCAAAATGTAAGGGCTAGAAAGCAAATCATCTAAGTTATCATTCACAGCCTCGAGATCCGTATTCGCAAGAAACGTTTTCAAGCTCGACTTATAATCAAGCTGTGATTGAACGGGTTGATCAATGACCAATGCTGTTGATTTGCCGTCAGCATGAACCACGGCATCCATTTGATCCCAGTTTACTTGAATGTCGTCAAGGTTCGCTTGGTATTGCTGAAGCACACTCGCCAACTCATATTCACTTACGCCATAATCACGCAAAGAGGCGAGAGTAGAAACAAACTGCTGCTGACTTTGCTCTCGGCTACCAACAGGAAAACCGACCGTAGTAATAGAATACCTTTGGTACTCTAATAAGTAGGGTGTTGAAGCAACCCACTGCACGGGCAATGCTGCGTCAACAAAATCAGAATTCAACCTTTGTTGGATAAGTTGTTGAGCAATATCATCTAACCAAAGCTGATGTTGTTGCTCATGGCTCTGTGTCACTCTTTCCCCACGATCAATGACTATCCCGATGCTCGGTGGCTCGACCCCAGATCCATACGCCACAAAATCTTGAGTGTTATAATCCACTGACGTGTTCTTCACGGGAACCGGTGTTGTGCCTCTTTGCCAATCAGAGAAAGTTTCTTCAATCAAAGGGATCACTTCTGCCAGAGTAATATCACCAGAGATAATCACTTCAGTTAACTGAGGTTGATACCAAGTTTGGTAATAGTTCTTTAATTCTTGAACATTCGCATTAGAAACGGATTTTTTATTGCCGATGGGATCGTTACTTTGGTAAGTCGTCCCTTCAACCAGATGATCGTAGAACTTAAACGAGAGGGGCTTATCTTCAACTCGCGTGTATCGAAATTCCCCAAGTATCACACCTTTCTCTTTTTCAATTTCAGCTTCGGACAGCAATAAACCATCGCCAATGTCTCTAAACCAAGCCAGCGCTTTATCTAGGTTCTTATTGTCGGGCAGATCTAATTTATAGAGGGTTTCTTGATAAGAGGTGTAAGCATTTAAGTCTGCACCAAAGCTGGCACCAGATTGCTCAAATAGCTCGACCACCTCATTTCCCGAAAAGTTCTTGCTGCCATTAAACGCCATATGTTCAACAAAGTGGGCGTACCCTTTCTGTTGTTCGCTCTCTTGCAAAGATCCGGCATGCACTAGTAAGCGTACCGAGACAGGTTGTTCTTGGTCAGGGTAGACATGGTAGGTTAATCCGTTATCTAACTCTCCTTTGACCCAGTATGGATCGGATTTCAATAACGTTTGTTGCTGAGGAGTAGAGCTGCAACCTAGCAATGTGGAGCTCAATACGACGACTAAATAGTATGCTTTCATAACGATCTCTTTGAAGGGCTTTCCTCCAATATATCCGATCGCAAAAGCATAATAATTTCATATAAATTCAGTTATTTAAATTTTGAGAGACAACCTAAACATGCGCGAAACTGTTAACTTTATAAATTACATAAGCTGATCGTCATGGGTTGTAGAGCGGGGTATCAGGTCCTCTTAAATTCGTTTATCTCTTTAAGCTGATTTATTGGATTCCTTTAAACAGGTTTCTCACATCCCTTTAAACAGAACTTGCGAGGCACGGCTGATCGGCAGCTTCTCGCCCGACACATAAGCCGACATCTGACCTGAGAGCCCTTTCTTCACCTTATCAATGGCCGACACTTTCACCACCACCGAGCGGTGAATCTGCCAAAATTCATCGGGGTTAAGCTGGGTGATAAGCTCTTTTAGCGATACGCGAAGAATAAACTCCTCTAGCGAACCGCCTTGGCCTTTTTTGAATATCGACACGTATTTGTCTTCCGCTTTGAAGTAAGCAACATCATCGACGGCGATTAGGTGAATGTCTTCTCCAACACTGGCTTTGAGCCACGTTAGATGCTTCTTCTGCTGTTGATAAAGGGGCTGCGCTTGCTGAGAAGTCGATTGTGATAACTGCTGAATCTGAGCCATTAACGCCGTGATATCAGGTTGCTCTGGCGTAATACCTGATTGCGACAGACGCGCTTGAACCTTCTGACATGTAGCGAGTAGACGCTCTTCGTTGATTGGTTTCAGCAGGTAATCCATCGCATTGTGCTCAAAGGCTTTGACCGCGTATTCGTCATAAGCCGTAATGAACACCACCAAGGGTGGTGAATTTAACTTGTTCAATTGTTTCGCCAGCGAGATTCCATCCAGCTCAGGCATACGAATATCGAGAAAGACCACATCAGGTTTAAGCTGCTGAATACTCTGCATCGCCTCTAAACCATTTTGTGCCTTGCTGACGATTTCTAGCTCCGGCCAAACCTCAGCCAAACTCTTGTCGAGATGGTGCCTTAACAGTGCTTCATCGTCTGCGATAATAGCTGTTACGCTCGGCTGTATTGCTGGGTTGTTCATGGTTAATCCTTTAAATTCACACTGTAAATCGTCTATTTTTCGTCACTGTTCTGTGCTTTCTGGTGTGTAGTTCTAGACAACTGCGTCAGTCAGCGGTAACAAGATTGTCGAGACGACCCCACCTTCAGCAGGTTCAGTAATCGTTAGACTCGCCTTATCACCATAAAGGGTTTCGATTCGCTGACGAATATTGCTTAATCCAACACCGTGCCCCGTATTCGCAGAAGACGTTTTCAGCCCAGCGCCATTATCTGACACTTCAATTTTTAGTTGCTGAGCTTGCTGAGTAATGCGGATATTCACTTGGCCACCAGCCGCTTGAGGTTCGATACCGTGCGTGAGTGCATTCTCGACTAAGGGTTGAATCAAGAAGGGTGGAATCACCTGAAAATCACTAATCTCGTGTGTTTCAATCGAAAACGCTAAGCGCTCACCCAAGCGTATCTTCTGAATATTAAGATAAGCGTCTAGCAAGTCGACCTCTTGCGCGATGGTCGACTGCTCGGTACGGCTATTTTTCAAAGTGACACGCAACAAGTCAGTCAGTTTTTCAAGCATCAACTTAGCTTTGGCGCTGTCACTCTCAATCAATACATTGATGGTCGCAAGAGTGTTGAACAAGAAGTGCGGCTCAATTTGGCTTTGCAACTGTTTAAGCTGGCTTAATACCACCACCTTTTCTTGATCAGCCTGACGACGCTTGGCCACTTCCAATTCGTTATCGGCACGTAATTGCTGCTCTCGGGTATAGAAATAGTAATAGCAAACCGAACAGAAGATCACACCCAACAACACCACAGATTTAAGGTCAGAAATATTTGCCCCGAAATATCCGTTTAACCAGTAGTGCGCATTCAAGGTGCCAAAGGTCATCGCGATCACCATTGAGATACCGACTTCAAATACTCTGGATTCGGTTTTAAACAACTTAACCAAAATAAAAGAAGATCCCACAGCGCTATAGCCAAAACCAAAACTGATCGCCAGATTGACCATAAAATCACCGCCCCAAATCGTTTGTGTCGTGATAGCAATGACGAAACAAAACAGAGTGGTTAGCGTAAAGCTTTTAATCCATGAAGCCTGACGGTTTGAAAAAGTGTTCATTAAAATCGTCCTTTGATATTTAAAAGAATCATATGACTATCGGGTAAGTTGGCGTAAGCAGAATCACTTTTACCGCCTAGAAAGCGTGCAGCAAGTTCCAAATCCAACGATGAATTGCCATTATCTAAAGCCTTATAGTTGAGCCACTGAGTAGCAATAAAGCCACCGTCTTGTGGAGAGAACATGACATCGAATGTTGGCGTGATATCTTCAAGCCAGCCATGCGTCGAATCCAATGACCAGTGAAACATGATGTTATGTTGAACCCAATTGGCGTGTTGATAACCTTGAGCGTAAGAACCAGCCAGTGATGCTGTCATCGAATTGAGAGACAAAGATTCTGCATTTTCTATCGCACTTTGCCACTCAGAATCACTCCAAGCGCGGCTATCAAACCAGTATTCCAATACGACATTGTGGCCCGTGTCATTGGCCCATGTTAATCCTGCTAACGCTTGATAAGCCTCGCCCTGCTCTTCAAGATAAACCGGTTGATGCATTGAGTGGGGCTGGCTGTAACCAAGGCTTTGTCGCTGATAAATCACAGAGCCATGAAACTCCCAAGCGAGGTTCAATACCGACACCAAGCTAGCTCCAAGTAAGCCGTGGCGTACATCGTCGTAATAAGCGACCCATTGATATTCGTGATCGCCCACCAAGTTGTAACGACGCACTCCAAACCCTTGCTGCTGGTTCTGTTTTTCGAATTCATTCACATCTTGGGAAGTCCATGAAGAGTCGCTGTAAAGCAGTGTCCACTCACCCGTCATATCGAACAATGACGCCGAAGCTACACCCGCCCCCTCTTCTGCGACAATACCGACTGGGGTCTGGCGATAAGGCTTGATGATGTCTAACGGTCGATAGCCATAACCCACGCCCCAATCTAGGCGAACCTTGCCAAGAGTGACATCGAGGTAGTGATCACCGACTATAGAATTAGACAGCTCAACACCACCTTGCCAAAACAACTCACGCACAATGAATTCAGACTCAAAGCTCGCCTCTTGTCCTTGAGGGTTGTTGCTTAGAATATCGTTGGCTTTCACTGCGAACAGACCAAGCCAATTACCATATCCAACCTCTAGATCCAGCAAGCCATTGAATGACTGACGATTATCAGACGCTAAAGGGCTGAATGGCGACTCTCTCGACTCAACGGCTTCTGCACTCAGTTGCCAATCCCACGCTAGGCTCAGATCGCCCGCTTGAATCGTGTGACTCACGCAAGACAAAGCAATCAAAGTAGCAACTCGGGACTTGATGTGAGACTTGCAATCGAAAGCTTTCATGGCACCCACCTAAAGCCCAGACACGCTATTACGCGATAAGTAAGCAGGGTTGTAGTATTTATCTGCCAAGCTTTGCTCGCTCACTTCGCGGTACTCAATTACGGTTTTCTTACTTGGTTGAATCTTATCGAGCAAGGTCATCGACACCACTGTTGGTAATCCATCACGCACGCCTTCAGTAAACCAAGCTTGCTTGGCTAGCTTTCCTGAGCGCAGATACAGATCCGCTTTAACTGGAAACGCTCGGTCTGCCGTTAGCCACAGATCAATCGACTGGTAACTCGCCCCCTTGGTTTTCGCCGCGAGCTTTAAGTGATGGGTATCAAGCTGTTCACCACTCGGCATCTCAACTTGTTGCTCGGCAACCCACTCACCTTGGTAATCTTCGCTCCACGTCAGTGTAGAGATATCGCCAACCGAGGCTTCACCCAACAATTTTTGCATCGGTGTGATACGAATTGGTCGGCGCGATTTCGGCATCAGCAACCAATAATTATCCTCTATCATCAGCATCTTTTGACCTGCCTCAACAGCAGATTTAAAGACCACTAACGACTCTCGGTTTGGTCTTGTGTAGACGTTATACTCTCGGGTTTTATCCAGTTGCTCGTCTTGATATAGAGCAACTAATGAGACCACCTTAGACGCTTGGGCGCTGTTCAAGCGATAGCTGTCTGCCCTAGCAATCATCTCGGTAACTTGCTGTGAATCGACCGCCCAGCTCGGTGTTGATGCTAGAACCAAAGCCAAAACAGAGCCCAACGCGAAAGCCAAACCCAAGCTATTGAATGAACGAGTTAATTTACACATAAACCAGTGCCTCCGTGATTGGCTTATTCACGCCTTTGCGAGCAGAGAAATAAGCAGCCAGCAAACATATCGTCAGCACACCTAAGGTGGCATAACCAACTAATTCAAAAGAGAAGTAAATGTTGAGTGGGTAGCCCTCGGTTCGACCCGGAGGTGGTGGCATTTGCACATCAACCACCAGCAGTAACACCGACACCAAACCACTCACTAGCGCGCCTATTGCACTGCCAATCAGTGCCAGTAATCCTGCCTCTTTTAAGAAGCCTGCGACGATTTCAGAGGGGTAACTCCCGAGTGCCGACAAGGTGCCGATTTCACGAGTACGTTCTGTCACCGACATGGTCATGGTGTTAAACAAAGATACGAACACCACCAATGCCATAACAGCACCCATGATGCCGAAGATCCGGTCGTAAAGATCTTTAACCTTGGTGTAGAAAAACGCGCGATCTTGCCACGGAGTGATCTCGATCTCTGTGCCTTGATCGTTTTGGCTAGCGCTATTTCGATCTAAAGCAGTTTGAATACGCTGTTGAACCGTCGAGGTCTTGTTGGTTTCAAATAAGAACACCGACAAGGTACTGACTTTGTCTGAGGCCAAAAGCTCTTGAGCAGTGGTGATATGAATATACAGCTGACGCTTATCCAACTCAGGAACCCCAGTCGAATAGATACCCTGCACTTTAAAATCAAAAGCATTCAAAGCACCATCACTGGTGGTCGCGAGCAAGGTCACCCAATCGCCAACCGCAACTTTGAGGTTACGGGCAAGGTCGATTCCCAGCATCACTTGTGGCTCTTGGCTGTCGTATCTTAGCGACTTCACATCCGACAGGGTTTGTCCGCTGCGCACATCAAGGAAAGGACCTTTCATGTCGAACTCGCGCTCATTCACGCCCGTTCCCATAAAAATGGTCGATTTGCTGCCGTTAGAAACCAAACCACTAAAATAGATTCGCGGCTGTACACCACGCACATCACTATCGCCAATAATGCTCTTGGTTAGCGCTTGAACCTTGTCTAAACCATTGCTCAGCGGCATGTCTTCATCTTGTTCAAAGTATCCCGGCGTGCTCAAAGTAAGATGACCAGTATCTCGAGCGGTCGATTCTCTCAAAGATTCGTAGGTGTAAAGCCCATAACCACCGGCACTGGTGAGTGCAAATACCGCAATCGCGATGATCAACACCGACAACAAACTGCGTCGACCGTTTCTCAATAAATTAAGCCAAGCCAAACGCACCGAGGTTGGAAGTAAAAACGTGCTCATTCTTTGTGTTAACTTGCCCATGAGATCGCCTCCATAGTTGCGACTTGTGGAGCCAGTTGGCCGTCGATAAGTTCAATGACTCGATCGCAGCGCTGCGCCATTCTTGGGTCGTGCGTTGCGACGATAAAAGTCGTGCCCATTTCGTGGCCGAGCTCTTTCATAATGTCGATTACAAGGTTGGCGGTGTGACTGTCTAGGCTCGCGGTCGGCTCATCGGCAATCACCAAGCTTGGGTTGTGGATCAACGCTCTGGCTATCGCGACACGTTGTTGCTGACCTCCAGACAAGTTGTCTGGACGATGATGAACGTAATCTCCTAGCCCTACACGCTCCAGCATTTGCTGTGCTCTGGCCTGCTGTTCTTGCTTGGAACATTGGTTCAACATCAATGGGTAAGCGACGTTTTCAAGCGCCGTCATCACAGGAACAAGATTGAAGCGCTGAAAAACAAACCCCAGTGACTGACGACGAAAACGCGCAGCGGCGATCTGTTCTGTTGGGTACGGTTGACCATCAATATGTATCTCACCTTGATAGTCCATATCCAACAAGCCAAGGATATTCAAAAGTGTGCTTTTACCAGAACCTGATGGCCCACATAACGCCACCATTTCACCGCGTTGGATGTGTCCATCGACCCCGTTTAATGCATCAACACGTTGACCGCCAGCCACATACACTTTGCTGATACCTTTAAATTCAATCATTCCATTGTCCTCCGATTACCCATCATTCTTAAGCGTTCGCAGTTGTTGTTGAGCTTGAGTAAACCGCTATTTAGCATTCGCAACTGTTACTTGGCTTTCGCTATTAGGGCCTTCGCCGTCATAGTTTCGATGTTGCCAGCATCGGCAGTTTCCATTTGTTCTAGCCACGCTTGTGCTTGCTTAAGATCTTCAGCACGAATCGATGCAGTAATGGCGTAACGGTAAATCCACGAAGTCGCAGCGAAATGTTGTTGTTGGAAATCATCTTCCGCGAGTAACGAGAGGAACAAGTCATAACCACGGTCAAAGTGGTTAAACATGTCTGGCAGAGAGGTGTATGTAACGGCGGCCATTGCACGAGTCAGGTAAGAATCTGGCAGCCCTTGAATACGAGGTTGCTCATGAATCGGTTGATCTTCGCTTTTAAGCAGCACCAATGATTTATCAATGGTTGATAAGCCCTTTTCCACATACTTCATCTTGTTCCAAGGCAAGAACGCGTCACGCCCCATTAAGGTTTCTGTGCTTCCTAGATACACCAAAGTCAGTGGTGTCGCGCCATCTTGTTGCAGCGTGTCGTTAAGGCGTTCGTACGCCACCTCAACCAAGTCTTCATTGCCTTGCACCGCTTGGTTGTAGATATCGAGCACGTCTGAACTCGGGTTCGCCAAAGCTAATGACGGTGCAAACGAAACAAGCACAATCAGTAATGAACGCTTAAGCAGAGAAGTGGTAGAGCTTGAATTAAATGAGTGTGAAGTAGTCATGATTTCTAATCCCTTTCAAATGTTGACGTTGAAAGGTTAACTAGAATTTGTCATGCCGTTTTATCAATGCGACGAATGGTAATTACCAGGAGTGAATGGTTGAGCGAGGGTGTGAATGGTGGGAACGATAAACAAGAAGCAAGAACTTGTGTCCACCTGTAAACATGCCCAACTGAATAAACAAGGGCTAACGGTCTCTTTCTTAACCAACTATCGTAAGGCTATCGTATCTATGTGGACGCTGAAGCAGGTAAAAAGAGGCGCGTTATGCGCCTCCTTAAGTTACAACAAACTAACCTGAGTAAGCATGCGGTCCTGAGTATTTCCACAAAGGTTTCCAGTAAGACTCAAGTAAATCGTTAACAGGTTCACCTTCAATAAGGTAATTGACCTCGGCCAAATTACCAGGATAAAGGTTATCCGAACCGACGATACAAACCTCATCATCGACAATCATTACTTTTGAATGATTACCGGGAGCTGAATCAACAGCCCCATAAAAGAACCCACTCGCACTCACTGTCGTCCAAAATGGATGCCCAATCACTCCTTGCTCCGGTGGTCTCTCTGACAATGGCTGAGCCTTGAGTGTTGCTGTTTTTCCCTGCTCTGGAAGATTTGGCCATTTGTACGTATCGCCTTCAGTCGTCTTATCTTCCGGTACTTTATCGGTAAAAAAGAACGGCGCGATAAAGAGACGAGATAAAGCGTCCTGACGCTTACCATCACTGTCATCAAGGCGTTGATCGGTATCGGCATCGTGAGTCATGTAATACTCCATCAAACCAAATGTCCGTACCGCTCCCGATCCAAATGAGTATTGATCGCCTTCAGCCCCTGCGCCTGCATCTAAGGGCGATACAACGATCTGAACAGTTAGCCCTTCATTTTTCAGCAATGCTTCGATAATCCAATGACATACAACGTGATCTTTCCAGTTCTTTTTCCAAGCACTGATCACATCCTGCTGCGACATACGGATAACATTTTTCGCATTTAAAATTAGGCTCTTTTTCATGATTTCCGAGCCTATCTTAAAATCGGTATCTCGGTTAGGCCCTGTCCAATACTTACCGACCGTGAGTATACGGTCGGACTTTTTGTAGTCCTCTAGCTTATCGTATGAATGGTACACCTGACGCTCTTCAAAAACGTTAGCATCTAAGTCTGAGACTGAGCGCAAATCAAACTTTTCGATTTGATTAATTGAAGGCAACGGAGGTAAAGCTGGAGATTGAGGATCGACTCCAGGTTGAATACCGGTTTCATGGACCTCTAGAATACTATTCTGTTTTTCCTGTATGTAATCCTGAACATAACTAATCATAAGAGGATCATGTGGATAGTTGGGTTCGCTATCCCTGTTGTACCAAGTGAGGTCATCAGTATCTAATGATTCCTTAGTAAGCAGAAATGTATCCGCCGTCCATAGTTCGTTAAGGAACAGTTGAGAACCTAAACTGGCCGCACCGTGAACGACAACAGAAACATCATGGACAGGAGGATAGCTTCGGAAAAGATCCATATTCAGGTTATGGCCACCAACCAAAGACTCAACACCATCACAGGCTATGATTTTGGTGTGATTCCAAGTCATTTTTGTATCAGAATCAGAAATTAATGACTCCGGAAGAAATTTCTTCTGTGCTGACATCCAAGAACCGGTCGCTCTTTGGTAGAACCTGCCCACAACGAATTCAGGCATGATCTCCCAATATGCTGAGCGTGCTCTGATTAAGCGAACCAGAGCAGCTTTAAAGTCGATAAGGTTATCTGGCTCATTGATAGGGTAAAGTGGCGTCTGACCAAATATGAACCGGAACTGTGGTGATTCGTTTCGGCCCATAGGCTCCGTAAGTGCGGTATCTATTGCTCCCAGAATCGCTCTCGCCCAATCAGGATCTGGGCTGTTTAACGACGAGATATCACACCGATAACGAGTCTTCTGTACTACCTCAACAATTGCCCGCTCAAATTCTCCCTGACGTTCAATAGCACGAGGCATTATCTCTGGACCAAACGACATCCCCCATATACTGGGAGTATCAAGTAACCTGACATAGTTCATATCACTGTCATGGTAGAAAAGGTCGTTTTTTAATAGTTCTTCTTTGATTAACTCTATTTTACTCATCTTCACCTTAACCTGCTGTTTATAAACAGCTTGTCAATTTACAAGCGGATTTCGATTTAACTCTGCTATCGATTAATTTGGGGATCATAAAAACTTCCAGTCAACCCACCCTTTGTTGCTTCGCTCTGTAGTTACCGGATAAGCGAGTTTATATGGAGGATCGCCAACTACATCGTCCATATAATAGGTATCGTTCGGGTTACGCCCCCAAATTGATGAGATTCTTCGAACATACGGCCTTCCGGGAAGGGAGTTACTATTACGAGTTTCTCCTCCTCCCATAATGTCGAACTCACGATGGAAGGTATGAATTTCTTTTCTTAGCTCTGCAACACTTTTTTCAACAGCGCAAGGAACAGCAAAATCGGTTCCCCATTGGGTCAGGTAACCTCTAGCCATTTTGTAGATTAGCTCAGGGACAGGAGCAACCGTTGCGCTTACCTTATCAGCAGAATAATAACCATCACTGGTAGTATTCCCGGCTACAGTGCCGTGTCTGCCACGGCAGGCATAGAGCTCATAACCAACAGGTTGAGGTCTGTTACTATCTGGAGCAAGAGGATCGGCTTGTTGTACATCGTTTGCCATGCTTGCCCAGCCTGGATACCTTTTTATCCAGTCCCACCATGACTGACTGTGGATAGTGATATCGTTATTTTCGTTTCTCATTCTTCCATTTGGCCGAGGAACTAGGGCTTGGAAGGCATGATCTTGCACGTTTAGATTGTATGATTGATCCCAAGAATAAACACCTACGTAGTTAACGACGTTTGGAGGCAGTTGAGTAAGAATACTCCACCATGTGCCAGGCCCAGGAACCGGATCTATTGCGAAGATATTAACAGGCGTATTACGTGTTTTTTCGTCACCATATGCATATAAGAACCAAGCAGCCATGATAGCTTCACAGGCTCCCCGGCTATGCCCGATTAGGTTAAACACATCACCTTCACTTGCCGCAGCCAAGTTTGCTCCGTGCAGTGCTAACGCAGGCATAGTCCAACCCGCAAGGGACTCCTTATACTTGGTATACTGGTTTCCGCTAATATAGCTAGAAATATCAGACAGCAGTTCATCTGGCGCGTTAAGTGGGCCGTTGACCATCAGTGGTTCACTGGTATCTCTGGTATGAGCCCAGTCATTCTCACCAGCCCCCCTGACCGTCATTCCAACACCTTTCAGCTCATTGATGATTCTAACGGGAATATAACCTGTTGAAGGAAGGTAGATATTTTTATCACTTTCCTCACGGGATACTTCCCCTTCATCACGAGTGCAAGCTGTGCCAGAGAAAGATACTGTCATTACACCTGTTTTCTCAGCGAATGAGAATCTCGGAAGAGCCGGAACAGAGGTGCTTATAAGTAAACCTGAACCACCTATCAAGCCTGATTTAAGGAAATCTCGCCTTCTTATATTCATATGCCTTACTCCCAAAAGTACTCAAAAATATTTTACTGTTTTGGATCAAGTCCGAGCCTTGCTCTAGTCGAGACATTAACAGCAAGGGGATTATCTAAATGTAAGCAAATGTAATCAAGCGCAATGCACACGATTGCGCACGAAAAATTAATCTATGAAGAGAGTTATGAGTTAGGACAAAACGATTTATTCGGCCAATTTAAGCCAAGTAATACATCCAACTACACATATACCAGACAAAAAAATAGCCGCTCAATGGCGGCTATCTTGTCATGGTCTAAATTACTAAATCTAGATCAAGGGTGCTTAATTTCTAAAGAAAAGGCACACTTACATGACTCATTATTTGTCTAACTTAAAGAAGCTTAGTTCTGAATTGAGTTCTTTCGTTACTTCAACAACGCTTTGGTTTGCTTGAGCTGATTGATCAATGCCTTCAATATTTTGTTGAACCAGTACGTTCATATTTTCAAGCTGTGTCGATATATCTGTCGTAACTGCACTTTGCTCTTCTGATGCCGTCGCAACGATGGCATTCACTTCAGAAATACTTAAAACCTTTTCTGATATCGAATGAAAAGATTGAGCAAGCTCATCGGTGGTAGACTTTGTTAAGCGCATCAGTTCAACGTTTTTCACCATAGATTCATCCGCTTGCTTAGATTGGTCTTGTAACTGCGCAATGATCTCTTGAATATCGATAGTCGACTGCTGAGTTTTCCCAGCCAACGCTCTCACTTCATCAGCAACAACAGCAAAGCCTCTTCCTTGCTCACCGGCTCTAGCGGCTTCAATAGCGGCATTAAGCGCTAACAAGTTAGTTTGCTCAGAGATGTTCTTGATCACCTCAACAACACTGCTGATACGCTCTGAGTGCTCTCTAAGTAAATTAACGACCGTCTGAGTTTCTGATATTGATTGAGAAATCTCTTCTGTCGTGTCAGTTGAATTTTTCAGTGTTCCATGGCTTAGCTGAATAATGTCATTCGCTTCCATCGCTGACTGCTCAGCTCTTTGCGCGTTGTCTGCAACGTCTCTTGCTGTTGAAGATAACTCAGTAGCTGCCGTAGCGATTTGCTCTACCGATGATAATTCATTCAAAGAGTTGCTCTGGGATCTCTCTATCAGAGCTAAAGACTCTTCTTGCTTTTGGTTAATTGAATTCATGCTTACACCTGCCTGTGACAGGATATCATTCAATTTTGCAGACAGTTGAGACAAAGAATCTGAAATAGTGTCGAGCTCATTTCCACCCTCTTTCAACTTAACGTCTGATAAACGTCCATTCTCAAGGGCTTTAATCCAATTCACGATCAATGGTAAGTTTCTTAATTCCCTTTTCACTAGGAAATAAGATGAGCCAGAAGCCACGATAGAAGAGAAAAGAACCAGCCACCATGAGAAAGAAGAGTTGGACTCTAAAACTGAATCAGAATGGGCTAATTCTTCCTTAGCGACGTCCAATTGCAATGAGATCAATTCACCAAGAACGCCTCCCATATCATCAACAAGGAGATAAAGCTGAGTGATCATCTCAGAATCATCAATCATCATATTTCTATGTTTATCAAGAATTAGTGGTACTTCTCGCTCCACCTTGTCTATTTTAAGCTGAAGCTCTTTTGCCAACCCCTCTTCTTCTCGTGTTAACTGCGTTGCCAGATAATGAAGGAATAACTCATGAGCCTCTTTCATCGCAACAGAAACACCAGAATAAAAAGCCGTCTGCTCTATCATTCCCACATGGTATTTATTCGCCGCATCAATCACGCTTACCGCGTACAAATCCGAAATACTTTTCAAATCAGATAACGGAATGACTCGGTCCTCGTACACAGAGTGAAAACTGTCCATAACCTCATTTGAGGTAGCTTCGCTTTTTAAATTGCTTACAACTAAAAAGATAGAAAAGAACAGTGGAACTAGAAGAAGCTTTGTTGATATTGATTTCATATAACCCTGAAAAATAATGTATGAAAATTTACTAATAATGATAATTGTATCACGTTTTTTTATGATTTTATCATTGACTTATAACCCACCCACCTAAACAGACCAGTTCAAGCTGCGATCATTCCTCAACTATTTTGTAATGGAATAGCAACATAACTTGATCAATCAAACAATTCACCAGCATAGAGTGAAGCGAAATTGATACAGATCTCGCAGCACACGAACGGTGCTGATGGACTTTCAACCAAAACAAGCTTACAACCACTTACATTGTTGAAAAATATGTTATTTTTCTTTTTGATTAAAAACAAAAAATAGCCGCTAGTTAGCGGCTATTTTGTCAATACAGAACGAAGCTTCGACGACTTTTAGTATATCTACTTAACCTCATCTACTGCTCAAACTCTTTTATTTCTTAGTTTTTTCTACTTCTTAGTCTCTTCAACCACGGCTTTCATCAATACTGATGTATCCATGCGGCCTTGTCCTTGGGCAGACAGTGCCTTGTAGGCGTTGTTGGTCTTTTCCGTCAATGGAAGTTGGATTCCTTGACGCTCAGCTTCATCTAAGCAGAAGCCTAAGTCTTTGATCATCCAATCAATTGCAAAGCCGAAATCAAATTTATCTTGCGCCATTGTGGTCGCGCGGTTTTCCATCTGCCATGAGCCAGCAGCGCCATTTTTAAGGCAATCAACCAGAGTTTGTATATCCAAACCTGATTTCTCTGCAAGCACCAAGCCTTCGGAAAGGCCATTCAATACACCTGCAATGCAGATCTGATTAACCATTTTCGCACGTTGGCCTTGGCCGACTTTACCCATCAGAACCGACGACTTACCGTAAGCTTCGAACACAGGTTGAAGGTCATTGAATAGCGCTTGTTCACCGCCACACATAATAGTTAACACACCATTTTCTGCGCCCGCTTGGCCACCAGACACTGGCGCGTCCATAAAGCGAACACCAGCTTGCTTCGCTGCCACTTCAAGCTCTTCAGACAGCACAGCAGACGTTGTGGTGTGGTCGACAAGAATCGCGTTTGGCTTCATTGCTGCCAATGCGCCTGTTTCGCTGGTTGTCATACTACGTACGTCGTCATCATTACCTACACAAACCAATACCACGTCAGCTTCTGCTACACATTCAGCCACAGATTCTGCCGCTTTACCTTGGTGTTTATCAGCCCAGTCTAATGCTTTGCTGTGAGTGCGGTTAAATACCGTCACTTCAAAACCGGCTTTGACTAAGTGGCCTGCCATTGGAAAACCCATAACGCCTAGCCCGATAAAACTTACTTTCATTTCTTTCTCCTTTTATTTGACCAAGTCATCGCTATGAAAAGATCGAACACTCTCAATCAACGCATCAATAAGCAGGGTCAAAGCCTTTGGCTGATATTTTCTTTCTTTGTACACTAAATACGCTTGGCGATCACCCCGATGATACTCAGGGAGCACTTGAATCAGATTCATCTCCGGGGACACATGACGAAAAGGCAATGAAGCAAGCCCCAAGCCTTTTTGCGCCGCGGCCGCTACCGCATGAATATCGTTGACAATAAACTTGGGTTTAATCGTGATCATCTGTTCCAAGCGGTCAGATTTGTAGAGCGGCATATCAAACACATCATCAACGTTGATCCAGTCTTGAAGCTCTAGGTCGTCCGGCTTTTCAATCGTCTCACGCGAATCTAAGTATTCTTGGCTCGCGAAAAATCCGTGTTTGGCTTTGAAAAGTGGACGAGCAATCATTCCTTCCATCTCTGAGATCTTAAACGTGATCAGTAAGTCACGGTCGGTCTGCGGAATGAACTGTTGTTGGCTCAAGGTAAGGTCGAGCTGGACGTTCGGATATTGAGTGAGGAATTGCTCTATCATCGACCTTAAAAAGCCACTATAGAAGTTATGAGGCACAGCGAGCTTTATCTTACCTTGGATAGCGTCACGCTCTTCAAGCAAACTATTAAAGCCGTGATGAATCGACTCCATGCCGCTGCTCAGTGCAGCAAAGGCCGCCTCGCCGTCTTTGGTGGCCACCAGCTCACGACCTTTCTTTTCTAAAAGTCGGATATTCAGGCGCTCTTCCAATGCGGTTAATCGACGCGACATGGTCGACACAGGCAATTGCAGCCGTTTCGAGGCCGATAGCAAAGAGCCCTCTTCAACCACGGCACAGAACAAGAACAGATCATCAATGTTTCCAAATATGGAATTCATACTTCTATATGTGCCTATTTTTCTCATTAATGGATAGATGTAACCTTATCTCATCAACAATAGAAAATCACGGGAGAAACATATTATGAACAACAAACAATTCTGGGTAACCGCGATTTTATCCTCCCTGACCATGGCAACCATCATGTCTGGGTTAATTTCTGGCTACAAAATGGGATTCAGCCCCGAGTGGCCGCCAATCTGGCTGCAAAGCTTTTTCATTGCTTGGCCGTGTGCTATCACGCTCAACCTCACCGTGCTTCCTTTGATCAGAAAACTCTCAGCATGGATTTGTCGCCCGAGAGCGCTTTACCAACCTGAGGTCACGGAACGATGATCAAGAGCTTATATCAAGGAGCTGTGATCTAAAAACTGTCATCAAGGACTGCGATCAAAGAGCTACGATCAAAAAACTCTGTTCATGGATAACGCCTAAATTACTCCCATAAAAAAACCGAGCACTAGGCTCGGTTTTTTGTATTCTGCATTCTACTCACAACAGCAAAGCTATCAATTATAGATTGATATTACAGCTCAGCGTTGTGGTAAACCTGCTGAACGTCATCACAGTCGTCAAGCATGTCTAAGAACTTCTGGAACTTCTCAGAATCTTCTTCAGCTACTGGCGTAGTCGTTTGAGGAACGAAAGTGATTTCCTCAACGTCTAGCGTTAGATCTGGGAACGCAGCGTTTAGTGCGGTCTTCGTTTTGAAGAACTCAGTCGTTGGAGCGAATACAGTGATAACACCGTCTTCTAGCTCAACGTCAGTCACGTCTACGTCTTCCATCATTAGCGTTTCTAGGATGATCTCGTCATC
Source organism: Vibrio sp. SNU_ST1 (assembly GCF_030563405.1). Taxonomy (NCBI): domain Bacteria; kingdom Pseudomonadati; phylum Pseudomonadota; class Gammaproteobacteria; order Vibrionales; family Vibrionaceae; genus Vibrio; species Vibrio sp. SNU_ST1. The sequence goes on from NZ_CP130749.1 coordinate 1,523,545, forward strand.
TTCACCAGCAAACTGGAATACAGCTTGGTGAGCGAACATGTGAGAAACAGTACCTTCAACACCGATTTTCGCGCCAGTCTTAACGAAACATTGGCGAACGTCTTGGAAAGTACGGTTGCCGTTGTCTGTTAAACAGTCAACGATTACGCTTGTGCCACCTGGGCCAAAACCTTCGTAACGAGCTGGTTGGAAGTCTTCACCGCCGCCGCCGTTCGCTTTATCGATCGCTTTGTCGATAACGTGAGCAGGTACTTGGTCTTTCTTCGCTTTAGCAATCAGGTGCTTAAGAGGTAGGTTCATGTCTGGGTCAGAGCTACCGTTCTTAGCCAGTACGTAAATCTCTTTACCGTATTTAGAATAAACTTTAATTTTTGCGCCTGCAGTTTTCGCCATTGAGGCCTTGCGCACTTCAAAACTTCTTCCCATCGGGATCTTCTCTCTGATTCAATTAACGGTGCAAATTCTAGCAAATTACTGCGTCATTTCAATTCAACAGCTTTGCTGGGTAAGGTTTGTCTGCGTTTATGCGACACCCATTACCCGTTTGTATTTTTCAACAGACTGATCAAACCAAGCCTTTTCTTCTGGATCACCTAGCTTCATTGCTTCTTCAACAATGGCTTCAGGGCCACATTTCGCTTGCTTCAGTTTCCATACAAGAAACGATGCTTGCTTATCCAGTTCGATTTTATTTTTCTCGCTGGGCGGAAGGAGTGAAAGGTTGATAGACATTATTAGCCTTCGTCTGTAATACGCTTGGCCGAGAAATATATCATAGAGCAGCCTCATAAAACCAATACTATGAGCAATAGAAAGGGTTTATGAGACAAGAAACCAAGCAAGTGCTGATGCAGGTCAAGCAAGATTTGGGAAAGTGCGTTTAAAAGTAGTGAAGACGTTACCGTCTTTTAGTGGAAGTAAAATGAATAGCAATGCGCGTACTCATGGATGATACAATCTACAAACGGTTAACTAAAAAGGACTGAACTTGCAATTTAGCTAACCATTTGGAAAAACGTTGCCCTCTATCTTAGAAAAGCGTGCATTGCCTTCATGTCATTAATAACACCACTCGTAAACTCTTCTAAATACTTATGAGAACTGAGTTTTTTAAGTGTACCTGCGTCTAAATCCCGGAAAAGAATATTAGGAGAAACATATTTCCATGCAGGTAGATTTTCATCCGTTGGGTACTGCCCGCTAAATTTTGAAGCGAGTTTCTTTTTATCTTCAGAGTGCTTGCTATAAACGCCAAAATACAGATGGTAATCTTGCTCAACGCCAATGTAAGTATCAATATACCCTTCAAGTTTCACCCATAAACCTATGTACCTTGAATTACGTTCTTTTTGTACATAAGAACGAATTCTCTGCTTCGGTTCATCAGATAGATCAAATGACTCTTCACTTGATAGTTGCCCAAACTCAACTTCTAACTTTTTAGCCAGTAACTTCCACATTGCTAGTTGAGCATCAACATTTATCTCGGTATAAGCTTGTTGAATATCAGGGACAATATTGATTAAATCATCGGTAAGTAATAGTTGTTTGAGTTGCTTTAAATAGTCCATATTATCCGTCTGATGTGTGAGCTTATGAATGAGATCTAAGTATTGTACAAGGGCCTCACGAAGAGGGTTATCTCTTGCTGAAATTTCAATAAGACGGTCTAACCAGTAACACATATCTGTATGATAACTAAGAGAGATAACTTGCCCTGCTAACTCTTCCGCGCTCTCTTCTCTCGCCTCTCGACCATCGAGCGTAAGATATATTAGAGTGATATTTTCGTGCTTATAACCTTCAGCACGCATGTACTCGTAATAGTTTTTTATTTGACGGTCTTGATCACCAGCGTAAATTTTATTTTCAATGACAATCGCATTGGTATCAGTTTTTATCAAAATATCGATATTCTTGTATTCAGAAAAGACAGATGCGTTATCGACATCAATGTCCAAATCAAACTGCTCACAAAAACTCTTTAATAAGAGTCCTCCATGTTGATGGCTACCTAGTGGATTTAGAAGATCGCAAACAAACCGAGAATGAAGTCTTACTTCATCAGATTCACTACGGAGAACACGAAAGAGGTTATATTGAGGCTTTTCTTCATAGCGTTGCTTTAGCAGCTTAAGTGTTAAAAAGAACTGATGATTAATCGATTTCATTAGCTTTCCACGATTGTTAAAAAGACTTGAGCAAGCTCTTACTTGTCGTTAAAAACCCAATCAGGAAAATCATAAACCTAATTGAGAAACATTTGATTACCTTAAACTTTTTCAAGAATGCAATCATGTCTCAGATCAGTTTCAGTATAATTAAATTTAATACTAATAATTGCTAAAATAACCAGGCTCTATCATTTCATAGTGTGAAGGTTACATCCAATTTAATCCTAAATATAAAACAGGTTTCAAATGAAAAATCACAACTATGTTGATATTCCTAGGCGTCACTTGAAGGAATTTAGAGATAGATGAAGAAGTTAAACTTCGTCAAAATCGGACTAAGATCCGAGCAGGTTATTTTAATCGTTCATGAAATAGCTTCGACATTAATGGGTTAAAGAGCCCAAAAAACACCAACATTCACCCTGAACATTGGCAGCTTTTTAACATAGAAACGGGAGTGAAAGCCTAAGCCCTACTCAGGCAACAGATAGCGCGTGCTTCGGCCGCCAGAACCAGATTTAACTAAGCAGCCATGCTCAAGCAAAGCGTTCAAATGACGTGTTGCAGTGGCACTACTTACCTTTGCTACCTTTTTATATTGACTAGCATTTATACCTTCTGAAAAATCACCATCGAGCATCCTATTCAACACTTTTACTTGCTCTGCCGTAAGCTTGGTTTGGTCGATGCTACGCCAATAGTTGGTCTTATATACAGTTTGATCAACCTCAGCGAAAACCCCTGTAAACGTCTCGTCTAACGTATCTAAGAACCACATCAACCATTCGCTAATATCGAGTCCCCCTTTCTGGGTTCGCTCCAATATCTCGTAGTAATGCTTGCGGTTAGCGAGAATCCCCACCGACATCGCATAGAAGCGTACCGACTGCTGCTCGGCCTGTGCTAACGCCAAGTCGGTCAACAATCGAGTAAGACGGCCATTACCATCATCTAACGGGTGTAAAGTGATAAACCAAAGGTGGGTTATCGCAGCTCTCAGTAACGGATCGAGTGATTCATCGGTAAGTGAATCATTAAACCATGTGATAAACGCATCTAGCTCAGCATCAAGAATGTTTCGGCTAGGCGCTTCGAAGTGCACGGTTGGGCGGTCAATTCTTCCTGATACCACTTGCATCGGAGTGTCGCCTCTTAGCTGACCTCCGACTACAGGGTTAAACATGGTGTAACCTTGAGGAAACAGTCTATCGTGCCAATGTAAAATCCGATCAAGCGCTAGTGGCTCTGTTAGGTTCTGCACCGCATCCAACATAATTTCAGCCAGGCCATCGGTTTGTTCTGTCGTAGGAAAAGGTCGCTCTTCACTGACACCGAGTTTGTTGGCTAAAGAAGATCGGACCGAGAAAGCATTAAGCTTTTCTCCCTCAATCGCACTGGAATGGACAATGTTCGCTAATAAGGTGTCGAGCATGGTTTGGGTTTGGTCTGTGGATTGAGAGGTTATCTTGCCCAATAGGATGCCTTGATTAAGACGTACATCTCTTAACCTCACGCCTATTTTCTGATTATCCCAAACAAAGTTTGGCCAATTATCTTGCTGCCAAATCCACATATTACGCCCCATGAGGTGAAAGTATCACTTATTCAACTCATACTATGAGCCGTTTAAGGCAATTATTCAACTCACATTATGAGTCGAATAATTAGATAATCGCATCACAGAGATAAGAGAGACGCCTCCTCGCCCCCCAAAAAGGCTATTCACTCACCGCTAACACATCGCAGCGTGAGGCGCAGATGAAGTCATTCTTGTGTAAGCCTTTGATTGAGTGGCTCCACCAAGTGACGGTGACTTTGCCCCACTCCAATAAGATCGAAGGGTGGTGGAACTCTTCTTCTGCCAACTCTGACACTTTATTGCTAAATGCCCATGCTTGTTTGTAGTTCTTAAATTTGAACACCTTCTCAAGCTGCGGAATGCCGTCTCTTTCGATAATCTGCCAGTCTGACAACTCCAACAGTAAAGATTGTTGTTCATCTTTACTTAGGGCAATCGCGTCGATAGCGCAGGCTTCGCATTTTTGTTCATTCAACATGTGTTGGTTCCTTGGGTTCAAAAAGTGGTGGTAGTAACCCCGCGTCGATGGCGAGATCAGCTTGCTGTAATAGGTTTTCCTGACTGATTTGGAAGAGCTCAGACAGCTCGTCGATCACATAATATTTCGGCTGCATGATGTCGATACGATAAGGAGTTCTTAACACCGTTTGCAGATCGAACCGCTCTCGAACTGCCAAATCACCACCCAATGCATACATGGTTTCCGCCGGAGACGAGAGAATACCACCGCCATAAATTTTCAGTTTTTGTCCCTCTTTTACTAAACCGAACTCAACCGTAAACCAATACAAACGGGCCAGATAAGCGCGCTGTTTAGATGTTGCGGCTTGGCCTAATTTTCCATAGTGCTCAGTAAAAGCCGCGAAATCGGCATTGGTGAGCATGGCACAGTGGCCGAAAATTTCATGAAAGAAATCAGGTTCTTGTAAGTAATCAAACTCATCTCGCGTTCTCAGAAATGTCGCTACTGGGAATTTTTTATTGGCGAGCAAATCAAAGAATCGGTCGAAATCGATCAATGCAGGCACAGGCTGAACCTGCCAACCTGTTGTTTCTTTTAGCACTTTGTTTATCTCTGGAAGCTGGGGAACTCTGTCTAATGGCAGATCCAGCAAGGTCAAACCGTGCAAATAGGCATCGCATGCGCGGTCATTAATGACGTCCAGTTGCCTTTTCACTAAGTCATGCCAAATGGCGTCTTCTTCGAGGCTCCACTCAACCCATCCCTCTTGGCTCACGGGCTTAGAATGATATTGAGTCATTACACACCTCCTTTCGAATGTCTCCCTTTAAGCCTATCTCCACTCCTTATATCCGCCAATTTGCACGACTTTTCTAAATAGGCGTCCGTGTAACATTTTATTTACACAATTCCACCACCCCCTTATTTGGCTGATCTTTTGACTTTGTAAAACCTAAATACCAGACTGAAATCGTTAACTTTTTGTTAAAGGTAAAGGAATGCACGAAAGCAATAAGCCCATTTGGCAGCCAAGCGAGCAGCGTATAGACGATGCCAACTTAACCCGATTTATCGATAGCCTTGAACAGTCTGAGTTAAACCTAGATAGGGACGTAAAAAGCTACGCCGAACTCCATCAATGGTCTGTAGAACATCCAGAGTCGTTTTGGCAGAACGTCTGGCAGTTTTGTGGAGTGGTCGGTTCGCAAGACTGTGTTAATAAAACCGAAGACGAACGCATCAAAATCCAAGGAGAGAGCCGTTGGCAGCAGCCTAAGTCGAATCGAGATGCGGTTTGGTTTCCAAATGCTCAGGTGAACTACGCCGAGAACTTGCTGCGTTTGGCGCACACCATGCCTGATGAGCTTGCGATTTGGTTTGAGAATGAGCGTGGCGAACAGCAGAGTTATACATGGAAGACCCTGTGTGAAGCTGTCTCTGGTGTTCAACAATGGTTTGTCGATAGCGGAGTCAAGCAAGGTGATGTGGTTGCTGCGTATACGCCCTATCTACCACAAACCGTGATAGCCATGCTGGCAGCCACCAGCTTAGGCGCGATTTGGACATCGACCTCACCTGATTTTGGCGTCGATAGCGTGATTGAGCGATTTGGCCAAGTGAAACCCAAAGTACTGTTCACCTGTGATGGCTATACCTTCAATGGCAAGACGTTCGATATGACGGACAAGAACCGTGAAATCATCGAGCACTTAACCGAGCTAAAACAAGTGTGTCAGATCGGTTACTTGGGAAGGAATGACTTTGAAAATGATGTGTCGACCCATAGCTGGCACAGCATCATTAATCACTATCAGCCACAGCCTGTGCGATTTGTGCGTGTCGGCTTCAATGAACCATTGTTCGTACTCTACTCTTCCGGTACCACAGGCAAGCCTAAATGCATTGTGCATTCTGTCGGTGGCACCACCATCAACCACCTAAAAGAGCATCAGCTTCACTGTGATATAAAGCCAAGCGATCGCGTGTTCTACTACACCACATGTGGTTGGATGATGTGGAACTGGCACGTATCTGCACTCGCCAGTGGGGCTTGTTTGGTGATCTTTGATGGTAGCCCAGTTTACCCGCAACCTAACGTTCTGTGGGATTTAGCGCAGCGTGCTGACGTATCGCTGTTTGGTACTTCAGCTAAGTATTTAGAAGCGATGGAGAAGGCAGAACTCTCGCCTATCGAGAGCCACTCTCTTCCCCACTTACGAACACTGTGCTCAACAGGTTCTGTGCTCTACCCTGAGCAATTTGATTATGTTTACAAACACATCAAACAAGACCTGCATTTAGCGTCGATTTCTGGCGGAACGGATATTTGTGGCTGCTTTGTGTTGGGTAACCCAATCTCGCCAGTGTATCGCGGTGAGTGCCAACAGGCAGGGCTCGGCGTCGACATCAAGGTATTCAATTCGTCTGGTCAAAAGGTCAATCACGAACGTGGCGAACTAGTGTGTACCAATTCCCTTCCCAACTTCCCTGTTGGCTTCTGGAATGACACCGGAGAGCGCTATCACAACACCTATTGGGATAGATTCGATAATGTGTGGCATCACGGTGACGAAGTCGCACAGAGCCAGCATGGCGGCTATCTGTTCTATGGGCGAGGCGACACCACACTCAACCCCGGTGGCGTGCGAATTGGTACTGCCGAGATCTACCAGCAAGTGAACACCATTGAGGGAGTCATCGATTCCATCGCAGTCGGCAAAGACATCGACCGCAACGAGCAGATATGGCTGTTTGTCCAACTACAGCAAGATGTGAGTCTAGATGAAACGTTACTGACAGCCATCACAGGTAAACTCAAATCCTCTTGCTCGCCGAGGCATGTACCAAGCCAGATATTTGCAATCAGCGATGTGCCAAAAACACGCTCTGGCAAACTGGTGGAATTGGCGGTGAAACAGGTAGTAAATGGCAAGGATGTAGAAAACCTCGGAGCAATCGCTAACGCCGAGGTTTTGGAAGAGATAAAGCGCGTGATTTCGCCTTAGCGTTTAGGCATAGAAGAGCGTAATTTAGAAATGAAAAGCCCTCCACGAATGAACACCGTGGAGGGTTTCTCTGATCTTCGTATTCACTATATTTTGGTAGGTAGAAAAAATCCGTCTGCCACTATAGTTATACCTCGATCTAAGAAGTCAAATTCAGTGCGCCACTACAGTAAGCGATTAATAGGAGCTATCATTTATATAGACACTTACCTCTTGTTACTATATCTGTCTAGTCATGGTCTTCGTAGACATGCTCAAGAATGTCCCCGGGCTGACATTGCAAGTGGTGGCAAATGGTATCAAGAGTTTGCAGTTTAATTGCTTTTGCTCTTCCTCGCTTCAATACGGATAGATTTTGTTCAGTAATACCTATCAACGCTGCTAATTCATTTGAGCGCATTTTTCTTTTTGCGAGCATGACATCTAAATTAATTACTATAGACATATTGAGCCCCTAAATCGTTAGAGATTGCTCATCATGAAGCTCTTTGGCCTCAGTCATAACTTGAGCAATTAAGCGTATAATAATACCAGAAATTAGTAATGCGACATCACTGTCTGCGATGTCAAAAGTAAAGCTCATATCTTGCTGACCATAGGTTAGCGCTGGCCCTAATAATAAACCATCTAAACAGCCAACCAATACGTAAAGAACTACTAGATTCCCAATAGCTTTATAGTGGTGAATGTTATTAAGGCCAAAAATCTCCCCTTTGCTGTATCGTTGAAATAATTTGATCAATTGCCAGGTGATTAATGACGCTACGATTACAGTTAAGTTAACGACCAAGTAACCCATAATGGCATGGCCAGCGCTTAAAGGAAGTTCAATAGGAAAAGAGAATTCTGAATAGATATACTCGTTATTAGGCACATAGACACTGCCAAACCACATAATCAGGGTAAAGATAGGGTTAATAATAAGTACTGCCCATAAGACGATTAATAAACGATTACTAAGGATTCGAATGTTTTGTAGATTATTCATGATGATTGCTCATTTGATTACGATGACGTGATACTAACAGATAAAACAGCAAAATCGATAAGAATTTATCGTTTTACGATAAAAAGTTATCGACTTAATTCCAGTTCACCTTACTGCCTTTCCACTACTCGCCAAGTTGATCGGGTGTAAATGCGACCGGATAAAATGCTAAAGAAGACTTAGACCCAAGCAGCTCGTGAACCCTCGCCTCAGTTTCGCCCCGTACCTTTTCTAAAGTTCTTAATGAGATCTGAACGTCATATTTAAAACAAATTTTGAAAATTAATCATTTTATAGCCAGAGATAATATTCACTAAAGACGAATCATTTATACAAAAAAAGAGTCCACCACTGGATTGCATCCAAGCTTATGGATATTTAATCGAATTACAATAACTCCCGTTTCCACAACTCCATTTCTAGTGAAATGATAATTTGATAGCTATCACATTTAGAAGGGTTATTTTCTCATACTATCTCGGCATGTTAATTACTTATGAGTAATTAAAAAACCTAGTCATTGTTATTAATAAGCTTGAATTTAATTATAAACAAGCGGTTAATCCCTACGTAAAATAAATAAAATCATTATTAAATGATCGGAGACATTATCATGCGCATAGTATTAGCTTTAGGCGGTAACGCTCTTTTAGCAAGAGGTCAAGCATTAACGGCAGAGAACCAACGTGAAAATATAATCAAATCCGCGGCGAGTATTGCTGCGATCGCACGCGAGCATGAGATTGTTATTGTTCATGGTAATGGCCCACAAGTAGGTTTGTTGATGGAGCAAAACGCGGCTTATAACGAATATTCGCCAGAGACGACCCCGTATCCAATGGATGTACTCGGCTCCCAAACCTGTGGCATGGTGGGCTACATGTTACAACAAGAGCTAAGAAACATTGACCCTGAATTAGACGTAGCGACGCTAGTCACGCAAACTGAAGTATGCAAAAAAGACCCTGCGTTTGCTAACCCAACTAAGTTTGTTGGCCCTGTATATACAGAGCAACGAGCTAAAGAGTTAATGGCTCAAAGCACAATGCAATTTAAAGCTGATGGCGAGTACTACCGCCGCGTTGTGCCTTCTCCTATGCCAAAAAGCATTGTTGAAATTCAGCAAATTGAAACTCTTCTAGATACAGAAAACCTTGTTATCGCTTGTGGCGGCGGCGGTGTTCCCGTGAGTATTGAACAGGGTAAGAGTAGTGGCGTAGAGTGCGTAATTGACAAAGATCTTACGGCTGAATTACTGGCTGAAAAAATCCATGCCGATTTGTTTATTATCTTAACCGATGGTTCGATTTTCCGTAACTATGGTAAAGAAGACCAAGCAGAAATGAAGCAAGCAACGCCTGCTGGTTTAGCAGAATTTTCATTCCCTGCTGGTTCTATGGGGCCAAAAATTGATGCCGTTTGTAAATTCGTTGAAGCTGGATTGGGTAATGCGGCGATTGGTTCATTATTTGATTTAGATAAAATCATTGCTAATGAAGCTGGTACTCTGATTACGAAAGGCGAAGGTATTATTTATTACTAATATTATCGAGTGATAAAAACCAATAATATAAAATCTATTACAAGCCTCTTATTTTATTATAATGAGGCTTATTTTATTCGACCCGTAAAATTCTAGATGAGATAAATATTCATAAATTTGGAAATTAAATCTGAAATAATAAATAATATCTCTAAATATACCAAAGCGTAATTATAACGAGACTTCATCCAAATAACGTTTCCAGTTCATAAAAAACAATTCAATACGTTCACATCGGTGCATTCGCATCCGCTTGGTTCTCTGGCATCGCATCAATAAAAGCGGGTAACTGGTTACACGCTTCGACAATCGAGTTAATCACCGGATAAGACGACATATCAACGCCAAAGCGCAGCGCATTATACACTTGCGGCACTAAGCAAATATCGACGATACAAGGCGAATCCGTGAGGCTATACACCGAGTCACCATGTGTTTTTCTGTGCTTAGTCAGCTTCTCTTCTAACGCCGAAAAACCTTGGCTCATCCAATAGTGAAGCCAGTCCATTTTTGCCTCTTGCTCACACGACAACTCTCGCTCCAAATACTGCAACACGCGCAGGTTGTTCAAAGGGTGAATTTCCATCGCGATATCCTGAGCCATCGCCAACGCTTGATAGCGCAGTGGTGTTTGCTCTGGAATCAACAAGGAGTCTGGCCTGCTCTCACACAAATAGTTTTCGTCCAAGTATTGCAAGATCGTCAGCGATTGATTGAGTTGAACTTCACCATCCACCAGCACCGGCACTAATTCACTTGCATTGAGCTCGCGATATTGTAGATCATGTTGCTCGCCGCCATTACGCACCAAATGCACCGATTTTGACTCATAGTTGAGTTGCTTTAGGTTCAATCCAATACGCACTCGATAGGCAGCAGACGAGCGCCAGTAACCGTAAAGTATAATGTTCTTGTTCACGATGCTCTCGCTCATACAGAAATCCTATTCCGTGGATTATAGCGCCCGATACTGGCTCACTTTTTGGTCTATCGCGCCAAAAATAGAGTCACCTGCAACATCAAACATCTCAAGCTTAATCGAGTCGCCAAACGACATAAATTGAGTCGAAGGTTTACCATCGCGGATGGTCTCTATCATGCGCACTTCGGCAATACATGAATAGCCCACACCACCTTCAGCAATCGAGGTGCCATAGTCTGTGCCTTGTTTATTGGAAACTGTGCCCGATCCTATAATGGCACCTGCCGAGAGTGGTCGAGTTTTCGCAGCATGCACAACCAACTCTGCAAAATTGAAAGTCATATCGACGCCCGCATTCGGGCAACCAAAAGGCTGGTCGTTGTAGGTCGATATCAGCGGTAAATGCACCTTGCTGCCTTTCCACTGTTCGCCAAGCTCATCGGGTGTTACCGCCACCGGAGAGAACGCCGAAGAAGGTTTCGACTGAAAGAAACCAAACCCCTTAGCAAGTTCAGCTGGGATCAAGCCACGCAGCGACACATCATTCACCAACATCAGCAGGCGAATCGAATCATGCGCCTGTTTGGCACTCGCGCCCATAGGTACGTCACCGGTCACAATCGCAACCTCACCCTCGAAATCGATGCCCCATTCGTCGCTGGCAAATTCGATGTTGTCACGAGGGCCGATAAACGCGTCTGAGCCGCCTTGATACATTAATGGATCAACCCAGAAGCTTTCTGGCATTTCAGCACCACGCGCTTTACGTACCAATTCAACGTGGTTTACATACGCGCTGCCATCAGCCCATTGATATGCGCGCGGCAGAGGTGATTCACAATACTGAGGTGCAAACACCTCACTGCCGGTCACATGTCCGTTATTTAGGGAGGTGTATAACTCTTGCAACTGAGAAGCCACGCTATCCCAGTTATCCAAAGCCACCTGCATGGTTGGCGTCAGATGCATCGCATGGAAGATTTCGGTGGCAGCCACACATTGTTTAAGATCTTTACTTACGACCATCAATAGACCGTCGCGAGTGCCATTTTTCTTGGTTGCTAATTTCATCCTTGTTCCTTATTTCTTTTCGTCAGCCATTTCTTTCAAACCAGAGTCTTGCCAACTGTAGACATATTCTTTGTTCTCAACGCTATCGAGTGCGTCAGAGAACTGCAGTGCATGGCGAGTATCGATCATCACCGCGACTTCATCGGTAAACTTCTTCTTGTGTGCTTGCCCAGCCTTAAAGGCTTTTGGGTGAGGCCCATGGGTAAACCCAGCCGGATGGAAAGTCACCATGCCCGCTTCAATATTGTCGCGGCTAAAGAAATCACCAGCGTGATAGAAGAGTACTTCGTCGTAGTCATCATTGTTGTGGTAGAACGGCACTTTCAATGCACCAGGGTCGCTCTCAATCGGGCGTGGTACAAAGGTGCACACCACAAAGCCTGCGCCAACAAACGTCGTATGCGCAGATGGTGGCAAGTGGTAGCGATGTGACATCAGCGGTCTGATATCGCGCCAATTCACTTTCACCACAGCTAAATCACCATGCCAGCCAATCGCGTCCAGTGGATTGAACGGATAAGTGATGACACTGACTTTGTCGTGGCGTTTCACCTGAACCTGAGTCTGGTTTTCTGAATACTGATCGCGGAATTGATCGTTGATAGACGGGATGTCGAGTACCGCCGGATCAAACACCGCGTGATTACCGACCATGCCTTTCTCTGGCAGGGAGTAAGCCGCGTCTGTGTTCTCAATCATCAAGATGAACATCGGCTCAGTTGGCTCTAATCGCCAGTTGGTCGAGCGCGGGATCATCACATAATCCCCTTCACTCACCGCTAAATGACCATAGTCACAATAGAGATCGGCGCTGCCTTGGTGAATGAACAGCAGCTCATCGCCATCGGAGTTACGCACTAAGAAATCCATCTTCTCATCCATGCGCCACACGCGGATTTTGCAGTCCGCATTGTGCAAAAGATGAGGCACCGCCCAAGGGGTTATCTGACTGGCTTTTTCCACCAGCGTAAAATCAAAAGCGCGAGGACGCAGATCGCCCTCCCACTCCGACCAACCTGTTGGGGCATGTTGGTGATGGAAGTGAGCGGCAGGGCCGAAGAAACCACTCCGACCCGCTTCTCGCTCATAAATTGCCTCTTCGGGGAAGTCGGCATGCGCTTGTTTAGAACATACTCCCTCCCGATGAGGAAACGAGATCCATTTATGCATCGTCTAATACTCCTCGACGAATCTGGTCCTCTTCAATCGATTCAAACAGCGCCTTGAAGTTTCCTTCGCCAAAGCCTTCATTGCCTTTACGCTGAATGATTTCAAAGAACACAGGCCCGATTACCGTCTGCGTGAAAATTTGCAGCAAGATGCCGTCTTTGGTCGGCGCGCCATCAATCAGCACACGCAAGTCGCGCAGCAGATCAGTATCTTCACCGTGGCCTTCCACACGCTCGTCAACTTTCTCATAATAGGTATCTGGGGTTGGCATAAAGTCCATGCCGCGATCACGCAGAGTTTTCACCGTTTTGTAGATGTCATCCGTAGCGAGTGCGATGTGTTGGATACCCTCGCCGTTGTATTCGCGAATAAACTCTTCAATTTGTGATTTGTCGTCTGAAGACTCATTGATTGGAATTCGGATTTTACCACACGGTGAGGTCATAGCGCGGCTCACAAGGCCAGTCAGCTTGCCTTCGATGTCGAAGTAACGAATCTCGCGGAAGTTGCCCAGACGCTCATAGAACCCAGACCATACATCCATATTGCCTTGCTTCACGTTGTGCGTGAGGTGGTCGATTTCATACAAACCAACATTGGCTTCGGCCATGCGCTGTTCCGCATCGTCATAGAATCGGAAGTCAACATCATAGATACTCTGTTTACCATAACGATCCACAAAATAGAGCAGGCTTTCACCGATGCCATAAATAGCAGGAATGCTCAGCTCCATCGGCCCTATTTCTGTTTTGTACTCTTCACCGCCGCCCTTAAACGCTTGCTCCATTGCAGCGGTTGCTTCGTTGACACGAAACGCCATGCCACAGACCGATGGCCCATGCACTTTAGCGAACGCTTCCGCTTGGCTGTGAGGCTGTTCATTGACGATAAAGTTGATGTCACCTTGTCGATACAGCCAAGCCTCTTTTGAGCGGTGCTTGGCGATCTCAGCAAAACCAAGTGACACAAACAGCGCTTTAAGTTGCTCAATTCCCTTGTGGTCAACGGCCGTGTATTCAACAAACTCGAATCCATCCGTGCCAAGCGGGTTGTATGTATCCACCATGAACTTTCTCCTTGTACCTATTGGTGTTGTGTTGTGTGTTTTTTGTCCTTAATTAAATTTGGCCCACAAGCCGAGATAATGGAATGGGTGTAGGAAAATGGGCAATTTCGATGAAACCCTGTCAATTTGTAAAATATTTGTTACACACAAACCATCAAGACAAGAAAGTGAGTGCTATCAAGGGATTGAAAGATGGTGGTTTGATTTACAGTAGAGCAAGAGATGTTATTGAATTGTTACATGTATCCTTTTGTCAGCAAAGGTAATAAATCGAACATTAGACTGATGATGCAAAAAAGCCGCTGTAGTCAGCGGCTTGATGAGTTCTAGAGCGAACCTAATTCGAAGATAAGATTCTGTTTAATCCCAGTCGAGGATCGACCAATTCGGTTGATCAGCCAGTGCTTTCAAACGCGGGCATGGGTTTACTAGGTAAGCAAAATCAGCGTGTTCACACAAAGGTAAGTCGTTAATTGAATCGGTATAAAAGTGAATGTCTGAGTAGTTAGTTTCTTGATTGTCTAACCACTCTTTTAAACGGGTGACTTTACCTTCACGGTAGCTTGGCACACCTGATATTTGAGAAGTAAAATGGCCTTGGTTTTCAATCAAATCAATACCGAGTGCATTCTCGATACCAATCTTGCGACCCACCGCTTCCACCAAGAAAGTCACGCTGGCAGAGATGATCAACATGTCGATATCATCATTCTCAAGCTGCTCAATCAAGGGTTTCGACTGCTTGAACTGTCTAGGAAAAATATGCTGTTCAACACACTCTTCCACCAATGCGGTGACTTGCTCTGTTGGCATATCGGCCAAAGGCTGCATGGAAAACGTGAGGTAATCTTCCATGTTCAGTTTGCCTTCCGAATACAAGCCCATTAAGCGCTTATCTTCTTCAATAAAGTTGGGCGCTGTGGCAATGCCCTTTTCAACCAAGAACACATTCCAGAGCATCGCTGCATCAGCATTGATCAGCGTTTCGTCCATATCAAATACATACAAAGGTTTGAACATCTTAGGCTCTCACAGGTTGAATTCGTTAAGGTTAAAACTAAACCATAGTTCTAGTTGGCTGAATGCTATAACGGGATTGTGACAGTTAAAGCGTATTTTCGTGGCAGTTGTATTTCACGGCTATGACAATCACCACATGCTTGTTTTCTTAAATACAACAGCTTATGGATTCAATCAGTATTGATACGCGACGTATTTAACTATATGTATTTAACTAACTATGTGTATTTAACTAGATGTATTAGCTAACCAAGTACTCATTAGCAAAAAAACTCCGACTGATTCTGTCGGAGTTTTTATTGGGTTGGATAGGCTTTAGCGAGACATCAGCTAATTGAACCTAAACGATTTTCTGCTCATGTTCCTTGCTCGACTCAGTTCCTTTCGACAAGAAACTGGCAACGATCTCTCTCAGTTTCCCTTGATTGACGGGTTTTGGTAAAAATTCATCCATACCCACATCGAAGCACAAATGCTTATCTCGTTGCACGACGTTGGCCGTCAGCGCAACGATAGGAATGTGTTTAGAGGTTCCTCCTTCGAGCGCTCGGATCTGCTTGGTCGCTTCGAAACCGTCGAGAACTGGCATCTGACAATCCATGAAAATCATCACATAGTCATTGGCCTTAAATTTCTCGACACCAATTTCACCGTTCTCGGCAATATCCACCTCAAACCCCAATTTTTTAAGCATCATTTTGGCGACTTGTTGGTTTACTCGAGAGTCCTCAACGACCAACACTTTGCCACTAAACGAAGCTGTCACCGCCATTGATTTTTGCTCTTCTTTAATTAGAGCTTGTGTATCTGATTGTGCGGTTTTAACAGAGACAGTTGATGTTGCTTTAATGGGACTTGCAGGGTTAATTAATGGCACAGGTTCATTGTCTTTGAACGCGATCTCACCTCTATTTGGATAGGTAAAAGTATCCTCCGATCTTGCAAGCACCTCACTGATGGTCCATTTAAGCTGATTATCTTGATAAGGGCGAGCTATGTAGGCAACAAAGCCCACTTGTTTAGCGCGCACTTCATCTTGTTTTCTTGGGTCAGCAGAGATCATCACTAATTTAGGACAATCTTTACCAAACCTATCCACTAAACTTCTTGCTAACTGAAACCCATCAACGGATGGCATGACTTTATCAATCAGCACTAGATCATAAGGCGATGACTTCACCACAGACTCTGAAACAAGCTCTAACGCTTGGGTGGCCGTTTCACAACACTCGGCGGTAACACCGAATGATTGAAGCTGAGTTGAGGTTATACGCATGTTCAGCTGACTGTCATCAACCAAAAGTACCGAGACTTTATTGAAATCGATGTTGCTCTCGTCAACGTTCAAGCACGGGTCAAAATCAGCGGTGAAATAGAATGTACTCCCCTGCCCTTGCACACTGGTGAGCTCAAGCTTGCTGCCCATCAAGGTCACGATCTTATCGCATATCGTGAGACCAAGCCCAGTGCCTCCGTAAATACGGGTGGTGGTGCCGTCCGCTTGTTGAAACTTATCGAACACCGATTGTTGCTTATCTTCTGCGATCCCAATACCACTGTCGGTCACCTCAAATTTCACTCTGAGCTTTTGTTCTGGCTCTATGACTTCTTCCAAGCGAAGTGAGAGCGTGACATGGCCACGCTCGGTAAATTTGATGGCGTTACCTACGAGGTTGTTCAGAACTTGTCTTAGCTGGGTGCCATCGCCAATCACCATGGTTGGAATCTTAGGGTCAATCGCGAGTTGGAATCTCAACCCTTTTTGCTCAGCTTTAACTCTGAAGGTCGACTCTACATCGGCAGCAATG
Organism: Vibrio sp. SNU_ST1; assembly: GCF_030563405.1. Lineage (NCBI taxonomy): Bacteria > Pseudomonadati > Pseudomonadota > Gammaproteobacteria > Vibrionales > Vibrionaceae > Vibrio > Vibrio sp. SNU_ST1. The sequence continues at coordinate 1,540,354 of NZ_CP130749.1, forward strand.
CCCATCATTTTCATCGGCTCTTGCTGAAGTTCTAAACGACCCGCTTCAATCTTTGAGTAATCGAGAATGTCATTAATTAAGTCAAGTAGAGTAAGCGAAGAGGTATTGAGCATGTCGACATACTCTTTTTGCTCTTTCGGCATATCCATTTCAGAAAGGAGTGATGAAAGCCCGATAATCCCATTCATTGGAGTACGGATCTCATGGCTCATGTTGGCAAGAAATTCACTCTTGTTTCGATTAGCAACCTCAGCGGTATCTTTGGCTTTTTCCAATTCTTGGTATTGTTTACGAATACGTTCAATAGACTGGTTATAACTATTCTCTAGTGTCGAGATCTCATCACTGTAGGTAGAGTCGGTTGGCGTTAAAAAGCGCGGTTTGTTGCTTTCGACCTGCTGTTGATTGATCTGAGAAGACATAGTCACTAAACGTTTCACCACGAGACGATAAACTATGGTTAAACAAACCAGAGACAGTAAGAAGATTTTAACGGCTTCAAAGGCGAGTAATAATAGAACGCGTTCTTCAAAGTCATTAAGGATCATACTTAAGTCAGATTGCACCGTAAGAGTTGCTAAGGAGAAGTCCTTGCCACCCATTTGATGTACCATTTCCCAAGACTGAGAATATGACTGGCCTGCGGTCGCTTTACCAAGCTCTAAAATTTTTTCATCAGGGCTTTCAATTAAAAGATAACTAACCGAGGGTAAACGAGAGATGCCTTCGGCTTGTACAAGCAGTTGTTCTCTGTCTTCAACCCACAAACTGGCAGTTAAGCCAGAAAGATAACCAGCCTTAACTTGCTCGATCTGAGAGCTGATAAAAGAAACTCGACTTTGGTACTCCAAATACAGTCCTAGACCTGTCACTATAACTGTGAATAAGGTGCTAATTGCAATGATTGTCCCAATTAACTGGCGGGATAGTCCAATATAGCGTAGTCCTTTTTTCACCATACAAAAATTACCATTATTGTTATCCTAGCAAACTACAATTACTCAACTAGTATAATAGTAGTCATTCATTAAATAACTAGGGAAGGTTATGAAAAAACATCTTATCGTTGCATCCATAGTCAGTTCATTTTCAACCAGTTATGCTTTTGCAAGCGAACCTCTTCACTACTACATTATTGCGAGCCAAGCGCAACCTTTTCAGATAGAAACTGATGGGACATCTCACAGAGGAATGGTTTCGGATATCGTTGAAGCGGTATTTGATGACAGCCAATATGAGATAAACTACCACACCTACCCTTTCAACCGAATGATCGACAAGCTCGATGCGAGAGAGAACCCAAATTGGGTAACCTACGGCAGCCCTAGTTGGGGAAACATCCAATCTGTAAACCTGTCCAAAGACCCGATTTACAATGTAAAGCACGTATTACTCAGCAGCGGCAAGAAGCCATTTGAGTTCAATACTATCGACGATTTAAACGGAAAAGCAGTGGTATTACTGGTGGGGTTTGAGTATCCGAATCTAGAACCTTACATCCAACAAGGCAAGCTCAACGAGATTCGAGTTAAAGATTACAGCGCAGCTTTTCGTGTATTAAATCGAACCCCAGGTGATACCGTTTTTGTTGAAATGGAATCGAGAATCAAATACAACCTAAACGAGCAGAAGTTAAGTATTGATGATTACCAAATGCAAGAGTTTGGCTCTGTGATCAATAACTATCCTATCCATTTAGCGTTTGACCCTGAAATGGATCCTAAACTCCAAAGCTTCATCGACCAACGTCTCGACCAAATGAAAGACGATGGGCAGCTCCAAGGCATAGTACAGAGCTATCTGTAACACCAAACTAGACTGATAAAGAAAAAGCCGCCCAACTTAAATTGAAGGGCGGCCTTTTAAAGTCATATTTTGAGAGCAACAAACGTGTTATTAGCATCAGGGTCGATGTATTTAATGCGAAGCGCTCAAATTTAGCTGCTGATTACGAAGTTGTTGTCGCACAGCCATCAAAATCTTTCCTAAACGGTTCTTGCCAGTTCCATCTCCCCCATCCCCCCAAAAATGGTCTTTGTGCGAATGCTCTTTGATCACCGAATCTCCGGTATTAGTAAGAAACAACGCAAACTGTGGGTTCTGCCTGAACTTCTCTGTGACAATGAACTGCATCACTTCAACACGAATGTCATACCAATCTTCCCGAACTTGGTCTTCATAATCACGGCTTAAAGAGAACGCTTCAGCAGGAGTAGGGGCTTCAAGAATAGTGTTGCGCAGCGCTTGAGAGGTAAATTTCATCGCTTGGTAATAATGTTCACTGGTTGACCAAACTTGATCATCAACCTTGATGGGACAAGCAGCAAAATTTGATAGGTATCCGTTTGGATCTTCAGGTTCATAAAACAGCACTTCTTTAGCTTTAGCCACCGAATTAGACATAGCCTTCTCCTTACCAACAACATCGCATATTTTTGCTTTAACTTTAAAATTAGTGGCGTTGCATATAACTGTCAAACAACTTAGTTAAAGAGTATGCCAAGAGCATGTTTTTAGTCGTGACCAAGTAATGTAGAGGAAGGACAATGGATTTAAATGGTGAGAGGCAAGGAGCATGGTTTACTTATAAAAAGCACAAATTTCTTATAAAAAGGCATATAAATCAAAGGGTGGCGGTGCACCACCCTTCTAAATGCAATGGGGATTATTAATGAATTAGACCTAACTCCCTCGCTTCTTCCAGACTAAAACCGCTTTCTCTAATTTCTCTTAGAGCTTCAATACGACGACGAGCTTCAGCAGACTTCATTTTCTTTTCTGGTTTGAAAGATACTTCTTCTTCAGCATCCCACTTATTTGCAATATTTGTCATTTCATCATGGTTGATAGAATTAATGGACATGTTTTCCTCCGAAAAGCACCATGTAATGGACAGGTAATCTGTAGCAAATGCTATTTAGCTTGTTAAGCAATTCTGTACTGAAATGTGATGATTCCGACGCTTCACAAAGCTAATTAATAAATGCCTCATTTAAACTTTGCCAAAGCCATTTTCTGCCATTACATTTAAAAGATTCCCCATAAGAAATGTGGTTTGATCCACCTCTCATTTTCCTCGTTCTCATTTCCTATTTCCCGCTGAAACTTCATGAAATAACCAAAAAATAATTCGAGTCACTTCATTCTTTTTGTGCTCTTCACTTTCACTAAATCCAACACATGTTAATGATAATAGTTATCAATATCATAACTGAGTGTTTATTATGTCTAGGGAAAATTCAGAGACACCTCTTCTCGAAGTGAAGAATCTATGTGTCGATTACATTACCGATGACGGCGATTTTAATGCCGTAAAATCCGTAAGCTTTAGCATAGGCCAGGGTGAGATTTTTGGCTTAGCCGGAGAGTCAGGGTGCGGCAAAAGTACCATCGCATTTGCCATCAACCGCCTACATAAGCCACCGGCTTTCATCTCTGGCGGGCAAATATTATTTGGCGGGCAAGATCTGCTGAGCTTATCGGACAGCCACTTGAACACCTTACGTTGGAGTGAGATCGCAATGGTGTTCCAGAGCGCGATGAACTCGCTTAACCCTGTACTGACCATTGAAGAACAGTTTGCCGATGTATTGCGCCACCACAAGGGCATGAACAACGAGCAAGCAAAAGATCGCGCCGAAAAGTTACTCGACCTAGTCAATATCCCTCGCCACCGTCTAACCGAGTACCCGCACCAGTTTAGCGGTGGGATGCGTCAACGTTTGGTGATTGCGATAGCTCTCGCGCTCAACCCTAAGTTGATTATCATGGATGAACCGACCACGGCACTGGATGTGGTTGTACAGCGCGAAATTCTGCAGCAAATACACCAACTCAGAGAAGAGTTTGGTTTCTCAATATTGTTTATCACCCACGACCTCGCACTAATGAGCCAACTGTGCGATCGAATTGCCATCATGCGTCATGGACAGATAGTTGAAGTCAACCAAGCCCATGAGATTCGCAATAACCCTCAGCACTCCTACACCCAAAAGCTATGGAGTTCCTTCCCCAATATTCACGAACACGCTCACGCAACTGCGTGCTAGGAGAGCTCCATGTCACAACCTATTTTTCAAGTAAAAAACCTCGTTAAAGAATTCACTGTTGGTGGTGGATTTGGCAAAGAAGAGATCTTTAGAGCACTGCATGGGGTGAGTTTTGATTTACATGCAGGTAAAACATTGGCACTGGTTGGCGAATCAGGCTGCGGGAAAAGCACCTGCGCCCGACTGATGACCAAAGTGTATCCGCCAACAGAGGGAGAAATACTGTTCAATGGCAGAGATATTTCTACCTTAAAAAGTCGTAAAGATATCTTGGATTACCGAAGCCGCGTGCAAATGATATTTCAAGACCCATTTGGCTCACTCAATCCAACCCACACCATTGAACACCACTTAACGCGGCCCCTTAAGATCCACAAGCAAGTAGCTACGAAACAAGCTCTCACTGAGCGTCTCAAAGAGTTATTAACGCTGGTGGAGTTGCCCATCGAAACTCTCACCAAATACCCTCATGAGCTCAGTGGAGGCCAAAGGCAGCGCATAAACTTAGCAAGAGCACTTGCAGTCGGTGCTGAGGTTATCCTTGCCGATGAACCCACCTCGATGTTGGATGTTTCAATACGACTAGGTGTTTTGAATCTAATGCAGAGGATGAAGAAAGAGTTAGGGATAGGTTTTTTGTACATTACGCATGATCTCGCAACAGCACACTACATCGCAGAGGAGACGGCTGTGATGTACAAGGGACAGATCGTTGAGTGGGGATCAACCCAGTCGATCTTAACCAACCCACAACACCCGTACACTAAGTTATTGATCTCTGCTGTTCCCGATCCTGATCTACCATTTGGCGAACTCGTAAAAAATGAGCCAAACTATTCAATAGACGCAGATCGTATTCGTGAACAAAGCAGTGAAATACAGCATGAGATCAAGCAAGTTTCAGATAATCACTATGTTAAACAGTGGGATAACGTTGCATGAATGAACTAGACACTTGGTTAGAGCGGATCGGAAATTGGTACAAAGACCGAAAGCATGATCAAGTGGAGCAGTTAGAGCCTTTGATCTTAACGCCTCCAGATGCACTCTGGGGGCCTTTGATCACGGATGACCAGAGCAAAGGCATCGCATGCTGGTTAGACGGATGCTTGAGAATCTTTACGTTTTATCGATATAAAGATGAAATTCTGACGGCACCGACAAAGCTTTCACCACCAAACCCACCATCTATCTCAAACGAACTTAGTAGCTCGCACCATCAGGAAAAAGCTTTCCAATACCTGATGTTTGCCTATAGTAAGCTTCAAGCTGTGTCTTGTAATCCAAAATCAGAACCTGACTTACAAGAGTGGTGTACACAGCGGCTACAGCACTTGTGCGTATTGGCTTTGGAGTTTACTAACCAACAGCAAGAACCCCGCTGGAAAGAAGAGTCAGAGAAATTGATCGAATCGCATGTACGCTTTATGGCAAGCCAACACCAGAACGATGATCAAGGCATGGCTCTACGTCAACTGCACTGATCCACTCCTCGATTCAGCCCCTGTTCGATCAAGCATCAAAGCTGACCCCCATCAAAAATAAGCTCCGTAGAAAGCATGATCTCACCTTGATCATGCTTCAGGAACTGACTCCATAAGCTGTAGAGTTTAAATGGTAAGCTTTTGAATGTTAATGATTAGACAAATTTCAGGCAAAAAAAAGCGAGTCCCTTAGGAACTCGCAAAAATCTATTCAGTATGATGTAACAAAATATGAGCCAATCTATTAATCATAAGAAAGGACAAAAGGTTGTCTATTCGGGATAAATAATAATCAACTGGATGCGCTACATTGTCATCAATTTGTCAGCGTTAAGTGCGGTTTTAATCAGCACCTAATGTGTTCAAACTATCCATTCGTCGACCGTCAATATGGGCTTCTTGCGATAGGATAATCACGAGTGCTCAGTGATTGGTGATTAGTGGCCAATCGCCATTTCGTCGAGCGCTAAGAACACGTTTTCGTCTAAATGACCTTCGTGAACTTGTTTACACACTTTACGACGCACAGCTAAACCAGAGATCAAACGCTCAATAGACAAGTGTCGATTGCTGGTGCTGTCACGGTCGTTGTAAAGTTCAATTAAGCGACTCAGTGTTTCGTATGGGATAACGTCCTCCCCAACTCTCAACCAATCAAGCTTCTCAATGAGCTCAGAACACTCTTCTTTGATTGAAGCATGTGAGTGCCCTGTCATAGCAGATAAAGCCGTTATGCTACGTTCTAGAGCCTCTGCAGAGGTATATTTAGAGAGAGTAATCATAATCTCGTCAGCGTTGATCTCAACAGAGTGTTTACGCTGCTTAACTCGACGTCCCAACTTACCTCTTGGCGACGGTGCTTTGCGCTGAATTGGCTCAAACTCACCATCGATAATCTCAGACAACTCTTCCAATTTCTGTTTAGACACCATTTCGTTACGCAGTGGGTTCGGTAACGTTGGGGCCATATTACGCTTGCCTGCATTGGTGGTGCGTGCTCTTGAGTAACGTAAGACTTCTTCCACATTACATTTGATATCAACCTGATAATCAGTCGTTTTGCCTTTTTCGATCAACGCGGTGATCGTTAAGTGATAACCCCAAAGGTTAACCAGGAAGGTATCTTCTTGCTCTCCGACTTCACCTAACTTTCTGAGCTCGCGGATCAGATCCATCGAAAAACGACGCCAATCGATGTTACGAGCTAACTTTTGATTGAGCTCGCTGAGCAACATGCAATCTGAATGACGACGTGCCATACGGCTTCTAAAGTACGAATACATTTGGAAGACTAAGGTATGTTGCTTCAGGATTTCTGGCGGAAATAGGAAGAAATAATCACGAGTGAGCAGCTCTTCGTAGAACGAAGGTTCCCAAACAAGGATATACAGGTTCGGTTTAATGCGAATTTCGCCGTCAGAGCCTTCTGTAGGCGCTTCTTCCGATGCGGTAATGGTTCTAGCTAGGAATCGGAAACGATCACTCTTAAAGCCTTCTGGCATGTTCTCGCTAAGCCAACGGCCTGTAAGCTCATGCAATTGGAAGTCCGTAAATTCGATACGATCAATACTGTCACGGATCGAATCACGTGCCGGCCCACTATCTTTCTTGCCACGCAAGGACAAAATATCCGTGATGTAAAGTGGTGTTTTGTTCGGTGTGTGTTTAGCGTCTAGATGGTAATCATCTTGGTGATGATCATGATATTGAACTGTTAACGTGAATAACGCGAACAGCGTCATTAGATCGTCAACCGTCATGATATTTTTAGACGATCGTGTCTCGATCACAGCTCGAGTGCCAGAGATCGAAACCATAGATTTTTGATAACTCTTACGCGTTCTAGGTGGCGCTAAGGCTTGATCAATAATCCCTGCCCAATTGGTTGGTGAAACAATGAATTGATCCGCTTCGTCTTTCATCGTTGGTGGGGTATTCAGTCCATGTTCATTCAGTAAGCGCTTGTTGACTTTGGTTTGAGCTAGAGCTTTAGACCGCTTTTGCTTCTCATTTTGCTTCACGCTCTCTGTCACTAAGCTAGTAGCACCCAGTACCGATATCAATTGGTTTGGGTTCACAAAGCGATGCAGCATAGTTTTACCAGCAAGACCTTCTTCAAAGCGAACCGGAATTTGTCTGAAAAGACCGATACTCACCGCAGCTCTTAACCTTTGCTGTAATGCTGCACGAGTAACTTGGCCATCTGTTGATTCAATAATCTCGGTAGTGGAAACGTAACCGTCTTTGCTGCTAAACCCACGAAGTGAAATTAGGTTAAGAAGCTCAACGATGCTTTTGGTGACACCTTTGAAGTGTTGATACTGTTCTATCCATTCAACGGCTGTTTCAGATACCTCAAATAAATGACCATCTTTGTG